>NZ_JACSQE010000011.1:62475-139246 GCF_014836745.1 Oerskovia gallyi
GTTCAAGTCCCCCTCCGGACACTCGTTGAGACAGCGAACCGCGAAGCGGACCAGGGAAACCAGGTCCGCTTCGTTGTGCGAGACCCGGTGGCGACACCGGCAGCAGGACACCCGTCCGGGTGGCGGAATGGCAGACGCGCTAGCTTGAGGTGCTAGTGCCCTTTATCGGGCGTGGGGGTTCAAGTCCCCCTCCGGACACTCGTTGAGACAGCGAACCGCGAAGCGGACCAGGGAAACCAGGTCCGCTTCGTTGTTGCTGCCCCGACTCCCCCTCCCGCGCGCGCCTCCGGGAGCGGCCCGACCGACTAGGCTGTGAAGTCGATCCGACAGGGTCGCCGTGGCTCGATCGGGAGAAGAGGGTTCGTGAGGCACACCAGCCATCGCACGCGCGGCCGCTCGGGTGGTGGCGCCGTCTCCACGACGTTCGGCGTGCTGGGCGAGCTGCTGATCACGCTCGGCATCGTCGTCGGCCTGTTCGTGGTGTGGCAGCTGTGGTGGACCACGGTCCAGTCGAGCCAGGCGGCGTCGACCATCATGACCGAGTTCCAGGAGACGCTTCCGCCGGCTCCGGAGGTCGCCGCCGAGCTGCGCACCGACGCCCCGCCGGTCCCCGAGGCGGTCGCCGAGGGCGAGACGATCGGCGCGCTCATCGTCCCCACCTGGTACGGCAAGACCGACAACACCATGCCGATCGTCCAGGGCACCACGACCGCGCTGCTGAACAAGGCCGTCGCGGGGCACTACATGCAGACCCAGCAGGTCGGTGAGGTCGGCAACTTCGCGCTCGCCGGGCACCGGCGCACGTACGGCAACTCGTTCCGGTTCGTCAACGAGCTCGTCGAGGGTGACCAGGTCATCGTCGAGACCGCGACGACCTGGTACGTGTACGAGGTCACGAGCCACGAGATCGTCCTGCCGAGCCAGGTCGAGGTCCTCGCCCCCGTGCCCAACCAGCCGGGCGTCGAGCCGACCGAGCGGATCCTGACCCTCACGACGTGCCACTCCCCCACGCTCGGGGAGTTCGGCAACTCCCACCGGTGGATCACCTACGCGACGTTCGTCGGCTGGATGGACCGCGCCGACGGTATGCCCGAGCAAGTCCTCAACGACCCGGGGGTGCAGTGATGTACGGGTGGATCTTCCGGCACCTGCCGGGCAACCGCTTCTGGCAGGTGCTGCAGTCGCTCGTCCTGGTGGCGGCGGTCGTGGCCGTCCTGTTCACCTGGGTCTTCCCGTGGGTCGCCGACACGTTCAACATCAACGGCGACCCGAACTTCGACTAGCCGCGCCCTCCGGCACGGCGCCGCTCACGCCGGAGCCGGCGCTCGGTGCGTGCGTCCCGCGCGTACGCCGCGGCGTCCCGGCTCGAGAGCGTGAGCAGCATCAGGATGTCGAGCGCCACGGTGAGCAGCGTGGTGCTCAGCGTGATCTGGTTCCCGGACACGGCCCACCCCACGAACGACGACGTCGTGCTGATCGCGGCGAGCACCATGACGAGGTCCCGCGCCCAGTTGCGGCCTCTGAGGACGCGCCAGGCCAGGAAGAGCTGGAACACCGCGACGAGCGAGAGCAGCACCACCACCAGGACCAGCAGCGGGCCGGACGCCTCGTCGATGTCGGCCTGGGTCACGCTGCCGCCCAGGAAGAGCGAGCGCAGCGTCTGGTCCCAGTGCAGCGCGAGGTTCGCGAGCCACACCAGGTCGGCAACGACCCCCAGCACGACGAGCAGCGCACCGACCGTGGTGGCCGCGGGTCGGCGCGTCGGGCGCTCGGTGGGGGCGTTCGCACCGTCGGGTCCCGCTGCGGACGTCGCCGGGACCGCGACGCCCCGGACGTCCGCGACGGGGAGGTCGCCGTCGGTGCGGATCGCGTCGCCGCCGCCGTTGCGTGCGTGGTACCCGGTCGAGAAGTCCTCGATGACCTCGACCTCGACGCCGACGTCGGCCCCGAGCAGCGTCGCCACGACGTGGTCGCGCTCCTCGTCGGTGTCGGCCTCGATCTTGTGCGTCACCTGGAGCGTGAACAGGGAGAAGCCCACCGACCGGTCGTACGTCCCGGCCGCGAGCCAGTCGACGCGACGTCCGCCCGGGAGCGGCCAGCCCGGCGGGCAGCGCCAGAACCTGATGTGGTGGCGGCGAGACGGGTTCCCCTCGACCTCCTGCTGGAACGCGAAGTCCTGCTGGCGCCCGAACAGGAACAGGGGACTCACGGGCGCCTGGTCGTAGCTGCGCCGGCCGAGCGTGGCCGCGACGATGCGTCCGCTCGAGGCGAGCGTGACGTCGTCGGCGAGCGTCCACCCTGCGGCCTCCATCGCGGCCCGGACCTGCGCCTCGTCCCCCAGCAGCGCGAGGTTGACCGGGTCGCCCAGCAACCCGTTGGCGGTGCGCGTGCGGCCGATGAAGTACTCGGGCACGTAGAGCGTCGTGAGGATCCGGTGCAGCCGCGGCAGGGCGAGGTAGGCGATGACGAGCCACACGGCGACGACGTAGAGGATCGCGAACCAGCCGAGGTGGATCGACTCGCTCAGCACGAGCCACGCGAGCCACACGGCGGCGAGGCCCGCGAAGACGAAGAAGAACCCGTCGCCCAGCTCGACGAGCCGGTGCCGCAGGCCGCGAGGGGCAGGCGGACCGGTCCGACCGGGGGCTACGTCGGCGGGCTGGACGGCGGCGGCGTCGGCGGGAGGGCTCGCGGGCACGTCGACGCGCGCAGCGGTGCTGCGGGCGGCGTCGGGCGCGCTCTCGCGGGTCACGTTCCCACCCTAGGTCGCCCGGCGGCTTCGGGCTGGGCGGAGCGAGGCGTCAGACCGAGCAGTCGCACACCGGGTTGAACTCGACGACCTGGTCGCCGAGCTCGGGGTGCGCCCACGCCTGGGCCTCGGCGAGCGAGGCGAAGCGGCGCCCCGCGAGGCGACCGTTGGCGAACAGGACGCCGGCCTCGATCTGGTCGCGCACGTCGTCGGGGTCCGTGCCCGAGGCGCCCGTCACGCTCGTGGTGCCCGTGCCGTCCGTCCCTGCCGTCACCGTGCTCATGGGGCATCCCTTCCGGTCGGTGGTCCTTCGTCCAGTATCGCGCCGTCCGCACGGGGCGTCAGTAGGCCGTGTGCGTCCAGAGGTGGAACAGCGCGTACGCCCGCACGGGGGACCACGCCAGCGCCGCCGCGGCCGCGGCGCGCGCGTCGATCCCACCGAGGGCCTTGCGCAGCACGAGGTCCCCGGGCACGAACCCGTCGCGGTCCCCCAGCACCTTGACCGACAGGTAGTCCACGGTCCAGGGCCCGACGCCCGGCAGCGCGAGCAGGCGGGCGCGCGTGTCCGCGAGCGCCACCGGGTCGCCTGCCGTGTCCGGCGCGAGCGTCAACCCGTCGGCGCAGGCCTCCGCGAGCGCGAGCAGCGTGCGGGCCCGGGCGCCCGTGATCCCGACGGCGGACTGCAGGTCCGCCGCCTGCGCGCCCGCGAGCGTCCCCGGGTCGGGGAAGAGCCGCAGGCCCTCCTCACCGGCACGAGCGGCCGGGCGCCCGTACGCGGCCGCGAGCCGCCCCGCGAAGGTCCGGCACGCGGCGAGCGAGACCTGTTGTCCCAGGACCGTCGTGACCGCGGCCTCGAACCCGGACGGGTGCCCGACGACCCGCAGGCCGGGGCGGGCGGCGAGCAGCGGGGCCAGCACGGGGTCGGCCCCGAGCACGGCGTGCACGGTCGCGAGGTCGGCGTCGGTGTCGAACCACCGGGCGACCAGGGCGCAGGTCTCGTCCGCGTCCGAGCCGCTCCCTCGCACCTCGACCTCCTCGGGCGCCAGCCGCACCGTCACGGCCGCCGCGCCCGAGGCCGTCTCGACGAGGCGGGTCACCTCCCCCCTTCCGACGCCGGAGCGGTCGACCCGGTCGACGCCCGGCACGGCGTGCGCGACGAGCGTGGCGAGGGCCGAGGCCGCGTCGAAGGGCAGCACCACGGGCACGTGCCGCGACCAGGCCCCCGCCTCGGGCGCGGCGGCCTCCGGGGCGGTCGCGACGCCGTCGGGCAGGGTGGTCATGCGGCTCGCTCCAGGGCGAGCAGCAGGCGCTTGGCCTCCGCGCCGCCCGCGTAGCTGCCGCTCGTGCCGTCCGAGCGCACGACCCGGTGGCACGGCACCACGAGCGGCAGCGGGTTCTTGGCGCACGCGGTGCCCACGGCCCGCACGGCCCGCGGGCTGCCCGCGGCGGCCGCGACCTGGGCGTAGGACGCGGTGCGGCCGTAGCCGATGTCCCGCAGGTGGGTCAGGACCTCGCGCCGGAAGGGCCCCGAGGCCATGGTCAGGTCGAGCGGCAGGTCGAACGCGCGGCGCTCGCCCGCGAAGTACTCGTCGATCTCGGTCGCGAGCCGGTCGAGGCGCCCGGGGGCGCGCAGGACGCGCGGGCTCACGGTGCGGGCGATGCGGTCGAGGACGGCGTCGTGCCCCTCGACGTCGAACGCGATGCGCACGACGCCCGCGTCGGTCGCGGCGAGCAGCAGCGTCCCCACGGGGGTGTCGAGCGTGCGGTAGGCGACGTCCAGCAGGCCCGACGACGCTGCGTCCTCCGAGAGACGGTCGTGCAGCCGCGAGAGCGTGGCCTGGGAGTCGAGAGCGGTACCGAGGGTCGCGAGGAAGGCGACGTCGTCGAACGAGGTGTCGCTCATGAGGCACTTCCTTTCGAGGCGCGGACGGAGGAGGGAGCGCGCTCGGCCGAGGGGCCGGCGGGCGGGTAGGTGCGCCGCAGCGTCGCCATGCCGTCCGAGGCGGCGCGGCGCGCGGCCTCGGCGCTGCCGCCGAGGATCGCGGCGACCTCCTGGTAGGGCAGCCCCGCGACGTGGTGGTAGGCCACGGCCTGGCGCTGCTTGGGCGGCAGGGCTGCGAGCGCCCGCCACAGGTCGTCGTCGCGCTGCTCGACGCCCCGTTCGGGGAGCCCGTCGCGGCTGGGCTCGTGGGTGAGCCCGGCGACGTCGGGCACCGCGATCGGGGCCCGGGCACGGACGCGGGTGACGTCGATCGCCTTGCGGTGCGCGATCGTCACGAGCCAGGCCTCGACGTTGGCCCCCTCGTCGAGGCGCGGGTACGCCTGGAGGGCCGACAGGAAGGTCTCGGACCACGCGTCCTCGGCGTCCACGGGGCCGAGGACCGCGCGGCACACCCGCAGGACCGTGGCGCCGTGCTCGGCGACGACGCGTTCGAAGGGCTTCACGTCGGGTAGACGGCCCGGGCGCGCAGAACGTGAGGTGCCCGACGACGCCGCACGACGGCGACCATCAGAAGAGCCTGCTCGCGCGCGTCTCGTCGGACTCCTCGAGGGCCAGGAGGAACCGCTTGCGCTCGAGCCCGCCCGCGTACCCCGTCAGGGAGCCGTCGGCCCCGACGACGCGGTGGCAGGGCACGACGATGCTCAGCGGGTTCTGGCCGTTGGCCGCGCCGACCGCGCGGGCCAGGTTCCGGTCGCCGAGCGCGACCGCGAGGTCGCCGTAGGTCCGCGTCTCGCCGTACGGGATCTGGGCGAGCAACGCCCAGACCTTCTTCTGGAAGCCGTCCCCGACCGGGGCCAGGTCCAGGTCGAAGTCGCGCCGCGCCCCCGCGAAGTACTCGCCGACCTGGACGCGGACCTCCTCGAACGCGTCGTCGTCGCGCTCGCCGAAGGTCTCGCCCGTGGGGCGGCGCTTGTGGGCGTCGAAGTACAGCGCGCGCAGCCCGTCGGCCGTGCCGACCGCGGTGAGCTCGCCCACCGGCGAGTCGAAGACCGCGTGATGCACCGTCCGGCCGGCCTGGGTCGTGGGGGTACCTGGCTCGGACGCGGGGCTCCCGGGCTCCTGGGGCCGGTCCAGCAGATCCGACACGGCGCTGCCTCCCGTCCTGGTCGTCGCCTGCTCGTCGTGGTGTCTCATGCACTGTAGACGCCAGGGTCCGACAAGACGTGAGGTCGGGTGTCGGTCCCTGACGGGTAGGGTGTGCTGTCGCGCGGACAGACCGCGCGAACCACACTTGCTGGACGAACACGACCGACGGGACGAACGCATCATGATGGGTGGCCACCACGCCGCCTGCGGCGCGGCCGCATGGGTGGCGGTCACCTCGACCGCCCCGTACACGCTCGGTATCTACCCCGTCTCGGACGTGGGCGTCGTCACGGGCGCGATCGTGTGCGCCGGCGCGGCCCTGCTGCCCGACGCCGACCACCACTCGGGCACCATCGCGCACTCGCTGCCGCCCGTCTCCGAGGGGGTCGCCAACCTGGTCGAGACCATCTCCGGCGGGCACCGCCGCGGGACGCACTCGATCCTCGGGATCGCGGTCTTCACCGCGCTCGCGTGGCTCGCGGGTCTCGTGACGTACGAGTCGGACACGTTCGGGACCGTCGCTGTCGGGGCGGGCGTCGTCGCGATCCTGCTCGTCGCGTTCGCGCTCAAGGCCCTCAAGCTCACGCGCGGCGGCAAGCTCGGACCGTGGATCGGGTCGATCACGATCGCGATCCTCGTCGCGCTCCTGGCCCCCGAGGAGTGGAACTGGCTCCCCGTCGCGGTCGGGCTCGGCGTCACGGTCCACATCGTCGGCGACGTCATGACCACGGGCGGGTGCCCGCTGCTGTGGCCGATCACGTTCAAGGCGCCGCGCTGGGTGCGCAGGACCAACGTGCTCAACGACATCTGGCGCCCGGGCGGCAACTTCGCGCTGCCCGTCCTGGGCAACGCCGGGTCCGTGCGCGAGTGGCTCTTCCTGATCCCGGTCACCGCGTACGCCGTCGCGGGCGTCGTGTGGTCGCTGCTGACCCAGATGGGCCTCGACACGAGCGGCACGTACACGCTGCTCGTGTCCTCGTTCGGAGGCTGACGCCCACCCTCCGGCCGGCTCCCGGGGAGCGCTGCCGGGGAGCGCTGCCGGGGAGCGTCGTTAATTCCGTTGCCCACCCCCGCCGCCGGGTGCGAGGGTGGGCACGTCCGCCGGAGAAGGTCCGGCGCGAGCGCGCAGCCTGGGGCTGCGAGAAGGAGAGGTGTCGTGATGACCGTCGTCGTCGTTCCCCACGCCTCCACCTTCCCGAGGAGCCCCGGCCGCTGACGCCGGCTCCTCACCTCACCCGAGGAGCCCCACCCGTGCACGAGCACATCGACCTTCCCGCACTCCCCCGCCACACCGGCGTCCCCGACGACGCGTTCGACGCTTCCGGCATCGACGCGTACGACCTCGACGCGGCCCTCGACCCGGACCAGCGCTGGTCCACGTGGTCCAGCGTCGAGAAGGGCATGCGCGGCCCCGAGCCCCGTCCCGGCTGGGTCGTGACGGCCGACGCCGCGATCGACACCGACCTCGGCGTCCTCAAGACGGGCAAGGAGGCCGACGTCTTCCTGCTCGAGCGCGCCGTGCCCGACGACCCCGACCAGTTCTCGCTGCTCGCCGCCAAGCGCTACCGCAGCTCCGAGCACCGCGCCTTCCACCGCGACTCCGCGTACGTCGAGGGCCGCCAGGTCCGGCGCTCGCGCGACCGGCGCGCGATCGAGCGCAAGTCCTCCTACGGGCGCGAGGCCGCGGCCGCGCAGTGGGCCAACGCCGAGTTCGCGGCGCTGACCATGCTGTGGTCCGCCGGGGCCCCCGTCCCGTACCCGGTCCAGATCGACGGGACGGAGATCCTCATGGAGTTCGTCGGGGAGCACGCGAGCACGGGCGAGGCCGACGGGTCGCCCGCGAGCCGGGTCGCCGCGCCACGCCTGGCCCGCGTGCGACCGGACGCCGGCACGGTCGAGGCGTACTGGGACCAGCTCCGGCACGCCATGGGCCTCCTCGCCGCGCACGGGTACGCGCACGGTGACCTGTCGCCCTACAACGTGCTGGCCCAGGGCGAGCGCATCGTGATCATCGACCTGCCGCAGGTCCTCGACCTCGTCGCGAACCCCCACGGCACCGACCTCCTGATGCGCGACTGCCGGACCATGTGCGCGTGGTTCCGCTCCCGGGGGCTCGATGTCGACGAGGGCGAGCTGTTCGCCGAGCTCATCGCGCAGGCGTGGTGAGCTGGTCCGGTCAGGAAGAATGACCGGATGACCCAGACCCTCCGCCTCGCGCTCGTCGGGCTCGACTCCTCGCACGCCGACCAGCACGTGCGCCTGCTGAACGTCGAGCGGCGCTTTCCGGGTGTGCGGGTCACGGTCCTCGCCGACGGCGACCCGGGGCGCGTCGCGGAGCTCGCCGGCCGGAGCGAGGCGGCGGGCGTCCCGGTCCGGGCGGGCGGGCCCGACGACGTCACGTCGGTCGACGCGGTCGTCGTCGCCCACCGCGCGGGCCGGCTCCACCACGCGGCAGCCCTGCCCTTCGTGCGGGCCGGGCTGCCGGTGCTGGTCGACAAGCCGTTCACCGCAGGGGTCGCCGACGCCGAGGACCTCGTGACCGCGGCCCGCGCGAGCGGGTCCGTGCTGTCCTCGTGCTCGGCGCTGCGCTTCGTGCCCGACGTCGCACGGCTGCGGGCTGCCGCCCTCGCGCACGGCAGGATCACGACGCTGACCGTGTCCGGTCCCGCCGACCCGGGCTCGCCCCACGACGGCCTGCACTTCCTCGGCATCCACCTGGTCGAGGCCGCCCGCTCGCTCCTCGGAGGCGACGCCGACCTCACGTGGGGGGAGCCCGCCGTCGGGCACGAGGACGACGCCGTGACCGCGACCGTGACCGCGACGACCGGCGGGCGCGACGTCGTCGTGCGCCTGCGGTTCGTGGACCCCCACCTGCACCCCAACCAGCCGTTCCACGCGGCCGTGACCACCACGGGCGGGACCGTCGCGGGCGACCTGGACGTCGGGCCGGACTACCTCGAGCCCGTGCTCGCGCACTTCCTCGACCAGGTCGCCGGGACGGTTGCCCCCGACACGCGCGCCCAGCTCGTAGGGCCGGTCGCGCTCCTGGCCGCGGTCCAGGCAGCGGTCGAGGCGGCATCTCGTGCGGGCTCGGCGTGACCGGCCTAGCGTGAACGGATGACCACCCCCACGCCCGACGCGACCGCCTACGACCACGACGACGTCCAGAGGTTCCTCAACTCCTACGGCGTGGCGCTCGCGGCCGGCGACCTCGACACGATCGCCGAGACGTACGCGTTCCCCGCGCTCGTCGTGACCGACGAGGCGTCGGTGCTCATCAGCGAGCCCGACACCGTGCGCGAGTCCTTCCGGGGCGCTGCCGAGAGCTACCGCGAGCGCGGCCTCGTCGGGGCCGTCGCGCAGATCCGTTCGCTCGGGACCACGAGCGCGGGCCTCGTGTGGGCCGACGTGCGCTGGAGCTACCGCGACGAGTACGCGGCCGAGGCCGACACCGAGAGCTTCCGCTACCTGCTGCGGCGCGGGCGCGACACGTTCCAGATCTGCGTCGTCGTGCCCGTCGACCCGTTGGCGTGAGACGGGCCGGCTGCTAGGCTCCCCGCCATGCGTTCCTCGCTCCTCCTTACACCGCCGCGCTGACACGGCACGACCAGCGCGGCAGCCCCTCGTACCCCGAGGGGCTTTTTTGTGCCCACGCACAGGACGGAGCACCGCTGAGGAGACGCCATGACGCAGGACCAGGACACCACCCGGATGACAGCGCCCACCCCGCCGACCACCACGGGCCGGGCCCGGCACGCCGAGGTCGAGGAGCACTGGCAGGAGGTCTGGGAGACGCTCGGGGTGTTCCGCGCCCGCGACGACGGGGCCCGCGAGCGCCGCTACCTGCTGACGATGTTCCCGTACCCCTCGGGTGACCTGCACATGGGTCACGCCGAGGTGTTCGCGCTCGAGGACGTCGTCGCGCGCTACTGGCGCCAGCTCGGGCACGACGTCCTGAACCCCATCGGGTGGGACTCGTTCGGGCTGCCCGCCGAGAACGCCGCGATCCGCCGGGACGAGCACCCCGAGGTCTTCACCGAGACCAACATCGCGACCCAGGCCCGCTCGATCCGGCGCTACGGGGTGTCGTTCGACTGGTCACGCCGCCTGCAGACCTCCGACCCGGCGTTCATGCGGTGGACGCAGTGGCTGTTCGTGCGCCTGGTCGAGCGTGGGCTGGCGTACCGCGCCACGGCCCCCGTCAGCTGGTGCCCGCAGGACGGGACCGTGCTCGCGCACGAGCAGGTCGTGGACGGAGCCTGCGAACGGTGCGGCACACCGGTCGTCCGGCGCGACCTGACCCAGTGGTTCCTGCGCATCACCGACTACGCCGACCGGCTCGTCGACGACATGGACGCGCTCGAAGGGCACTGGCCCGAGAAGGTCCTGGCCATGCAACGCCACTGGATCGGGCGCAGCGCGGGGGCGCGGGTCGACTTCGCGCTCGTCGACGGGGCCGACGCACGCGGTGCCCGGACGCCGCACGCGGGCCCGCGCACCGTGTCGGCGTTCACCACCCGGCCCGAGACCCTGTTCGGCGTGACGTTCCTGGCCGTGGCCCCCGACGCCGACGTCGCCCGCGAGCTGTGCGCACCCGAGCACGCCGAGGCGCTCGAGGCGTACCGCGCCGCGAGCCTGGCCCTGAGCGACATCGACCGCCAGGGCACCTCGCGCGAGAGGACCGGTCTCTTCCTGGGGGCCTGGGTGGAGCACCCGGCGACGGGCGAACGACTGCCCGTGTGGGCCGCCGACCACGTGCTGCCCGGGTACGCGTCGGGGATCGTCATGGGAGTCCCCGCGCACGACGAGCGCGACCGGGCCTTCGCCGCACGCCACGGGCTGGCCGTGCGCCCGGTCCTGACCACCGCGCCGGGCGAGGAGACCTCGCAGGCGCGCGACGTCGTCGTGCACTCGGACGGAGGGGGGCTGACGCTCGACGGCCTGTCCCCCGCCGAGGCCGCCGCGCGCGCCACGACCTGGCTGTCGGCCCAGGGGCGCGGCGGGCCGCAGGTCGTGCACCGCCTGCGCGACTGGCTGGTCTCCCGCCAGCGCTTCTGGGGAGCCCCCGTCCCGATCGTGCACTGCACCGCGTGCGGGGAGGTCCCCGTGCCCGACGACGAGCTGCCCGTCCGCCTGCCCGACCTGAGGGGCGAGGCCCTCGCCCCCCGCGGGGTCTCGCCCCTGGCCGGTGCCGAGGACTGGGTACGCACCACCTGCCCGCGCTGCGGGCGCGAGGCCCGACGGGACACCGACACGCTCGACACGTTCGTCGACTCGTCCTGGTACTTCCTGCGCTACTGCTCCCCGGGACACACCGACGGGCCGTTCGACCCCGAGGCCGTGCGCCGGTGGATGCCCGTGACGCAGTACGTCGGGGGCGTCGAGCACGCCGTCCTGCACCTGCTCTACAGCCGCTTCGTGACCAAGGTGCTGCACGACATGGGCCTGGTCGACGTCGTCGAACCGTTCGCCACCCTGCTCAACCAGGGGCAGGTGATCAACCGGGGCCGGGCCATGAGCAAGTCGCTCGGCAACGGTGTGGACCTCGGGGCCCAGCTCGACGCGTACGGGGTCGACGCGGTGCGGCTCACGATGGTCTTCGCCGGGCCGCCCGAGGACGACGTCGACTGGGCGGACCTGTCCCCCGGGAGCATGCAGCGGTTCCTGGGCCGGGTGCTGCGCGTGGCCCAGGACGTGACGAGCCCGGCCGTCGCCCACGCATGGTCGACGGCCAGCCCCGCGGCGACGGGCGGCGACGCCGCGCTGCGCCGGGTGACGCACCGGACGGTCCACGACGTCACCGGGTTGCTCGACACGTCCCGGTTCAACGTGGCCGTGGCGCGCCTCATGGAGCTCACGAACGCGGCACGGCGGGCGATCGACGCCGGACCGGGGCCCGCCGACCCCGCCCTGCGGGAGGCCGCCGAGTCCCTCGCGATCCTGCTGAGCCTGTTCGCCCCGTACACGGCCGAGGAGATGTGGGCCGCGCTCGGGCACGACCCCTCGGTCGCGGTGGCCGGATGGCCGCAGGTCGACCCCGCCCTGCTGGCCGAGTCGACGGTCGAGGCCGTGGTGCAGGTCGACGGCCGCGTGCGGGACCGGGTCACGGTGGACGCGTCGGTCGGCGAGGACGAGCTCCGGGAGACCGCGCTGGGGCGCGAGGCGGTCCGGCGCGCCGTGGCCGGACGCCCTGTGGTCCGCGTGGTCGTGCGGGCACCGCGAGTGGTCAACGTCGTCACCCGGGCGTGAGACGGTCGGGGGTACGGTCAGGGGCGGACCGAGAGCCCCGCATCCGTCCCGGACTAGGCTCGACGCCATGATCCTGCGTGCCTACGACGAGTCCGACGCGGAAGCGACGCTCCGGGTGTTCCTGCGAGCCGTGCGGGTCACGGCGAGCAAGGACTACTCACCCGAGCAGATCGCGGCCTGGGGGTCGGACGACATCCCGCTCGACGTCTGGGCGGTCAAGCGCCTGCAGACCGACACGGTCGTCGCGGTCGAGGGCGACGAGGTCCTCGGGTTCAGCGACGTCGACGAGCGCGGGTACATCGACATGATGTTCGTCGATCCCGCGGTGACCCGACGCGGCGTCGCCTCGGCGCTGCTCGACCACGTGACACGCACCGCCCGCGGCCGTGGCGCCGTCGAGCTCACCACGTACGCGAGCCTCACGGCCCGCCCCTTCTTCGAGAAGCACGGGTTCGTCGTGGTCGAGGAACGCCAGCCCGTGCTCCGGGGCGTGTCGCTGACCAACTTCAGCATGCGCAAGCCGCTCGTCTGACCGCCTCGCGGTGCATCACCGTCGGTCCGGGCGGTCTCCTTCCAGGTAGCGGGTGCATCCGCGCCCGCCCACCGAAGGAGGGGGCACCATGGCACTCACGACCAGCGCGCTGACACTCATCGGCCGACGGCACCCAGCGATCTTCGACCTGCTGGGCAACCCGTACGGCCCCTTCACCGGTTCCCGAGGGGCCGAGGTCTCCCTCAACCCGCAGCCGCTGCCCCCCGGACCTCCGGACGGGATGCGCACCGGGTTCCACGCGGGCGCCGCGCTCGTCCAGCTCGCGTTCACGGCGCACCACCTGCACGTCGGGTTCGACATCGACGTCGACGACTGGTGCCCGACTCCCCCGCGCCGCCCCAAGCTTCCGCCGTGGCCGGGCCCTCGCCCGCGCCCCTGGCGCTTCGAGGTGGTCGACGAGAGCTGGGGCGTGGACTACGTGCTCGGCCTCGCGGTCTCGCTCGAGGTGTCGACCTCCGTCTGGGAGGGCTTCGCCGGGGCAGACGTCCTGGGCGGCATCCACGGCCGGGCCCTGGAGATCGGGGCCAAGCAGGGGTAGGCGGGCACACGGCCAGCGCGAGATGCGGCCAGCTGGGGTTCCTCCGGCGAGAGGACCCCAGCCGGCCGCACCTCGATCGGCCCGCCCGAGCCTTCCAGCGGGACCCTACTGGAAGTCCCGCGAGCGCGACGCGACCTGCAGCGACAGCGGCGCGAGGTGCTCCGCGAGGAGGTTCGTGGCGCCGTCTGCCCGTTCGAGACGGCCCCGCACCACGAGCGCGGGCGAGGACCGCGCGACCCGCCGGAACCGCTGCCACAGGCCGGGCGTGCAGATGACGTTGAGCAGCCCCGTCTCGTCCTCGATCGACAAGAACGTCACACCTCCGGCGGTCCCGGGGCGCTGGCGGTGGGTCACGACTCCCCCGACCGCGACCCGCCGGCCGGCCTCGTGCACGACCGCCTCGGCGACCGTGATGACCCCTGCCCGGCGCAGCCCGGGGCGCACGTACTGGGTCGGGTAGGAGTCGGTCGAGACGCCCGTGGCCCACACGTCCGCGACCGCGGTCTCGACCTCGCTCATGCCCGGCAGCGTCGGCGCCTCGACCCCGACCGAGACCCCCGGCAGCGTGTCCGGCCCCTCCTGGGCGAGCGCCCCCGCAGCCCACAGCGCCTCACGCCGTGCCACGCCCAAGGACTCGAGCGCGCCGCCCGTCGCGAGGGCCTCGAGCTGGGTCGTGGTCAGGTCGACGCGCCGCACCAGGTCGCGCAGGTCCGTGAAGGGCCCGGCTGCGCGCGCCGCGACGACCGCCTCCGCGACCGGGTCCCCCACCCCGCGCACGCTGCCCAGCCCCATGCGCACCGCGAGGGACAGGTCGGGGCGCGCGGCGCCGTCGGGCGGGGCGGGGGCACGCGGGGTGAGGGGACCCCGGTGGGGCGCGGCGAGGCCCGGCCGCACGTCCCTGCCCGACGGCGCCCCCTCCTTCGCCCCCCGGCTCGCCGAGGCGGGCAGCCGCTCGACCCCCGCCTTGACGCCCGACGCGTTGACGTCCGGGCGCAACGCCGTGACCCCGTGCCGGCGCGCGTCCGCGACGAGCGACTGCGGCGAGTAGAACCCCATGGGCTGCGCCGCGAGCAGCCCTGCGTAGAACGCGGCCGGGTGGTGCACCTTGAGCCATGCGCTCGCGTACACGAGGTACGCGAACGAGTAGGCGTGCGACTCGGGGAACCCGAAGTCCGCGAACGCCTTGAGCTTGTCGAAGATCTGCTCGGCGACGTCGGGCGCGACGCCGTTCTTCGCCATGCCGTCCAGGAGCCGCCCGTGCAGCGCCTCCATGCGCTCGACCGACCGCTTGGACCCCATCGCGCGGCGCAGCTGGTCCGCCTCGGCCGCGCTGAAGCCCGCGACGTCGATCGCCATCTGCATGAGCTGCTCCTGGAACAGCGGCACGCCCAGCGTCTTGGCGAGCGACTTCTCGAGCAACGGGTGCAGGTACTCGACCTTCTCCCGGCCCCGGGCCCGGTTGATGTACGGGTGCACCGAGCCGCCCTGGATGGGGCCGGGGCGGATGAGCGCGACCTCGATCACGATGTCGTAGAACGTGCGAGGCTGCAGGCGCGGCAGCGTCGCCATCTGGGCGCGCGACTCGACCTGGAACACCCCGACCGTGTCCGCCGCGCACAGCAGGTCGTACACCGCGGGGTCGTCGTCGGGCAGCGAGTGCAGCTCGAGGCCCAGGCCCTCGTGCTCGGCGATCAGCTCGAACGCGACCCGGATCGCCGTGAGCATCCCCAGGCCCAGCAGGTCGAACTTCACGAGCCCCGCGTCCGCGCAGTCCTCCTTGTCCCACTGCAGGACCGTGCGCCCCTCCATACGCGCCCACTCGACCGGGCACACCTCGATCACGGGGCGGTCGCACATGACCATGCCGCCCGAGTGGATGCCGAGGTGCCTCGGGAGTCTCAGGAGGCGCTCGGCCAGCTCGAGCACCGGGCCCGGGATCTCGCCCTCCTCGGCGGCCGACGGCGGGCGGCGCGCGGGCACGACGTCGTGCGGGTCGTCGGAGCGCAGCGTGGGGCCAGCGCCCTGGTCCCTGCCGCGCCTGTCGCCCTGGTCCTCGGCCAGCGGGTCGACGACGCGACCCGACAGGTCCGGGGTCCAGTCGGCGTGGCCCGTGTGCGGGCGGTCGGGGCGGCGCCGCTGCTCGCGCTGCCGCGGTGCACCGGTCCCCCAGACCTCGACCGCGCGGGCGTCCTTGGCCGCGGTGCGGGTCACGACGGCGGGCGGCGCGTCGGCGCGCGCCGTGCCCCCTGCCGCAGACGCCCCTGCCGCCGCGGGCCCGACAGTCCCAGGGACCGACGCGTGCGCCCCGCGCGCGGCGATCGCCCGTTCCCGGGCCGCCCGGTCCGCCGCGGGGCTCGACGGGTCCGGCCCGCGCAGCGACCCCCAGCGCTCGATCGACTTGCTCCACGCGTCCTGCTGCCCGACGTCGTGCCCCAGGGCCCGTGCGGCGTCGCGCACCGCGGACTTCGGCCGGTAGGAGATGACGTTGGCGACCTGCGCCGCGTGCGTGCGCCCGAACCGTTCGTACACGTACTGGATGACCTCCTCGCGACGCACCGACTCGATGTCGACGTCGATGTCCGGGGGGCCGTCGCGCTCGGGCGCGAGGAAGCGCTCGAACAGCAGACCGTGCTTGACGGCGTCCACGGCCGTGATGCCGAGCGCGTAGCAGACGGCCGAGTTCGCGGCCGAGCCGCGCCCCTGCGCGAGGATGCCGCGGGCGCGGCAGAACTCGACGAGGTCGTACACGATGAGGAAGTACCCCGGGAAGCCGAGCTGCTCGATGATCGCGAGCTCGTGGTCTATCTGCCGCCACGCACCGGGCTCGCGCTCGGCCTCGCGAGGGCCGTAGCGGTCGGTGCCGCCGCGCTCCACGAGCACGCGCAGCCACGACCTCTCGTCGTGACCGGCGGGGACAGGGTACGGCGGCAGCTCGGGGGCCACGAGGCGCAGGTCGAACTGGCACTCGGCACCCAGCTCGGCCGCGGTCGCCACGGCCTGCGGGTGGCGGCGGTGCCGGTCCGCCATCTCGGCCGCCGAACGCAGGTGCGCGGTGGGGGCACCGGGCAGCCAGCCGTCCATGTCGTCGAGCGACGAGCGCGCACGGACGGCCGCGAGCGCCCCCGCGAGGGCCGCGTCGCGGGGGCGCGCGTAGTGCACGTTGCCGGTCGCGACGAGCGGCAGGTGCGCATCGGCGGCGAGCCCGGCGAGCGCGTCGCACAGGTCGCTGTCGCGGGGGTCGCCCGCGTCGGTGATCTCCACGGCCACGTTGTCGGCGCCGAAGACCTGCACGAGCCGGTCGAGCTCGCGCCGGGCGGCCCGCGGCCCCTCGGTGAGCAGCGCCGAGCGCACGGCGCCCTTGCGGCAGCCCGTGAGGACGACCCACTGGCCGTCCGACTGCTCACCGAGCCGTTCGAGCCGGTAGTCGGCCGCGCCCTTGGTGCCCGTCGCGAGGTGCGCGGTCGCGATCGCGCTCGACAGGTTGCGGTACCCGTCCGGGCCGCGGGCCAGGACGAGCAGGTGGGACGCGCGCGGGTCGGGCACGCCCGTGGGCGCGTCCAGGACGGGGGCCGCGCCGGGGGCGGGCGCGACGGGCAGGTGCAGCTCGGCGCCGAACACGGTCGGCAGGGACACCGCGCGCGCCGCGGTCGCGAAGCGCACGACCCCGTACAGGCCGTCGTGGTCCGTCACGGCGAGCGCGGACAGGCCCAGGTGCGCGGCCTCGGCCGCGAGCTCCTCGGGGTGGCTCGCGCCGTCGAGGAAGCTGAACGCGGAGTGCGCGTGCAGCTCGGCGTAGCGGGGCGGTCTGCGCACCCCGGCGCCCGGCGGGGCTGCCCTAGTCATAGACGGCCTCCACGGTCCAGCGCCCCTGGGCGCTCGCGAGCAGCACGCCGCGTCCGTCGTCGAGCAGGACCTGGAGGTATGCCCGACGGCGCGGCGTCTCGCTCCACCAGCGTTCGGCGAGCGGCCACGGCCCGGCCCAGCCGAGCACACGCCGGCTCGCCCCGGCTCGTGGCGCGAGCCACCGCACGGTCGCGGGTGGTGCGCTCATCGCGAGGCGCACGTCGACGCGGACGGGGGCTCCGGCGTCGTCCAGGACGGCGACGTCCTCCGGGACGTCCAGGACGAGAGCGGGCGCGGGCTCGGGCAGGCGCCCCGGCCACGGCAGGTCCGCGCGCCGCGGCGCGGGGGCCGCGTCCCCCCACGGGGCGAGGTGCACCTGGTCGTGGACGTCGCGCCCGCCCTGCGTGACGACGCTCAGCACGCCGTCCCCGCCCAGGAGGCCCTGGACACGGCCCAGGGCGCGCTGGGCGCGGGCGTCCTCGCCGCTCGACGCGCCCCACAGCCGCGGCTGCTCGGCGCCCGCGGCCACGACCTCCTCCGCGGTGATCGCGAGCCGCACGAGCGGCGAGGGCCGGTCCTCGGCGAGGTCCGGCAGGTCGTCGTGGCTGGTCTGTGCGTGGTCGTCCCGGCGCACCCTCCGACCCTGCCGCTGCCGCTGTCCCAGCGCGACGCGCGACGCCGTGAGCCACCCCTCGAGCTGCCAGCGCACGCGGTCGGTGATGCGGGCCGCGGTGAGGCCGCCCATGGCGCCGTCGTCGCAGCGCCAGGTCCGTTCGAGCTCGCGCCCGTCCTCGGTGCGGGCCGTGATGCGCAGCCGCCCGCACGACGACGAGCGCTCGACGAGCTGGGCGTGCAGGTCCTCGGCGAGGCGGCGGGCCGCGAAGGTCGCGACGTCGACGCGCTCGGCGGGCGGGTCGAGCTCGCACTCGACGGCGACGTCCGCCTCGATGCGGCGCCGCGCGGGCGGGCGCAGGTCCTCGCCCTGCGCGAGGCGCTGCGCCCAGGCCCCCAGGTCGCCGAAGCGCGACAGGACGCTCGGGGCGGGCAGCGCGGCGAGGTCCGCGAAGGTCCGCACGCCGAGGCGGCCCAGGAGGTCGACGAGCTGCGCGACGGGCTGGGCGTCGCCCACGACGACGTGCGCGAGCTCGCCCAGCGGGCGCGGGGCCAGGTAGGCCCGGGAGGTCCCTGCGGGCACGACGAGCGAGGACCGCGCGCCCAGCACCGCGGCCAGGATCCCGTCGGCGACGCCGACCTGGCTCTCGTGGCCCGTGTCCGCAGCGACCCGTTCGACGAGCACCTGCGCGAGGCGCTCCTCGGTGCCGTGGTAGCGCGCGGGGCCGCCCGAGGGCAGGAGCAGCAGGCCCGGGCGCGCGACCTCGATGCCCGCGACCACGGTCTCGGCGGCGAGCGCGACGGGCTCGAACTCGCGTGCGTCGCGCGCGTCGTCGGCGTCGAGCAGCGCGAGCTCGGGGCAGCACTCCTGCGCCCGACGGCGTCGCATCCCCCGGCGCACGCCCTGCGCCCGCGCGGTGGCCGAGACCGCGAGGACGCGGCGCCCGTCGTGCGTGGCCGCGGGCACGTGCGCGGGGACCTGGGCCGCGCCCATCGCGGCGACGACGGGCCAGTCCGGCACCCACAGGACCGCGGTGCGGGTGGCCGTGCTCCCGGCGCTCATCCGACGAGCCGGAGGCCGGGCGGGGTCTTCTCGACCTGCCGCGGGTTCTTCACGACGCCTCCGCGCAGCGGCAGCTCGACCTGGCGCTCGATGCCGCGCGCGGCGCCGGCCCGCCCGCTGCGCCGGACCGTGAGCCGGCGCCTGCGCAGGTACCCGGCGCCGTGGTCCGTGCCCGACCAGGTGCCCTCGCGGACCGTGAGGACCACGTGCGCCCCGGCCCAGGGTTGCGCCGCGACGAGGAGGTTCCCGCGCTCGCGGGCCCGGGAGGTCAGGCGACGGCGGTCGGCGTCGGTCAGCGCGGCCTGCGGCCCGACCACGACGACGTCGATCCCGTCGAGCAGGGCAGCGACCGCTGCCGCGGCGTCCGGCCCGGGGGACGGGACCAGGGCGACGCGGCCCAGGTCGATCCCTGCCTCGGCGGCCGCGAGGACCCCGAGGCGCGGGAAGCCGACCATGGCGGTCCAGGCCCCCGTGCGCGAGGCCTCGGACAGCAGCGCGAGCAGGAGCGAGGTCGAGCCGTCGACCACCACGGCGGTGCCGCGCTGGAGACCGCCGAACGGGAGCAGGCCGGCCAGCTCGTCGGGGACCGGGAGGAGCTTCTCCTCCCCCGTGCTCCCCGGTGCGCGGCGGGCCGAGAGCTCCGCGCGGCGCAGCACCGACCGGGCCAGGAGCGCCCGCTGGGCGTGCGTGGACCCGGCGGGCTGCACGAGACCGGCGGCCTCTGCCGAGGCGGTGGCCGTCGCGGTGCCGACGCCGCTCAGTGCCTCCCGGAGGGTGTCGTCGACCAGGGTCATGACACCTCCTGCACGCTCGAAAGACATTCGAACAGGTGTTCGAACACTTCCAGTACACGCGCTCCGCGAGGGGGTGTCAACTCGTCCCACCCGGTCGACACCAGGGGTCGACCCGTGGTTGAGAGTTTCACCATCGCGCAACAATCAACCCCGCATACAGGCATTCCGGAAGCCTCAGGCGACACCTCATGGTTGGGCCAGGAAGGGCGGGATATCAACGATGGGTTGCCTCGGACCAGCTGCGGGAGGCGGTGCGCGGACCCTCGACACGCGACCGACTCCTGACGAGAGCACCCCAATTGCCCGGAGCCCACACCCTCACCTCAACCCTGCACCCCCTCTCCCCGCCCTGCTCATGTGAAAGTCTTCACAAGCAGGAAGGATGAGAAGCGTCCCCATCACGCTCCGACGTCCCGTCGGCCGACCAAGGAGAAGCTGTGCACCCCGCACCCACGACCCGGCCCGCACGCCGACGCCACCAGGCGGTAGCCGCCTGCGGTGCGCTCGTCCTGGCCGCCACCGCGCTGGGTGTGAGTGCCTCACCCGCCCAGGCGAGCGACATCACCGCGACCGACGACACCGCCCTCACCGGTTCGGGCGTGCCGGTCACCATCGACGTGCTGACGAACGACCAGGTCGCCGGGGAGGTGGCCTCCGTGCACGTCGGCACCGTCACCGGCGGCGACGCCACCACCGTCGACGTCGGGGACGACTTCCGCATCACCTTCGCCAACGACAACCCCGACTACCCGAACTCGTCCACCGCTCGCGTCTTCAAGACCGCGGAGTTCACCGTGCCGTACACGGTCACGGACACGGACGGCAACACCACCGGCGCCACGCTGACCGTCACCGTGGCCGGCAAGCCGGTGAGCCCGACGATCAGCTCGTGGATCGTCAACGACCCCAGCACGGGCGTGAAGGCGGTCACGAACCTCACCCAGCTCGACCTGCGCACCTACCCGCAGACCAGCGCCACCACCAAGAGCGCCGTCCCGGGCCACGGGGTCACCGTCACCGGTCTGGTCGACGCGGAGCACGCGACGGCGGCACCGATGCCTGGCGGTATCGAGCTGCAGGCGAGCCCGCGGGACTACATCGGCAACGACGTCGTCACCCTGGAGCTCACCGACACGTGGGGCCGCAGCGTGCACCACAAGGCCGGCGTGAGCTGGGTCGAGCGGGCCGCCGTCTCCAGCCTGCGCACCAAGGTGGGCATCGGCCAGAGCGCCCGTGTCGACCTCCGGGAGATCGTGGCAGGCACCAGCTTCGCGAACTTCACCAACGGCTACTTCTCCTCGACGATCACCACGTGGCGCGGCACCCTCACCACCGGTGCGCACGCGCAGGACATCGTCGTGATGCCGAACGCGGGCTTCGTCGGGACCTCGAACGACTCCGTGGGGACACGGTTCACCTGGGCGTACACCCTGGTGAACCCGTGGAAGTTCAGCGGCTCGACGGGCCCCGCCACCGACGCCAGGTACAACACCATGTACATCGACGTCCAGGCGCCGCCGCAGGCGGCAGACGTCGCGGCGTCGACGACCCCAGGGCAGGCGGTGGCGCTGGACCTCCGCACTCCGGCCACGCTGCCCTGGGCAGCCTCGACCTTCGACCTGCGAGACGCTCCCCAGCACGGCAGCGTCTCGGTGACCGGCGACGGCCAGGTCCGCTACACGCCCGACGACGGATTCCCGGCCAGCGAGACCTTCGCCGGGACGGACACCTTCACCTTCGCCTGGATCGACGACCTGGGGCAGGAGTCGCAGGCGCAGGCCAGCGTCACCGTCCACAACCTGCCCACACTGGCCGACCACGCACTGACGACGCCCGCGGGCGTCCCCGTCGGGGTCGACCTGCTGACCGCCTCCTTCGGCGACACCCTGACGATCACGGGCGTCGAGGCACCTCGTGCCGGTTCGGCGGACCTGGGCGGCACCACGGGCACCTACCACCCGCACGAGGGGTTCGTCGGCGAGGACTCGTTCGCCTACCAGGGGGTCGACGCCCACGGTCAGCCCGCGCAGGCCACCGTACGGATCCGGGTGCTCGGCGCACCGGCGATCGCGGACCAGCACCACCGCACGCCGCGCAACACGGCGGTCACCTTCGAACCGGTCCTCCCTGCCTCCGAAGCCGCCTACCAGCCCGAGCTGGTGCTCGACGCCGTCGGCACGCCCCAGCACGGCACCGTCGCGCAGGGCGAGGGCAGCACCCTCGTCTACTCCCCGGACCTCGGCTACCTGGGGCCGGACCAGCTGACCGTCCGCGCTCGTGACGCCTGGGGCCGCACGGCCGAGGCATCGGTCACCATCGAGGTCTACGGCGAGCTCGCGCCCCCCGTGCCTCCTTCGACCGACACGTCCCCCGGCCTCACCCCGACCGTGCTGAACCCGGGCGCCGAACCGGCCGCGATCCCGAGCGACCGACAGGCCGTCCCGGGCTCGTCGGCCCCCTCGAGCAGCCGCCTGGCGTCGACGGGGGCGTCGGTGGCGTCCCTGCTCGCCGTCGGAGGCCTCGTCCTCGGTGCCGGTGTGGCCGGCGTGCTGCTCAGGAACCGCTCCCGCGCGGCCTGACGGCTCGCGTCGACAGACCACCGCACCGCTCACCCGTCTCCTCTGGCCCCTCCCGGACCCACCGGGCACGATGGACCGATGAACCTCGCCGACCGTCCGATCGCCCCCGACCCCTACTCGCTGCTGCCGCGGGTGCCGCTCTTCACGGTGACGAGCGACGACGTCGTGCAGGGGGAGCCCATGGCCCGCACCCACGCGGCCGAGGGCGACAACCGCTCGCCCGAGCTCGCGTGGAACCACTTCCCCGCGGCCACGCGCTCGTTCCTGGTCAACTGCTTCGACCCCGACGCACCGACCCCGGCGGGGTACTGGCACTGGACCGTCGTCAACCTGCCCGTCGCCACCGTGACCCTCGCGCAGGGCGCAGGCTCCCCCGGTGGCGGCTACCTGCCCCAGGGCGCGTTCCAGACCCGGCACGACGGCGGAGGCCCCGGCTACCTGGGCGCCGCACCGCCGCCCGGGGACCGCCCGCACCGATACGTCTTCGCGGTGCACGCGCTCGACGTCGAGCGGCTCGACGTGACCCCCGCGACGCCCCCGACGGCCGTCGCGATCGCCGCGCTGTTCCACACGATCGCGCGCGCGACCATCACGCCGACCTACCAGGTCCTGGTCACCGCATGAGTCACGGCACGAGCGGACCCGCGACGTTCCCGACCCTGGGCGACCTCGCCTGGGTCCCGGCCACGGACAGGCTCGACCTGCTCGCACCGCCCGTCGCGCAGGCCCTCGCCCGCTGGGCCGCGCTGGACCCGGGCGTCGCGCAGCAGGTCGCGGTCGTGGAGATCGACCCCGACCTCGCGGACACCGCGACGCTCAACGCGGCGCACGACCTGCCCCCGGAAGCCTCGGCGAACTGCGTCCTGGTCGCCGGACGACGCGGGGGCGACGAACGCATCGCGGCAGCGGTCGTGCGCGCCACGACCCGCGCCGACGTGAACTCGCGCGTGCGGTCGCTGCTCGACGTGCGCAAGGCGTCGTTCCTGCCCACGGACCGGGCCGTCGCCGAGTCCGGCATGGAGTACGGCGGGATCACCCCGATCGGGCTCCCGGACGGCTGGCGCGTCCTGCTCGACGCGCGCGTCGCGACCGACGGCGAGCCCGCGCTCGTCGGGAGCGGGCTGCGCCGGTCCAAGCTGCTGCTGCCGGGCGCGCTGCTCGCGCGGCTGCCCGGGGTCGAGCTGGTCGACGGGCTGGGCGTGCCGGTGGGGTGAGCGCGACGGGTCGTCGACCCTCCCGGCGCGGTCTCGCGGCTGTCAGCCCTCGGCGCGGTCTCGCGGCCGTCAGCCCTCGGCGCGGCCCTCGCGCCAGTAGCCCATGAACGCGACCGAGCGGCGGTCGACGCCGCGCTCCGACACGAGGTAGCGGCGCAGGGTCTTGATGACCGACGCCTCCCCCGCGAGCCACGCGTAGAGCTCGGCGCACGCGACGAGCGGCGTGCCGTCCTCGTCCACGGGGACCTCCCAGAGGATGTCCGTGTCGATGTCGACGTCCTCGAGCTCGGCCGCCTCGGCGAGCCCGCCCTGGCGCTGGACGAGCCCGCGGGCCGCGCACGTGAGCGAGTGCGTCGCGCCGCAGACGTTGCGCTCGAGCAGGCGGTCGGCGGCCTCGCGGACCGCGGGGACCAGCAGGTCGCCGTGCGCGCGCCCCTCACGGGCGAGCCACGTGACGTTGACGCCCGCCGGAGCCGTGACGGGCAGGACGTCGCCCTCGTACGGGACCTCGAGGAAGACCTCGCCGACCTCGTCGGCGGGCAGGGAGCCCAGGATCGAGGCGATCGCGGGGACGGCGGTCTCGTCGCCTGCGAGGAGCAGCGCGTGGCTGCGGACGGGACGGGAGAACTCGACGCCGCCGTGCGCACCCGTCCACAGGCCGTTGGGGCCGAGCAGCACGATCTCGCTGCCGGGGCGCGCGGCGAGAGCCCACCGGGACGCGGGCCCCGCGTCGCCGTGCAGGACGAGGTCGATGTCGACCTCGGAGGCCTCGGGGCGCACGGCCCGCACCGTGTAGGTGCGCAGCGGGTTGCGACGTTCCTCGGGCTGCGCGCGCCATGCCGAGTACCACTCGCCCGTGCGGACGAGGTGCTCGTAGCCACCGTCGGGCGCGGGGAAGACGAGCTTGATGCGCTGGTCGAGGCCGTTGTCGGCGAACTCGTGGAGGTCGTGGCCCGTGAAGGTCACGCGCAGGAAGCTCGGCGAGAGCTTCTCGACCCGTCGCACCTGCACGTCGAACATGCGGAACGGGGAGATCTCCTGCGCGGTCACGACACTGGTCTGAGTCACGTAGGCGAGCCTAACCAAACATCGGGGCCGGGTGAACCCCTGAGGCCGAACGTGTGGTCGGGATCACTCTCACGCCTCGCGGCCGCGGCTGCGCCACAGGAGCCACACGAAGTAGGGCGCGCCGATGAGCGCGGTCGTCAGGCCCGCGGGGATCTGGGCGGGCGCGATGACCGTCCGCCCCACGGTGTCGGCGACGCTCACGAGGACGGCCCCGAGCAGCATCGCGACCGGGATCACCCGGCCGTTGCGCGAACCGACGAGGGCGCGGGCCGCGTGCGGGGCGACGAGCCCCACGAACCCCACGACCCCGACCGCGCACACCGCGGCGGCCGTCAGGCACGCGCTGGCCCCCAGGAGCAGCAGGCGCGTGCGGTCCAGGCGCAGGCCCAGGACGCGCGGGGTGTCCTCGTCGAGCGCCAGGACGTCCATCTCGCGCCGGTGGAGCACCGCGACGGGCACGACCACGAGCAGCGCCAGGACGACCGGGATCAGGTGGTCGAAGGTCCGTCCGTACGTGGACCCCGACAACCAGGTGAGCGCGACGTTGAGGTTCCAGGGCGCGACGACCACGATCACGAGCGTCGTCAGAGCCGTGGCGCCCGTGCTCATGCCGATGCCGATGAGCACGAGCCGGTCCGAGCTCAGCCCGCCCCGGTACGCGAGGCGATAGACGATCGCGAACGTGCCCAGCGCGCCGACGACGGCGGCGAGGGACATGCCCATGATGCCGACGCCAGGAACCAGCAGCACGACCCCGACGGCGCCCAGCCCCGCGCCCGCCGTCACGCCGAGCAGGCCGGGCTCGGCCAGCGGGTTGCGGCACACGGCCTGCACGACCGTCCCGGCCAGGCCCAGCGCAGCCCCCGCGAGGATCGCGGCGAGCACGCGCGGGACGCGCTGGTCGAGCACGAAGCTCACCTGCTTGCCCGCCCGGTCGGCGGCCCAGTTGAGGACGTCGCCCGTGAGCAGCAGCCTGTCGCCCAGCAGGAGCGCGGCGACCGTGGCCGCGACCAGGAGCGCGACGAGGACGGTCACCACGACCAGGGCACGGCGTGCGCCGCGCGGCCGGACGTGCGCGGCGCGGGTCCCGGCGGCGGGACCGGAGTCCTTGAGCCGGCGCGCGAGCCACACGAGCACCACGGCACCGAACACGGTCGTGATGACGCCCGTCGGGACGGCCACGCCGTAGGTGCCGGGCAGGACGAGGCGCAGCAGGACGTCGGCGCCGAGGACCACGATCATGCCCGCGATCCCCGCCAGCGGGATGAGCACGCGGTGCCGGTTGAGCCCGGGGACCTTGCGGGCCACGAGGCGCACGACCACGGGGGCGCACAGGCCGACGAAGCCGACCGGGCCCGCGACCGTGACGGCCGTGGCGGAGAGCAGCACAGCGAGCAGGATGGTCACGACGCGCGTCGCGCGCACGTCGATCCCGAGGACCGTCGCGGTGTCGTCGCCGAGCGCCAGCAGGTCCAGGCGGTGGGCCACGAGGAGCAGCCCGCCGAGGCCGACGACCACGAGCGGGGCCGCGAGCACGACCTGCGACGTGCCGGACTGGACGATCGAGCCGCTCCCCCACGCGAACAGCCCCATGGTCTCCTGCTGGAACAGCACGAGCAGCACGGTCGTCAGGGAGTGCAGCGCGAGCGTGATGGCCGAGCCCGCGAGGATGAGCCGGGTCGGCCCGGCGGCACCGCCGCGGGCCAGGACGAGCACGAGGCCCGAGGCCGCGAGCCCGCCGACGAGCGCGAGCGTCCCCGAGAGGTAGAACGGCAGGGTCACGCCGATCACGGCCGCCCCCACGACCGCGACGTACGCGCCCGCGTTGACCGCGAGCGTGTCGGGCGAGGCGAGCGGGTTGCGCGCCACGGACTGCAGCGCGGCGCCCGCCGCGCCGAGCGAGACGCCCACGAGGAGGCCCGCGAGCAGGCGCGGAAGGCGCGAGGCGAGCAGCACGGCCGCGGCGGTCCGGTCGGCGTCGGCGTCGCCGCCGGTCACGAGGCGCAGCAGGTCGCCGAGCCCGACGTCGGCCGTCCCCTGCGTGAGGTGGACCGCGGCCAGCACCAGGACTGCGAGGATCCCGACGACGAACGCCGAGGCGACCGTCAGACGGAACCGGAGGCGCGAGCGCCCCGGGGGAAGCGGCGGGGCGAGGAGACCGGTGGTGTCGTCCGGGACCTCGTGCCGGGCCGTCGAGAGTCCCCCCGGGGCGCTCGTGCTCACTGGGTCAGAGCCGCGACGAGCGCGTCGACGTAGGCGTTCGCGGACGCGGGCCCGCCGAACATCCAGATGCCGTCGGGGATGCGGTGCACGTCACCGGCCACGACGAACGGGAGCTGCTCCCAGATCGCGTTGCCCGCCAGGCCCTCGGCGAACGGGTCGGCCTCGGAGTCGCTCGCGGCGTAGACGAACTGGACGTCGCTCAGCGCCGTCAGGCCCTCGACGTCGGTCTGTGCGAGCCCGTAGTCGGGGTCGCCCTCGCCGGTCCACGCGTTCGCCAGGCCGAGCTCGGCGCCGACCGCGCCGAGGAACGAGCCGGGCGTGTACATGCGCACCGAGACGGTGCCGTTGTTGACCCAGCCGTCGGCCATGACGTACGAGGCGCCCGCGACGCCGGCCTCCTCGAGTGCCTTCTTGCCCTCGGCGACCTTCGCGTCGAACCCTTCGAGCAGCTCGGTGCCCTTGTCCTCGGTGCCCGTGGCGGTCGCGAGGGTCTCGACCGTCTGGCGCATGTACCCGATCGGGTCGGTGCCGTCGGAGCCGCGCAGCGTCACGACGGGCGCGATGTCCGCGAGCTGGTCGATCACGTTGTCGGGGGTGTCCGTGGTGACGGCGATGAGCTCGGGCTCGAGCGCGGAGATGGCGTCGAGGCTGGGCTCGCCACGCATCCCGACGTCGGGCGTCGACGCGTCGAGCGCGACCGAGGTGTCCCACGTGTTGTAGCCCTCGACGTCGGCCTGGCCCACGACGTCCACGCCGAGCGCCAGCAGGTTCTCGGTCAGGCCCCACTCGAGCGAGACGACCTCGGTCGCGGGGGCGTCGAGCGTCTGCTCACCGCGCTCGTCGGTGAACGTGACGGGGCCGGCGTCGGAGGCGGGGGCCTTGGACGCGCCGCCGGCGTCCGCCTCCTCCGTGGTGCCGCACGCGGCGAGGGTGAGCGCTGTCACGAGCAGGACGGCGGGCAGGCCGGTCCGGAGGGTCGTTCGCATGGGGGTCCTGTGTCCTTGAGGGTGCTGCCCGCGCCGGGGGGCGGGGCTCGGTGGGCTGCCGCACCGGGGTGCGCGGCAGCACGGTCGGGAGGCTCGGGTCGTCAGGGGACGGCGACGAGCCTGCGGGTCGTGTGCCGCCCGACGGGCGCGGTCTGCACCGTGCCGGTCAGCGGGTCGTGCGTGACCTCGATCCGGATGCCGTAGGTCTCGCTGAGCGCGTCGGCGGTCAGGACGTCGGCGGCCACGCCCGCGGCACGGACGACGCCGCGCTGGAGCAGGACCACGTGGTCCGCGACCGCGGCCGCCTGGTTGAGGTCGTGCAGCACGACGCCCACGGCCACGCCGTGGTCGTCCGCGAGGTCGCGCATCAGGTCGAGGATCTCGACCTGGTAGCGCAGGTCGAGGTAGGTCGTGGGCTCGTCGAGGAGCAGCACGCCCGTGTCCTGGGCCAGGCAGGTCGCGAGCCACACGCGCTGGAGCTCGCCGCCCGACAGCTCGTCGACGCCGCGGCCCGCCATCGCCGCGACGCCGGTGACGTCCATGGCCCAGGCGATCGCGCGGGCGCCGTCGGGGTCCGTGGACCGGAAGCGCGCCCGGTGCGGGTGGCGCCCGTACCCGACGACGTCGCGCACGCTCACGCCGTTGGGCGTGGGGCGGCTCTGCGAGAGCAGGGTGACGCGGCGTGCGAAGTCCTTGGGGTGCAGCGCGAGCGCGTCGGGGACGTCGGGCAGGCTCACGGTCCCCTCGACGGGCTTGTGGAGCCGGGCGAGCGAGCGCAGGAGCGTGGACTTGCCGCTCCCGTTGGGACCGATGAGCGCGGTGACCTGTCCGGGGAGCAGGCGCAGGGAGGCGTCGTGCACGACGGCGGTCCCGTCGTACCCGAGGCTCAGCCCGGTTCCGGCGAGGGCTGGGAGGGCGGCGTCCTGGGCGGTGGGAGCGTTGTCGTCGCCGGATAAGGTGTGGCTCACAGAGGTGAGCCTAACCAAACATCCCGACCGGGTGAAAGCCCCGGACCCGCATCAGCACCGAAGATGTGGTCGGGATCACGTCTCCGACCGGGAACGAGGCTCAGCGCACGATCGTCACGGGACAGTGCGCCTCACGCACGAGCGAGTGGCTCACCGAACCCAGGACGAGCGCCGCGAACCCGCCCCGCCCGCGCGACCCGACGACCAGGCGCTCGGCCCCCTCCGAGGCCCTGACCAGCGCGGGAGCCGGCTGCGCCTCCACGGTCGAGCCCTCGACCTCCAGGTCCGGGTAGTCCTCGTGCACCTGGGCGAGCGCGGCCGCGAGCAGTCGCTCGGCCCCGTTCTCGGCGCGCTCGCGCGGGAACTCCGCGGCCATGTAGCTCTCGAGGTGCGCCGAGGCGCGCGTCCACCACGCGACCACGACCCGCAGCGACGCACCGCGCGAGGCCGCGACCTCGGCCGCGTGGTCGAGCGCACCGGTCGCGTGCGTCGAGCCGTCGACCCCCACGACCACGGGCAGGTTCACGTCCCGCAGCGCCTCGACGTCCCCGTGGACCACGACGACCGGGCAGTGCGCGTGCGCGGCGACCGCGAGCGCCACCGAGCCGCCGAGCTCGCCGCGGACCCGCCCGTGGTCCCCCGACCCGACGACCACGATCGAGGCGTCGAGCGACGTCCCGACGAGCGTCGCGGCCGGGGTCGTGTACTCCACGGTCGCCTCGACCTCGACGTCGGGCTCGACCTCGAGCGCCTGGACCCGGCCCCGTTCGGCGAGCGCTCGCGCCCCGGCCTGCGCGTTCTCGCCTCCCCCCGGCAACGAGGGTTCGAGGTGCGTGTCGTGCGCGTCTCGGGCGAAGACGACCTCCAGACGGGCGCCACGCCGTCGGGCCTCGCGCGCGGCCCAGCGCACTGCGGAGGTCGCGGAGGGCGACCCGTCATAGCCGACCACGACCGGTCCGACGGTGGACATACGTCCATGGTCACCCCGTCGGCGGCCCGGCGCGAGGGCGGGGCACCGCCCGGTGCGTGGTTCGGCTGCGACGCGCCGGGCGTGTCGCAGCCGAATCACGCACTCACGTCACTCCCGCAGCCCGATGCTCTCGACCGGTCGGGCCCGCAGCGCGGCACGGGTCGGCAGGAGCATCGAGAGGTACCCGACGGCGCCCGCGCCCGCGACCGTCGCGAGGTACGCGACCGGGGAGAGTGCTGGCACCGCCCGCTGCCCCTCGCTCAGCCCGAGGCTCACGCCGGCCAGCGGAGGAAGCAGGATCACCGTCGCGACCAGCACGGCGACGCCGACCACCACGCCCGCCTCGACCCGCATCATCCGCAGGACCTGACGGTCCCGCGTCCCGACCAGGCGCAGCAGCGCGATCTCGCGCCGCCGGTCGACGGTCGACATGACCAGGGCGTTCGCGACGTTCAGGGCGACGTACCCGAACAGCACCACGAGCAGGATCATCGACGTCCACGTGTTCGCCTCGAGCGCTGCCTTCTCGGCGGCGACCAGCGACGCCCGGTCGGCGAGCACGACACCCGGGTACGGGGCGGTCGCCCGGCCGAGGTCCTCCGCGAGCGTCTCGACGGCGGTCTCCTCCTCGGCCACCACGAGCAGCGAGCCGTCCAGCCGGTCCCCCGACGCGGGCAGGACCAGGTCCCGCGGGAGCAGGGCGTCACCGAAGCCCATGCCGCGCCCGTAGATCGCGACGACGGCGGCGTCGACCCGCGTGCCGTCCGCGAGATGGAGCTCGACGGTGTCCCCGAGCCCGGCCCGTGCCTTGCTCGCTCCCGTGACGCTGAGGGCGACCGACTCGCCGTGCAGGTCGTCGGTCGAGCCCTCGCGCACGTCCAGGTCGATCGCGGCGGCCAGGTCCGCCGGGTCGACGCCCTGGACGGTCAGGGCCTCGGCCGTGAGCGTGCCGTCCGACTCGGCGAAGCGTACGAGGGCCTGGCTCCGCACGGTCGGGGTCACCGAGGCGACGCCCGCGACGCCCGCGACCTGCCCCGCGAGGTCGGGCGAGAGGCCCGTACCGCTGCTCGCGAGCACGAGGTCCGCGCGGAGCCCGTCGGCCACCTGACGCTCGGTCTCGGCCACCTGCGCGGCCCCGAGCGAGACCTGCACGACCGTCATGGTGATCGCGAGCACGAGCGGCACGACGGCCCCCGCGAGCCGTCGCGAGCTCGCTCGGGTGTTGCGGCCCGCGAGGTAGGTGCTCGCGTGCGGGCTGCGCCGCAGGAACGGCTCGACCAGCAGCACGAGGGCGTGCACGATCCGCGGCCCCAGGAGCGCGACGGCGATCACGAGCACCACGCCGGAGAGCGCGGCCCCCGCGAGCGCGTCCTCGCCCGCGACGAACGCGGGCAGCATCGACAGGAACACCCCGCCGACGACCAGGACCCCGCCGACCACCGTGCGCGTGACGCCCAGCCGCGGGGTCTGCACCGCGGCCTCGCCCAGCGCCTCGACGGGCTTCACCGTGATCGCCCGCCGGGCCGACATCCTCCCGGCGAGCCACGCGACACCCACGGTGAGCACCACGGCGACCACGACCGGCAGCGGTCCCACCGCGACCGGGTAGTCCGCCGAGACGACCCCCGCCCGGACGAACAGGCCGTGCAGCACGCCGACCGCGGCGATGCCCAGGAGAGCCCCCGGGACCGCGGCCGTCGTGGACAGCACGAGCATCTCGGCAGAGATCATCCGCCGGACCTGGCGCGGGGTCGCACCCACCGCGCGGAGCAGCGCGAGCTCGCGGCGCCGCTGCTGCACCACGAGACCCAGGGCGCTGGCGACGACGAACACGACGACGACGAGCATGATCCCGCCGAAGCTGCCGGCGATCGCGACCAGCGTGGTCGCCGAGCCCGAGGCGTCGGCGAACTCGACCGAGCCGCGGGCGTCGCCCGTGCGCACGGTCAGCCCGGTGCGCTCGCGCACGTCCGCGGCGAGCGCCCGGACGTCCGTCCCGTCCGCGGCCAGGATCCCGACGGCGTCGATCTCCCCTCGGGTGTCTGCCGCACCGGGTCGCCCGGGCGCGCCCGGGCCCCCTGCGGCGAGGTCCGCGACCTGCTCGTCGGTGAAGAACGCCACGCCCTGCCGCAGCGCACCGGTCCCCTCGGGCGGGGAGACGATCCCGGTCACCCGGTACTCCCCCGGCGTCGACCCCACGGCCAGGGTGACGTCGTCGCCCACGCCCACGGCGAGCCGCGCGGCCAGTGCGTCGTCGAGCGCGACCTGGCCCGGCGCCGTCGGGCCGTCGCCCTGCGCGAGGACGAACGGCCCGAGCGTCGCCGAGGACCACCCGTGGCCCACGGGCGGGCGCCCGTCGACCGCACCGGCCAGGTCGCCCGACGGCCCGACGGCGCCGAGGCGCACCTCGACGTCGCCCACCGCGCGCCCGACACCGGGGATCGCGGCGAGCTCGTCGACCGCCGACGCGGGCAGGCGGACGCGGCCGCCGAAGGGCTCGTCGTAGTCCACGTCGACCGCGAGCGACTGCTTCGCGGTCACGACCAGGTCGGCGCCCGCGTAGCGCTCAGGACCGATGCCCTGCCGGATGCCCGACTCCATGAGCAGCCCGCACGCCGCGACGAGCATCGCGCTCAGGAACAGTGCGACGAACGGACCGACGAAGCTCTTGCGGCGCGCGCGCAGCGTGCTCAGCGCGAGGCCCAGCACGCTCACCACTCCCCGAGGTGCGTCATGCGGTCGGCGACCTGCTCGGGGGTCGGGCGGACGAGGTCGCCCGCGACCTGCCCGTCGGCCAGGAACACGACGCGGTCCGCGAACGAGGCCGCGACCGGGTCGTGCGTGACCATGAAGACGCTCTGGCCGAGCGTGTCGACCAGGAACCGCAGCAGCTCGAGCACGTGCTTGCTCGTGCGCGTGTCGAGGGCCCCGGTCGGCTCGTCCGCGACGACGACGTCGGGGCGCGTCACGAGCGCCCGCGCGATCGCCACGCGCTGCTGCTGACCGCCCGAGAGCTCGCTCGGACGGTGGTCGAGGCGGTCCTCGATCCCGACGCGGGCCGCGATCTCGCGCAACCACGCCGGGTCGGCCCGCTCGCCCGCGAGCCGCAGCGGCAGCCCGACGTTCTCCGCGACCGTCAACGACCCCATGAGGTTGTAGGCCTGGAAGACGAACCCGATGCGGCCCCGGCGCAGCGCCGTGAGCTCGTCCTCGGTCAGCGTGGACAGGTCCACCCCGCCCAGGTGGACCGAGCCGCCCGTCGGCCGGTCGAGACCCGCGGCGCAGTGCAGCAACGTGCTCTTGCCCGAGCCCGACGGCCCCATCACGGCCGTGAAGCTGCCCCTCGGGAGCGCCAGGGACACGCCCCGCAGGGCGTGCACCGACCGCTTGCCCGCGGCGTACGTCTTGGTGATCCCTGCGACCTGCAGGGCGTACGGCGAGACCGCCGGGGCATCCCTCGTGGATGCCTCGGCGGTCCGCCTGGTCGTGGTTGTCCTCAACTCGAAACCCCCGTCGTGGCGTGAGTCTCGAACGTAACGAGCGGGGGACGAACCGGACCATCCGGCCCGTCCCCCGAACGGGGTGGGGTTGTCCCCCGTACCGGACGGGGGCGCCCCTGCGCTAGGGCGCGAGGCGGTGCAGGTCGCGCGGGAAGAGCGCGACCTCGCGGACGTTCGCCGCGCCCGTCAGGCGCGCGGTCCAGCGTTCGAGGCCGATCGCGAAGCCGCCGTGCGGCGGCATCCCGTGCTCGAACGCCTCGAGGTACGTCGCGTACCCGGCCGGGTCCTCACCACGGGCCGTGATCGCCGCGACGTAGTCCGCGTACCGGTGCAGGCGCTGACCGCCCGTGACGAGCTCGACCCCACGGAAGAGCAGGTCGAAGCTGTTGCTCCACCGCGCGTCGCCCGGCTGCGGGTGCGTGTAGAAGGGACGCTTCGCCATCGGGTAGCCCTCGACCGCGAGGAGGTCGCTGCCGTGCTCGGCGAGCGCCCACCGCCCCAGCGCACGCTCGTGCTCGGGGGCCAGGTCGGGCTCGTCGTCGGGGGCCCCGACGAGGGCCAGGGCCTCGGCGAAGTGGATCACGGGGATCTCGTCGGGCACGACCGGCACCCCGAAGCCGTACGCGGCGACCGCCCGCCCGGCGTGCTGGTGGACGGCGGAAGCCATGCCGGCCAGGACGTCGCGCAGGACGGCCAGCACGTCGCGGTGGTCGCGGACGAAGCCGAGCTCGACGTCGAGCGAGACGTACTCGGCGAGGTGACGCACGGTGTCGTGCGGCTCGGCCCGGAAGACCGGCCCCACCTCGTACACGCGCTCGAAGACCCCGACGAGCTGCTGCTTGAAGAACTGCGGGCTCTGCGCCAGGAAGGCCGGGCGACCGAAGTAGTCGAGAGCGAACACCTCGGCCCCCGACTCGGTCGCGGTCCCGACGATCTTGGGCGACTGCACCTCGGTGAAGCCCTGCGCGTCGAGGGCCTCACGGAACCCGCGCAACGACGCGGCCGCGACCTCCCACCGCGCGCGCTGCGCGGGGTGCCGCCAGGCGACCGCGGCATGGTCGAGCATCGTGGAGAGCCCCACGTCGAGCGACGGGCGCCACAGCTCGACGGGCGGGGTCACGGCCGGGTCGGTGAGCGGCACGACGGTCGGCGAGGTCACCTCGACCCCGCCCGGACCCTGGGCGTTCGCGGTCGTCAGGCCCGTGACCTCGACCACGGTCTCCTCGGGCGGCACGACCTGCCCGTCGCCCGCGCGCACCACGACCTGCGCCAGCCCTGACCGGTCCCGCAGCACGAGGAAGGTCACGGTCGCGAGGGCGCGGCGCCGATGCACCCAGCCACGGAGCGTGACGGACGTGCCGGGTGGGAGGGCCGGCAGGTCGGCGGCGAGGGTCCGGGGTGCGGTCGAGGCGGTGGGCGGGGTCGGTGGTCTCATGGTTCCTCCAGCAGGCGAAGGCCCTGGAGGAGCGGGCGGGGGCTAGGTCGCGGTGCCACCACTCCTTCGCCGGGAGGTCCCGGCCTCTCGTCGGTCCGCCGGACGCGCGGGGGTCGTGCGCCCGGCGCGAGGTCCGGGCCGAGGGTCGTCACGCCTCACGTCCACCGGCTCCGACGATACCCACGGACCGACCGGGCGTCGCGGGGATTTCCGGGGCGGCCCCCGACTGCGGGGTGCGGCCGCGACTCGCCGGGCGTGTCGCGGCCGGACCACGCACTCAGCGCTCGGGAGCGCGCTCCGGCACGTGGAGCCGCCGCAGGAAGCGGTCCGTGCGCGGCTGCGGCCCGCGCCGGTCGCGCAGGGACACGACGACGGTCGTGGCGGTCGCGAGCGGGATCGTCCAGGCCGCGGGCTGGGCCAGGAGGCTGCGCGCGAGCCCGTCTCCCTGGCCGAGCGCCGAGGTCACGAGGAGCGCCGCGGCGCACAGCGCGCTGCCGACGACCATGCCCGCGATCGCCCCGCGCGCGGTCAGGCGCCGCCACCACACGCCCAGCAGGATCGTCGGGGACAGCGCGGAAGCCGCGAACACGAACACGGTCCCGACGCTCGTCACGAGCCCCTGCGGGATGGTCACGAGCGCGAACGCGAGGGGCACGATCGTGCACGCGACCGCGGACCAGCGGAACGAGCGGACCGTGCCGCCGAACAGGTCCTGGCTCACGACCCCCGCGAGCGAGACCACGAGTCCTGAGGACGTCCCGAGGAACGCCGCGAACGCCCCGGCGATCACGAGCGCCGAGAGCAGCTCGCCGCCCAGGCCCGGCACGAGCCGCGACGGCAGCACGAGCGCCACGGTGTCCGCGACGCCGGGCTCGGCGAGGTCGGGGGCAACGACGCGGGCGATCAGTCCCATGGTGCTCGAGACCATGTAGAAGACGCTGATCATGCCGATCACGACCACGGTCGTCCACCGGGCCGAGACGCCGTCGGGGCTCGTGTAGAAGCGCACGAGGACGTGCGGCAGGCCGATCGTGCCGAGCAGCAGCGCGAGCAGCAGCGAGGCCGTCGTGTAGGTGTCGTACGCGCGCGGCCCGGCCTCGGGCGGGAAGACCTGCGCGGGGTCGAGCGTCAGGTCCTGCCCGCCGAGCACGATCAACAGGAAGACCACGGGGACCGCGAGCGCCGTGAGCTTGACCCAGAACTGGAACGCCTGGACGAACGTCACCGAGCGCATGCCGCCCGCGGCGACCACGGCGCTCACGACCGCGGCCACCCCGACCGATCCGACCCATGGCGGCACGGGAGCCACGGTCGTGATGACGAGCGCGGCGCCGTGGAGCTGCGGCACGACGTACAGCCACCCGATGACGAGCACCAGGACGCTCGTGACGCGCCGGGCGGAGAGCGAGTCGAGGCGTGCCTGGACGAAGTCGGGGATCGTGTAGGCCCCGCTGCGGCGCAGGGGCCCGGCGACGAACAGCAGCACGAGCAGGTAGCCCGCGGCATACCCGACGGGGAACCAGAACGCCTCGGCCCCCGAGAGCAGCACGAGGCCGGACAACCCCAGGAACGTCCCCGCCGACAGGTACTCGCCGCTGATCGCCGACGCGTTCCACACGGGCTGCACCGTCCGGGACGCGACGAAGAAGTCGCTCGTCGTCCGCGAGATCCGCAGCCCGTAGAAGCCGATGAGCCCGGTCGCGAGCAGCAGCAGGCCGACCGCGACGAGCGGCAGGGCCGAGCTCACTCGTCGTCCACCAGTGCGCGGAAGCGTCGCTCGTTGCGGGCCGCGGCCAGGGCGAACACGAGCGCGAACGCCCCGATGACCGGGTAGAAGCCGTACGCGTGCAGGAGCCACGGCAGCGGCACGCCGAGGACGTGCACGTCGCCCAGCGTCGGCACCGCGCTCATCGTGACCGTGAGCAGCGTGACCACGGCCAGGAACGACACGACGCACGCGAGCGCGAGCCGCAGCTGGGTCCGCGCGAGGCTGCGGGCGTACACGGCCGCGGGTTCGCTCCCGCCGTCGGGCCCGGGCGTGTCCCCGGGGCCCTCGCGCACCGCGCCCGACGGCGCCTCCTCCCCCGCGTCCGGCGCGCCGGGTGGGGCGTCGGACGGGCCGGGCGGCAAGGGGTCGGTCGAGCGGACGACGACCCGCGGCGGCAGCTCCTGCGAGCTCACGGACGGCCCCCTGGGCGGCGCAGGAGCGCGTCGCGCACGGACGGCGCCATGCGTCGGCTCACCGGGACCTCCTGCCCGGCGACGACCACGACCGGGTGCGCACCACCGAGGCGGACCGCCGTCACGGCGGCGCGGTCGACGAGGTACGAGCGGTGCACGCGCAGGAAGCCCGCGGGGCTCCAGCGCTCCTCGAGGTCGGAGAGGGGCTCGCGCACCAAGTAGCTGTCGGAGTCCGTGACCAGGCGTGAGTAGTCGCCCTGGGCCTGGACCCAGCGCACGGCCGAGCGCAGCACGACGCGCGTCGTCGTGCCGACCGTCACGGCGATGGTCTCGTCGGCCGGGGGGACCTGCGTGGTCGGGGCGGGCCGCTCCGCGGCGTGGGTGTCGGTGCCGTCCGCGTCCCGGGACACCTGCGATGCCGGGCCGGACTGGGCGGCGACCGCGCGCTCGACCGCGCGGGCAAGCCGCTCGCGCCGGACGGGCTTGAGCACGTAGTCGACGGCCTCGACGTCGAACGCCTCGGTGGCCCGGGCCTCGTCGGCCGTCACGAACACCACCGCGGGCCGGACCGAGAACCGCGACAGCGCGCGGGCGAGGTCGAGCCCGGTGAGCCCCGGCATGTGGATGTCGAGGAACGCGACGTGCACGGGGTGCTCGGACAGCCAGCGCAGGGCCTCGGCGCCCGACGCGACGGCGTGCACCGAGCGCACGTGCGGGTCGCGGCGCAGGAGCGCGGTCAGCTCGTCGAGGGCCGGACGCTCGTCGTCGGCCACGAGGACGTCGACGCCGGGACGCGGGCCTGCGGCTCCGCCGACCCCGCCGGCCTCGTCGGCAGGACCGGCGGGCGGTGCGAGACGGGGGGCGTGGTCGCTCACGGCCGGCTCACCTCGGTCTCGTGCTGGGGCTGGGACTTCGGGACGCGCATCCGCACGAGGGTACCCGCGCCCTCGTTCGTCTCGATCTCGAGCGCGTGCTGGTCGCCGTAGAGCTGGCGCACGCGCGTGTCGACGTTGCGCAGCCCGACGTTCGTCGCGCGCGACCCCGTCGCGAGCAGGGCCCGCAACGTCTCGGGAGACATGCCGACGCCGTCGTCCTCGACCGTGATCTCGGTCTGGGTGCCCTCGTCGCGCGCGCTGATGACGATGCGCCCTCCCCGCTCGCGCGGCTCGAGACCGTGCCGGACGGCGTTCTCGACGAGCGGCTGGACGCTGAGGAACGGGATGACGGTCGACAGCGACTCGGGCGCGATCTGGAGCGTCACGGTCAGCCGGTCGCCGAACCGCGCACGTTCGAGCTCGACGTACGAGTGGACGCTGCCCAGCTCGTCGGCGAGCGTCGTGAAGTCGCCGCGGCCCCGGAAGGAGTAGCGCGTGAAGTCCGCGAAGTCGAGCACGAGGTCGCGCGCACGCTCGGGGTCGGTGCTGATGAAGGAGGCGATCGCGCCGAGCGAGTTGTAGATGAAGTGCGGGCTGATCTGGGCGCGCAGCGCACGCAGCTCGGCCTGCGCGAGCGCGGTGCGCGAGGCCTCGAGCTCGCCCAGCTCGAGCTGCGCGGAGCACCACTGCGCGACCTCGCCCGTGGCCCGCACGAGCGGCGGGCGCACGCGCGTCGCGAACGCGACGACGGCCCCGGCGACGACACCGCCGGCGAGGACGGGCGCCCCGACGGCCTCGGGCCCGCCCGACGACGGCTCGGCCCCCGCGTAGACCTGCCGCCTGCCGGTCTCGATCGTCCGGGCGCCGACGCGCTGCGCCTCGGCCCGGAGGGCGGCCGGGCCGTCGAGGGCCACGACGCCGTCGGCCGTCACGACCGCGAGCGCCTCGCAGCCGAGCAGGGTGCGCAGGTGGCGGGCCGCGCGCCCGACGTCGTCGCCGTCGAGCCCGTCCCGCAGGTGCTTGGCCGCACGGGAGGCGAGGTGCAGCGTGCTGAACGTCGCCCGCTCGGAGTCGCTGCCGAGCTCGCGCGTGCCGCGTGCGAGCCGCCACGCGGCGACGAGCGCGGCGGTGAGCAGGACGCCGACGACCAGGCCGACGGCGGCGCCGGTGAACACGGGTCCGGACATGTCGCGATCCTATTCCGGGGAGACGACGCCGAGGGTGACGGACCTGACCGCCGAGGGCGACCGGGAGCGTCACCCTCGGCGGCCGACGTTCAGCAGCAGCGGGCGCCCGGGTTGCGGTCCTGGTCGTCCATGCGCTGGCGCCAGAACTGGCGCTCGGTCAGGACGGCGACGTCGGGCCCGTGCGCGGCGCGGCGGTGCTCCACGTACACCCGGTAGGCGTCGTCGCCCATGAGCTGGCGGACGTACCAGGCCGCACCCCTCGCCGCTCGGGCGAGCGCGTCGCGCACGGGTCCCACGTCAGTGTCCCGCGCCCGAGGAGACGGGCTGCTTCTCGGGCGGAAGCTGAGCCCACTCGGCCTCGATCTCCTTCTCCGTGGCGGTCGTCAGGAGCCCGGCGGGAGCGAACCGGCGCGAGGCCACGGGCTCGTCCTCGTGGTTCTCGCCGCCCCCCGCCCGCAACGCCTTCACGGTCGTCACGAGGGCCGCGACCATCACGACGATCGCGAGGACCACGAAGATGATCGACAGCGTGCCCTGGACGAACGTGTTGCGCACGACCGCCTCCATGGCCTCGACCGACGTCGCGGTGCCGAACGAGGTCTCCCCCGCGGCCAGTGCCTCCTTGAACGCGTTGTGGTTGGCCCAGTACCCGACGGCGGGGACGGGCGAGAAGATCTTCTCGAACGACGCCGTGATCGTCACGACCGCGGTGAAGGCCAGCGGCAGGGCCACGATCCACAGCCAGCGGAAGTACGAGCGACCGCGCTTGGCCACGATCGCCAGGACGACCGCGAGCGCGATGGCCGCCAGGAGCTGGTTGGCGATGCCGAACAGCGGGAAGAACGTGTTGATCCCGCCGAGGGGGTCGGTCACGCCGAGGTAGAGGATGCTCCCCCACCCCGCGACCATGACCAGGGTGCAGAACCACACCCCGGGTCGCCAGGTCACGTCCCGGAACTTCGGGGCGACGTTGCCGAGCGAGTCCTGGAGCATGAAGCGCGCCACGCGCGTCCCGGCGTCGACGGCCGTGAGGATGAACAGCGCCTCGAACATGATCGCGAAGTGGTACCAGAAGCCCATCATCGCGGCGCCGCCGAAGAGCTGCTGCATGATGTGCGCCAGGCCCAGCGCCAGGGTCGGGGCGCCACCCGTGCGGGACACGATCGACTCCTCGCCGACGGCCGCCGCGGTCGAGGACAGCATGTCGGGCGTGAGGTTCACTCCGGCCAGGCCGAGCGAGTTGACGAACGCGACCGCTCCCTCGATGGTGCCGCCCGTCGCGGCGGCCGAGGCGTTCATGGCGAAGTAGATGCCGCGGTCGAGCGAGATCGCGGCGACGAGCGCCATGATCGCGACGAACGACTCCATGAGCATGCCGCCGTACCCGATGAAGCGCGTCTGGCGCTCCTTCTCGAGCAGCTTGGGCGTGGTGCCCGACGCGATGAGGGCGTGGAAGCCGGACAGGGCGCCGCACGCGATCGTGACGAACAGGAAGGGGAACAGGGACCCGGAGAACACCGGACCGGTCTCGCCGCTCGCGAACTCGCTGACCGCGGGGACCGAGATCTCGGGACGCACGATCACGATCGCTCCTGCGAGCATCACGATCACGCCGACCTTCATGAACGTCGACAGGTAGTCGCGCGGGGCCAGGAGCAGCCAGACGGGCAGGACGGCCGCGACGAAGCCGTAGATGATGATGCCGATGGCGATGGTCGTGCGGTCGAGGTGGAACAGGTCCGCGCCCCACGGGGTGTTCGCGACCCAGCCGCCGCCCACGATCGCGGCCATGAGCAGCACGAAGCCGATGATCGAGACCTCGGTGATGCGTCCGGGGCGCAGGTAGCGCAGGTAGACGCCCATGAAGAGGGCGATCGGGATGGTCATCGCGACGCTGAAGACGCCCCACGGGCTCTCGCCCAGGGAGTTCACGACGACGAGCGCGAGGATCGCGACGATGATCAGCATGATGAGCAGGGAGGCGACGATCGCGGCCGTGCCGCCGATGCGACCGAGCTCCTGGCGGGCCATCTGGCCGATCGTGCGACCACCGCGACGCATCGAGAAGAACAGGACGACATAGTCCTGCACGGCCCCCGCGAAGATGACGCCGACGATGATCCAGACCGTGCCGGGCAGGTAGCCCATCTGCGCGGCCAGGACCGGGCCCACGAGCGGGCCGGCGCCCGCGATCGCGGCGAAGTGGTGCCCGAACAGCACCCGACGGTCGGTCGGGACGTAGTCCTTGCCGTCCGAGCGCACCTCGGCCGGGGTCGCACGCCGGTCGTCGGGGCGCGTGATGTACCGCTCGATGACCTTGGAGTAGAAGCGGTATCCGATGAGGTAGCTGCAGACTGCGGCGAAGACGAACCAGATCGCGTTGACGGTCTCGCCGCGCACCAGCGCGAGCATGACCCAGGCAACGCCGCCGAGCAGCGCGATGCCCGTCCAGAGCGCGACCTTCTGCCAGGTCCAGCGTGGTGCGAGGGCGGTCTCCGGGACCGCGGTGGGCGGGAGCGTCGGATCGGGCGAGAGCCCGTCGTCCGAGGCGTTCTCCGCCGTCGATCGGATGTCTGTCGTCATCGGTTCTCTCTCCCAAGGTCGCGTCGTTGCGTCCGACCGGGAAAGGCTAGGGACGACGGCAGGCCGTGATCCAGGTCACCTCGACGGACGGTCGAGGTGTGCGACGAGCGGTAGGCGCCGTGCGACGAACGGTCGTCGAACGGTGACCGACGACCGTCCGGACGGGCGCTCCGCGTAGTGTTCTCCCGTCGTGCCGACCTCCGGCACGGTGCCCGAGAGGACCCCTGTGAGCCTGATCCGCCTGAACGCCGTGAGCATGCAGTTCGACGACAAGGTCGTGCTGCGCGACGCCTTCCTCAAGCTCCGCGAGGGCGAGCGTGTCGGGCTCGTGGGCCGCAACGGTACGGGCAAGACGACGTTCCTCGAGCTCATCCTGGGCCGCAAGGAGCCCACGTCGGGGACGGTCGACGTCAACCTCGGCGTGAGCATCGGGTACTTCTCGCAGTTCTCCGAGCTCGCGGGGCACCGCAGCGCGGCCGAGGAGCTCAGCGAGCTGTTCGCCGACGTCCACTCCACGCAGGCGCGCCTCGACGCGATCGGCGAGCGCCTCGCCGAGCCGGACCTCATGGACGACGGCGGTGCTGTCGACGGCGATGACGAGATGACCAGGCTTCTCACCGAGCAGGCCGACCTGTTCGAGCGCATGGACGCGCTCGACGGGTGGTCGTACGAGAACACGATCGACACGGTCCTCACGCGGCTGGGGTTCGACGCCGCACGTCGCGCTCTCCCGGTCGACCAGCTCTCGGGCGGCTGGCGCAACCGTGCGGCGCTCGCCCGGATCCTGGTGCAGCGCCCCGACGTGCTGCTGCTCGACGAGCCCACGAACTTCCTCGACCTCGACGGCGTGCGCTGGATCGAGAACTGGCTCCAGACGTACCCGGGAGCGGTGCTCGTGGTCTCGCACGACCGCCAGTTCCTCGACGGCGCGGTCAACCGGATCGTCGAGATCGAGAACCGCCGCCTGCACGAGTACGAGGGCGGCTACTCCGACTACGTGCACGCCAAGCAGTCGCGCCTCAAGACGATCGAGCGCCAGTTCGCGCACGAGGAGGAGCTGCTCGCGTACGAGGTCGAGGCGAGCGATGCCCGCAAGCAGGCCGCGAAGGACAAGAGCCGGGGCCTCAAGCGCAAGCTCGCCGACATCAAGAAGCGCCAGGCGCCGCGTCCGGTCGACCAGATCATCACGACCATCTACGCGGACCTGCACGTGAGCGAACGACTGGTCGAGGTCGAGGGGCTCACGAAGGGGTTCGGCGGCGACCCGCTGTTCAGCGACCTCACGTTCTCGTTGCACCGCGGTGACCGCGTCGCCGTCGTCGGTGCGAACGGGTCCGGCAAGTCGACGCTCCTCGACGTGCTCACGGAGGTCACACCGCCCGACGCCGGGCAGATCACCTGGAAGAAGAACTCGACGTTCGTCTCCTACAACCAGGTCGTGGCCGACCTCGACCTGGACGACACGGTCGCGCACGCGGTCAGCGCCGCCCCCGGGACCCTCGCGTACTCGGCGACCAAGAAGAACGTCAACCGCTTCCTGACGATGCTGCAGTTCTCCGAGATGGAGCTCAAGCAGAAGATCGGCACGCTCTCGGGCGGACAGCGTGCCCGTGTCGCGATCGCGCAGTGCCTGCTGTCGGGTGCCTCGGTGATCGTGCTCGACGAGCCGACCAACCACCTCGACCTCACGAGCGCCCAGGTCATGGAGCGTGCGCTCGCGCACTTCCCCGGCGCCGTGGTCGTCGTGAGCCACGACCGCTACTTCATCGACAAGGTCGCCGACCGGCTCCTGACGTTCGACGGCGCGGGCGGCGTCGAGGAGACCGCGGCGTCGGGCGCACTCTGACGACCGTGCTCGGGATGCCGCGCGCGGCGGACGTCGACGGACCGGTTGTCGTCGAGATCGGGCTGGTTGTCGCCTCGGCCGCGCCGGATGGGACAACCAGCCCGATCTCGTGGAACGGTGATCCGGCAGCCAACCGCTTCGACTACGCGCGGCCGGACCTCGGCCAGCCGCCGCGACTCCTTCTCAGTCGTCCTCGGTGGGCGTCAGTCGTCCTCGGGAGCCGGGAGCAGGCCACCCAGGACCGCTGCCGCGGCGCCCAGGACGAGTCCCACGCGCAGGTGCGGCGCGCGCACCCCGCGGGCGCGCATGCGCTCGCCCCAGCGGTACGCCCCCTTCTCCCCGACGACGGCGAACGCGGTCGTGGCCCCGAGAACGACGGCCGCCCCGACGGCGATCGCGACCTTGCCGCCCGGCGCGATCTCGACCGGGGTGAGGCCGTGCAGGGGGTTGTCCGGCCCGTCGTCGGACGCCCGCTCCCAGGGCCCCGCGGTCCGGTCCGCGACGTCGGTGCTCGACGTCTCCCGCATCGCGTCGCGGACCTTGCGGACGCCGTCGATCGCCTGGCGGCCCTCGCCGGTCCGGAGCAGCACCGCAGCGCCGGCGACCCCGCAGGCCGTCTTGAGGAGCGCCCGGGTCCCGCGCCGTTCGACGAGGTCGGGCACGGCGTACCAGGCAGCCGTCATGAGCCCGTAGACCGCACCGGCGCGTGCGTCGAACGTCCATGGGCGGGTGGTCTCGGTCTGCTGCACCGGCATCGCGTCGTCCCTGCTGTGCGTCGTCCGCACGCTCGTTCGTCCCGGACGTCCACCGGCCGGGTATGCCGGTGCCGTGCTCACGGGCTGTCGTGAGTCACCAACGAGGCACCTGTCCGGTTCGTTCCACGGGCACACCTGCCGGCCGTCCCCGGGGCGTCCCACGGCGGGACCCGCGGCCCGTGACCACCCTCACGCTCGCAGGACGCACGTCCGCGTCCGGCACCGACCGGACGTGTGGTCTCCTGAGGCCATGAGCGACGGGACGAACAAGACCACGACGGGGCACGGCGCACCACGGGAGGTCGCCGTCCTCGGCGCCGGAGGGGTCGGTGGCCTCGTCGGGGCCCTGCTCGTCCGCGCCGACGAGGCGACGGTGACCTTCGTGGCACGCGACGAGACGGCGGCGTCCCTGCGTGAGCACGGGCTGCACGTCCGCAGCGGGCAGCTCGGTGACGTCGAGGTCGCCGTCCGGGCGACGGCGCGCCTCACCGAGCCGGTCGACGTGCTGCTGGTCGCCGTCAAGGCCACCGGCCTGGCGGACGCGCTCGACCGGGTCGCCCCCGAGGTCCTCGGGGACGCCGTGGTCGTGCCGCTGCTCAACGGCGTCGAGCACCTGGACGTGCTGCGCGCACGGTACGGCTCCGCGCGGGTCCTCCCTGCGGTGATCCGGGTCGAGTCGACGCGCGTCGCGCCGGGCGAGATCGTGCACGGCAGCCCGTTCGTGGAGATCGACCTCGCCCCCGGCGACGTGCCGACGGACACGGTCGACGCCGTGCGCGACCTCCTCGCGCACGCCGGGATCACGGTACGGGTGCTGCCCGACGAGGCCGCGCTGGTGTGGGCCAAGCTGTCCTTCCTGGCGCCGCTGGCCCTGCTCACGACCCGGTACCGCGAGACGATCGGTGAGGTGCGCACGGTCCACCGGGGCGAGCTCGAGGCGCTGGTCGCGGAGGTCGCGGCGGTCGCGACGGCGTCAGGCGCACCGTCGGACCCGGCCGCGTCGCTGGCCCTGTACGACCGCTTCCCGGCCGGCGCCCGTTCCTCGATGGAGCGTGACGCCGAGGCGGGTCGGCTTCTCGAGGTCGACGCGATCGGCGGCGCGGTCGTGCGGGCCGCCGATCGCCACGGGGTCGCGGCGCCGCTCACGGCCCGGCTCGTCGCCGAGCTCTCCTGACCTCGGTCCCGCCGTCCTCGCCGGACCAGCAGCACCGTCACCAGTCGGCGGGCACCACCCAGTGCCTCGGCGTCTTCTGGTGCTCCACGAGCCTGCGCTGGGCGCGGCGGCAGTGCTCCGCCCGCTCCTCGGTGCAGAGCCCGTCGAGCCAGGCGACGTACCGGCGTTCGAGGCACCGGAACCGTGCGCGTCCCACCGCGAACACGGCGAGCGAGGTGAGCCAGTGCGCCACGAGCAGGGCGCCGACGAGCAACGCGGCCTCGGGCAGCGTCATCTCGGGGAACGCCAGCAGCCCGTACCAGAGGACGGCGATGAAGGTGCCGAGCTGGCTCACGCTCGCCACCAGCAGCCACCCGCTGGTGACGGGGCCGCGCAGCCCGGCCATGCGCCGTCGGGCCGGGGCACCGGACGGTTCGTCCGCGTCCAGGGGCGGGTAGACCTCTCTCACCGGGAACCTCGCCATGTCGCTCACCCGCCGGCGAACGGTGGGAGGACGTCGATCGTCACCGGACCGGCGACGGGGGCGGTCGCCGCCTCGGGGCGCAGCGCGCGACCGTCCTGGAGGTAGGAGCAGACGACCTGCACGCGGCGCATCGGCTCGCCGTGGCGCCGCGCGCTGACGCGGAGCGCGGCCGCGGGGCTCTCGGTCTCGATCACCTCCTCGTCGAGGCCGTTCGCCGCGGCACGGGCCGCGGCGTAGTAGCGCAGGGTGATGGCGGGCATCTCGTCACTCCTTGTCGTACGGGGTCGGTGCGGTCTCGGGTGGGGGCTATCCCCCGATCGCGGACATGCCGCGGTCGGGTTGCCGGAACGAGGGGCTGCCGATCGTGTGCCCGGCGGCCTTGGTGCGGACCGCGAGACCGAGCGCTGCCGCGATCCGGTCGTCGTCGGCTCCTGCGCGCAGGAGGGTCCGCAGGTCGGTCTCCTCGCGCGCGAACAAGCAGCTGCGGAGCTGCCCGTCGGCCGTGAGCCGGATCCGGTCGCACGCCCCGCAGAAGGGACGCGTCACGGAGGCCACGATCCCGACGACCGCGTCGGTTCCGTCGACCGTCCATCGCTCGGCCGGGGCAGCGCCGCGCGTCGGCACGGGGACCAGGTCGAACGATCCGCTGAGCGACGCGAGCACCTCGTCGGCCGTGACCATGCCCTCGCGCGTCCACGTCCGGCCCGCGTCGAGCGGCATCTGCTCGATGAACCGCAGCTCGTATCCGCGGTCGAGCGCGAACCGGAGCAGGTCGACCGTCTCGTCGTCGTTGACGCCGCGTACGAGGACGGCGTTGAGCTTGGTCCCGGTGAAGCCCGCCCGGTCGGCGGCCGCGAGCCCGTCGAGCGCCTGGTCCATGCGGTCGCGCCGCGTCAACCGCACGTACCGGTCGCGGCGCAGGGTGTCGAGCGACAGGTTGAGCCGGCTCAGCCCCGCGTCGCGCAGCGGGACCGCGAGCGCCGGCAGGCGCAGTCCGTTGGTCGTCATCGACACCTCGGGGGCGCCGGGGAGCGCGGCCAGCTCGGCCACGATCTCGACGATGTCGGGGCGCAGGAGCGGTTCGCCGCCCGTGAGGCGGATCTCCTGGATGCCGTGCCGGACCGCGACGGCCGCGACGCGGGTCATCTCGGCGACCGTGAGGAGCTCGTCGGAGGGCAGCCAGGGCATGCCGTCGGCGGGCATGCAGTAGGTGCACCGCAGGGAGCAGCGGTCGGTCAGGGAGATGCGCAGGTCGCGGTGGCGCCGTCCGAACCGGTCGACGAGCGCGCGCTCGAGCGTGGGCGCGACGCTCACAGCGCCCCGACCCACTCGTGCGTGCCGTCGGTGAAGACCTGCCTCTTCCACACGGGCAGGGAGGCCTTGACCTCCTCGACGAGGTCGCCGCACGCCGCGAAGGCCTGAGCCCGGTGGGCCGAGGACACTGCCGCGACGAGCGCGACGTCGCCGATCGCGAGGTCGCCCACGCGGTGCGTGACGGCTACCCGGACCTCGCCCGAGCGGGCCGCGACGCGGGCCGCGATCTCGCGGATGATCCGGTCCGCGTCGGGGTGGGCCTCGTAGGTGAGCGCGGCCACGGACCTCCCGCCGTCGTGGTCGCGGACGACGCCCGCGAAGGTCACGACGGCCCCGGCGTGCACGGAGGCCACCGCGCGCTCGTGCGCGGCCACGTCCAGGGCGGTCTCCCCCACGCCCGCGAGGACGACGCGGGCGACCGGGGCGGGGACGGCGGGGACCGCACTCATGCCCGCACCTTGCCGCGCCCCGGCGCCGCGGAGCGCTGCCGGTAGACCACGTACGGCCGGGCCAGGTACGCGACGGGCACCGACCAGACGTGCACGAGCCGCGTGAAGGGCCAGATCGCGAGGAGCAGGCACGCGAGGACGGCGTGCCAGCCGTAGACCGCGGGCGCCGCGGTGATGAGCGAGGGGTCGGGCTGGAGGACGAACAGCTGACGGAACCAGACCGAGACCGTCCCGCGGTACTCGTAGCCCGAGCCGAACACGTTGATCGCGACGGTCTGCCACATGCCGACCCCGATCTCGACCGTGAGCAGGAGGTACAGGACCCGGTCCATGGGCGTCGTGACGACGCGGATGCGGTCGGAGACGTAGAACCGGCGCAGCAGCAGGATCACGAGCCCCGCGCACAGCACGACGCCCGCGACGGTCCCGGCCGCGACCGCGACCACGTGGTACGCGTGGTCGGAGATCCCGAGGGCCTGGGTCCACGACGTCGGGATCAGGAGCCCCGCGGCGTGCCCGAGGATCGCGAACAGCGCCCCGAAGTGGAACAGGGGCGAGCCCCACGCGAGCCAGCGCTTCTCGAGCACCTGGCTCGTACGGGTCGTCCAGCCGAACTGGTCGTTGCGGTACCTCCACACGTGCCCGACGACGAAGATCGCGAGGCAGACGTACGGCAGCACCACGAAGAGAAGGGTGTCCATGTGTCAGCGTCCTTCCGGGGCGCAGGTGAATTCCGGGGGGCCGAAGGGCGCGCCGGGCGTGTCGGTCCAGCTCGCTCCCCCGTAGGGCATCGAGGCGATCTCGAGCCCCGCGTCGTCGCTGGGCGGGCCGGTGAGCGCGAGCTGGTCGACCTCGCCGCGCTGGCGCTCGGACACGGGCCCCAGGAGGTCGCTCACGGCCTCGAGGATCTCGCGGTAGTGCGAGCCGCGGTCCGCGAGCGAACGGCGGATGAGCTCGATCCCGCCGCGGTGGGTCCGCAGCGGCGCCTCCCCCGCCCCGGTCCCGGCGCGCGAGGCGAACTCGAGCACCATGGGCAGGTAGTCGGGCAGCTCGGCGTCGTCGGGCGCGAACCCGCACGCGCGGTAGCGCTGCTTGAGCGCGAGGAGCGCCATGCCGCGCTGGCGCGTGTCGCCGTGCAGGTAGTAGCTGAGGAACAGCGACGACTTGCGGCGCAGGTCGAAGGTCTCGACGTAGTGGGCCCGCGCGGCGCGCGGCTCCGTCCGCGCGTGCTGGTCCCAGAACGCGCGCAGGTGCGCGGCCGGGGCCGAGTCGGGCAGGGCTGCGACGGCCGCGGCGAGCTCGTCGGCGTCGGCGTACCAGGCGTCGTCGGGGTAGGCCAGCAGGATGCTGGCGAGCGCGAGGACGTCGGACCGGGCGGGGACCTCGACGAGGTCCTTGCGCCGCGAGCGCCGCAGGAGCGGGACGAACGCGCGCCTGCCCGACGCCGGAGCCTGGGCCGTCATGACGGCCTCCGGACCTGCAGGGGGACGGAGACGGGGCCGCCGCGCGTGGAGGCCGCGCTCATGCCGGGGCCGCCCGGGTTGTCGAGCGAGCAGCCCGAGGCCCATGAGGCCATCTCGGCCGCGTCCTCCTTGTGCGCCGCGGGGATGACGTAGCGGTCCTCCATCTTGGCGATGGCCAGGAGCCGGTAGAGCTCCTCGACGTCCTCGGACGAGTACCCGACCTGGGCGAGCAACGCCTCGTCCACCTCCCCCGTCAGCGTGCGCCGACGCATGTGGCTGCGCATCGCGGCGAGCTTCATGAGGACCCCCGCGACGACGTCGACGTCCCCGGCCGAGAACAGGCTCGCGAGGTACTCGAGCGGGATGCGCAGCGACGCGATGGTGTGGAACACGTCGTCGGCGTCCGCGTCGTCCTTGCCGAGCTCGGTCGTCACGTCCAGGACGGGCGAGAGCGGCGGCACGTACCAGACCATGGGCATGGTCCGGTACTCGGGGTGCAGCGGCAGGGCGACCTTGAACTTCTGGATGAGCTGCCAGATCGGCGAGCGCTGGGCCGCGCCGATCCAGTCCTCGGCGATGCCGGCCGCCCGTGCCGCCGCGATCACCTCGGGGTCCGTGGGGTCGAGGAAGACCGAGCGCTGGGCGTCGAGCAGGTCCTGGGGGTCCTCGACGGACGCCGCGGCCTCGACCGCGTCGGCGTCGTAGAGCACGAGGCCGATGTACCGCAGGCGGCCCACGCACGTCTCGGCGCACACGGTCGGCTGCCCCGCCTCGATGCGCGGGAAGCAGAACGTGCACTTCTCGGCCTTGCCCGTCTGGTGGTTGACGTAGACCTTCTTGTAGGGGCAGGCCGAGACGCACATGCGCCAGCCGCGGCACGCGTCCTGGTCCACGAGCACGATCCCGTCCTCGACGCGCTTGTACATGGCCGACGACGGGCAGGCCGAGACGCACGCCGGGTTGAGGCAGTGCTCGCAGATCCGGGGCAGGTGGAACATGAACGTCTGCTCGAACGAGAGCTGGACCTTGTCGACCATGGACGCGAGGTTGGGGTCCTTCGACGCGATCTGCGGCGAGCCGCCCAGGTCGTCGTCCCAGTTGGGTCCCCACGTGATCTTCATGTCCTTGCCCGTGATCGCGCTCTTGGGCCGGGCCACGGGGATCTGCGGCGAGTTCGCCGGCGCGGAGATCAGCTGGTCGAAGTCGTACGTCGCGGGCTCGTAGTAGTCGTCGAGCCCCGGGAGGTCGGGGTTCGCGAAGATCGACGCGAGGCGGCGCAACCGCCCGCCCGAGCGGAGCCGGAGCCGTCCCTTGCGGTCGAGCTCCCAGCCGCCGTGCCACCGGTCCTGGTCCTCGTACCCGCGCGGGTACCCCGTTCCCGGCTTGGTCTCGACGTTGTTGAACCACACGTACTCGACGCCGTCGCGGTTGGTCCACGTCTGCTTGCACGTGACCGAGCACGTGTGGCACCCGATGCACTTGTCGAGGTTCATGACCATCGCGACCTGCGACATGACCCGCATCTCAGTACTCCACTTCCTGGTTGCGCCGACGGATGACCGTGTACTCGTCGCGCTGGTTGCCGGTCGGCCCGTAGTAGTTGAAGGCGTAGGTGAGCTGGCCGTACCCGCCCAGGAGGTGCGTGGGCTTCATCATGATCATCGTCAGCGCGTTGTGGATGCCCCCTCGCTTGCCCGACGCCTCGGCCTTGGGCACGTCGATGTTGCGGTCCTTCGAGTGGTACATGTAGACCGTGCCCGTGGGCATGCGGTGCGAGACCACGGCCCGGGCCACGACCACGCCGTTGCGGTTGACCGCCTCGATCCAGTCGTTGTCCGCGATCCCCGCGGTCGCCGCGTCGCCCTCGGAGATCCAGATCGTGGGGCCCCCGCGCGAGAGCGCGAGCATGTACGGGTTGTCCTGGAACTGCGAGTGCATGGACCACTTGGAGTGCGGCGTCAGGTAGCGCACCGTGACCTCGGTCGAGCCGGGCTCGCTGAAGCCCTGGTGGCCGAAGTGGCGTGCCATGTCGAGCGGCGGCCGGTAGACCGGGAGCTGCTCGCCGAGCTCGGTCATCCAGTCGTGGTCGACGAAGAAGTGCTGGCGACCCGTGAGCGTGTGCCACGGCTTGAGCCGCTCGACGTTGACCACGAACGGCGAGTAGCGCCGCCCGCCCTGCTCGGAGCCCGACCACTCGTAGCTCGTGAAGACGTTCTGCGGCCCGGTCAGGGTCTGGGCGAACGTGACCTGGCGGTCGTGGTTCTCCTCGGCCAGGTCCGCGAGCGGCTTGCCGACCCGCTTCTCGAGGGCCGTGAAGCCCGCGACCGACACGGCGCCGTTGGTCGTGCCGGACAGCGCGAGGATCGCCTCGCAGAAGTGCGCCGCGGTCTCGAGCGACGGACGTCCCTTCGCGACGCCGTCCTTGCGCACGCCGTTGGCCTTCGCGAGGAACTCGACGGCCTGCTCGGGCACGACCGTGACGCCCTTGGTCGTGGTCCCGACCGTCGAGATCAGCGGCCCGACGGCGCGCATCTTCTCCGCGATCTGGGTGTAGTCCCGCTCGACCACCACGAGGCGGGGCATGGTCACGCCCGGGACGGGCTCGCACTCTCCCTTGCGCCAGTCGAGGACGACGCCTCCGGGCTGGGCCATCTCGTCCGGGGTGTCGTGCGTGAGCGGCGCAGCGATGACGTCGGTGCGCGTGCCCAGGTGGATCTTGGCGAGCTCGGAGACCTTGTCGGCGAGCCCCAGGAACGCGTCGTAGTCGGTCCTGGCCTGCCACGGTGGTGCGATCGCCGCGTTGAGGGCGTGCACGAACGGGTGCATGTCCGTGGTCGAGATGTCCTGCTTCTCGTACCAGGTCGCCGCGGGCAGGACCACGTCGGCGAACAGCGACGTCGAGGTCATGCGGAAGTCGATGTTGGTCAGCAGGTCGAGCTTGCCTTCGGGGGCCTCGTCCCGCCAGACGACCTCCTCGGGGCGGCGCTCGGGCGGGGTCTCGTGCGCCCGCAGCGACGAGTCGGCGCCCAGCAGGTGCTTGAGGAAGTACTCGTTGCCCTTGGCCGAGTTGCCGATGAGGTTCGCCCGCCAGACCGTCAGGACGCGCGGGAAGTTCTGCGGGTCGTCGGGGTCCTCGACCGCGAACTTGAGCGCACCGCTGCGCAGCTCGGAGACCACGTGGTCCGCGACCGGCACGCCCGCGGCCGCGGCCTCGTCGCACAGGTCGAGCGGGTTGCGGTCGAACCCGGGGTGCGAGGGCGTCCAGCCCATGCGGGCCGCCTGGGTCAGGCAGTCCATCATGCTGCGGTCCTTGAGCGTGCCCGGACCGGTCGGCGAAGCGAGCTCGTCCGCGCCGAAGCCCTCGTAGCGCCACTGGTCCGTCGCGGTGTACCAGAACGCCGTGCCGGCCATGTGACGCGTGGGGCGCTGCCAGTCGAGCGCGAAGCCCATGTGCTGCTGCCCCGTCACGGGCCGGGCCTTCTCCTGGCCCACGTAGTGCGCCCAGCCGCCGCCGTTGACGCCCTGGCACCCGGTGAGGGTCAGGAGCGCGATGAACGTCCGGTAGATGGTGTCCGCGTGGTACCAGTGGTTGGTGCCCGCGCCCATGATGATCATGGACCTGCCCTTGCTCACCTCGGCGTTGCGCGTGAACTCGCGCGCGATCCGGGTGCACTGCTCGGCCGGGACCCCGGTCAGGGACTCCTGCCACGCGGGCGTCCCGGGCGACGTCGGGTCGTCGTAGCCCGTGGGCCACGTCCCGGGCAGTCCGTCGCGGCCCACGCCGTACTGCGCCATGAGCAGGTCGAACACGGTGGTCACGAGGCGGTCGCCCACGCGGATCGCCGGGACGCCGCGCAGGACCGAGGAGCCGCCCTCGGTCTCCCCCACGTCGAAGCGCGGCAGCTCGACGACGACCCCCTGCGCCTCGGCTCCCGCGTGCGTCAGGCCCAGCAGGCTCAGCGCCGGGTCGTGGTCCTCGAGGTCGAGGTTCCAGCGCCCCACGCCGTCCTCGGTCCACCGGTCGGCCAGCGTGCCGTTCGGCACCGTGAGCGCGTCGGCGGCCGTGTCGAGGAAGACCGGGCGGAACTCGGGGCGCTGCCCCGTCGCCCCCGCGACGGGCAGCCCGTCCAGGTCGGCTGCCGTGAGGAACTTGGCGGGCCGGAAGACCGGGGCGGGGGCGCCGTCGGGCACTGTGCCCTCCGCCGTCGCACGCGCCCCCGGGGACTCGTCGAGCGTGACGAGGAACGGCGCATCCGTGTACGTGCGCGAGTACGCCTCGAAGTACGGCACCTGGCGGTCGCGGTAGAACTCGGTGAGCAGCACGTGGCCCATGGCCTGCGCGAGCGCGCCGTCCGTGCCCGGGGCGGGGGCGAGCCAGTCGTCGGCGAACTTCACGTTGTCCGCGTAGTCGGGGCTGACCGCGACGACCTTGGTCCCCTTGTAGCGGGCCTCGGCCAGGAAGTGCGCGTCGGGCGTGCGCGTCACGGGGACGTTCGAGCCCCACATCATGATGTAGCTCGAGTTCCACCAGTCGCCCGACTCCGGGACGTCGGTCTGGTCACCCCAGATCTGCGGGCTCGCGGGCGGAAGGTCCGCGTACCAGTCGTAGAAGCTCAGCAGCGTCCCGCCGATCATCGACAGGAAGCGCGTCCCGACGCCGAAGCTCGCCATCGACATTGCGGGGATCGGGGTGAACCCGACGCAGCGGTCCGGCCCGTACGCCTTGATCGTGTAGACGTGGGCCGCGGCCATGATCTCGGTCGCGAGCTCCCAGTCCGCGCGGACCAGGCCGCCCTTGCCGCGGGCCCGCTTGTAGAGCGTCGCCTTGAGCGGGCTCTCGACGACCTCGGCCCACGCGAGCACCGGGTCGCCCAGGCGGCAGCGTGCGTCGAGGTACATCTCGAGCAGGACCCCGCGCACATAGGGATACCGCACGCGCGACGGCGAGTACGTGTACCAGGAGAACGAGGCCCCGCGCGGGCAGCCGCGCGGCTCGTACTCGGGGCTGTCGAGCCCCGTCGTCGGGTAGTCCGTGCCCTGGTGCTCCCACGTGATGAGACCGTCCTTGACGTACACGTCCCACGCGCACGACCCCGTGCAGTTCACGCCGTGCGTCGAGCGCACGACCTTGTCGTGCGCCCACCGGTCGCGGTAGAACCGGTCCCACTCGGAGGGGTCCGTCTCGATCATGGCGTGCGCCGAGTCGAACACCTCGGTCTGCGGGAAGTGGCTGCGCGTCTTCAGCAGCTTCTTCATCAGGGGCGACATCGTCGCCGGGTCGTCGATGGTCATGGCGAGTGCTCCTCGGGAACGGCGTGGGGGGCGTTCGTGCGATGGTTGTCATGGTGAGGACGTCGGCCGGGGGCAGCCGGACGCCTCGACGTCAGTGGTCCACGAGCGGGAAGAAGTGGGGCGAGCAGGTGCCCAGGCAGCAGGTCTACGGAGGGTTCGACGGCACGACGGGTCGCAGCGACCATGGCGGCAGGCGCACGCACATCATCCAGCTGCTGCGCGACTCCAAGGCGCCGGTGTCCGTCCAGGACATCGCCGACGAGGTCGGCATCCACCAGAACACCGCGCGCTTCCACCTGGAGTCGCTCGTCGACGCCGGGCTCGCCGAGCGCACCCAGCAGACCCGGACGACGCCCGGGCGGCCCAAGGTGCTCTACCGCGGCACCCTGCCCAACCAGACGCACGAGCGCGCGCAGGCCTACCGGCTCCTGGCCGAGGCGCTCACGACCGCCGTCGCCGCCAACGTGCCCGAGGCCGCGACCCTCACGTACACCGTGGGCCGCACGTGGGGGCAGAAGCTCGCCGACTGCCCCGCCCCGGGCGAGGTGCTCACCGAGGACGAGGTCTCGACCCTGCTCGTGTCCAAGCTCGACGCGCTGTGGTTCGCGCCGACCCCGCGCGGCGAGCCGTCCGCGCACGTCTCCGCGCCCGGCAAGGGCATGGACGCGCTCGTGCTCAACAACTGCCCGTTCGTGGCGACCGCCCGCAGCACCCCGCAGGTCGTGTGCTCCCTGCACGCGGGCTTCATCAACGGCACCCTGGCCGAGCTCGGCTCGGACCTGCGCGCCACGGCCCTGGTGCCGAACTTCGGTCAGCACCACTGCGTCGCGCGGCTCGAGACCGTCGACCGGGGGCGTCACGACGAGGCCGCGCCGATCCCGATCGTCGTGTCCGGGGCGCCGGGGGGCGCGGGTCCGGGGGTTCTCGGGGCCGCCGGCCCCGCGCCCGACGCCTGCTGAGCGTCGGGCCCGGGGGCCTGCGGCGGGTGCTGCGGGCGATCTCATGATCAGCTCTTGGCCTCGGCGCCGGGGCGTGCGTAGAAGTGCCAGGCGATGCCTGCGCAGAGCAGGGCGTAGGCGATGATCCCGCCGAACACGGCCGTCCTCGGCAGGTAGTTGAACAGCATCGAGAACAGGAACGGTCCGAACGCGGCGATCGCGGCGGTCCAGCCGATCACTCCGCCTGCCTGACGCGCCGGGAAGATCATGGGCATCTGCTTGAACGTCGCGGCGTTGCCGATCCCGCAGAAGAAGAAGATCAGGACCATCCCGGTCATGAAGATCGGCAGGCTCGGCGTCTCCCCGTCGGTCGCGGTGACCTGGCCGAACAGGACGAGACCGGCCGAGGCCGCGACGCCGATCCCGGACACCACGGTCCACACGCCGCCGCCGAAGCGGTCGCACAGCGGACCCCAGCACATGCGGGCGAGCGAGCCGACGAGCGCGCCGAGGAAGACCCACGTCAGGTACTCGGGGCCGAACTGCTGCTTGAGCAGCATGCCGAACGTGCCCGCGAGGCCGGAGAAGATCCCGAACGTCAGGACGTACTCCATGGTCATGAGCCAGGTGTGCTTGTTCTGGAAGATGTCGAACTGCTGCTTGAGGTTGGCCTTGACGGGCACCGACTTGAGCAGAGTCCAGGCGAGCACGACGCCGACGACTGCGAACGGGATGAAGATCAGCCCGGGGTTCTGCAGCCAGACCTGGCGGGGTTCGGCGTTCTGCGGGTGCGCGAGCTGGCCCGCGAGGCCGAACATCCCGAACCCGATGGCCCACGGCACGACGAACTGGACGACCGAGACGCCGAAGTTCCCGATGCCGGCCTGCAGGCCCAGGGCCGTGCCCTGCTTGCTCTTGGGGAAGAAGTACGAGGTCGAGGGCATGTACCCCGAGAAGACACCACCACCGAGCCCGGCCGCGAGGGCCAGGGCGACGAGCAGCGCGTACGAGGGCTGCGTCGGGAGCATCACGACCCAGGTCCACCCGACGAACGGGATGATCATGAGGAGCGCGGACAGCGTGAGCATCTTGCGGGTGCCGAGCATGGGCGGCAGCATCATCCAGACGATGCGGAGCAGGCCGCCCGTCAGGCCGGGCATGGCGAGCAGCCAGTAGGACTGGCTCTCGCTCAGGTCCCACCCGGTGACCGTGCCGAGGGTGGGGATGAGCGCCCCGGGCAGGTACCAGATGATGAACGCGAGCATGAGGTTGAACGTCGTGACCCAGAGCGTGCTCCAGGCGACCTTCGAGTCCCAGCGCTGGGGGTCGTTGGGGTCCCAGTCGAGAAGGTCGCGGCGCGCGTCGGTGCTCACCTGGTGTGCTGGTCTGGGGGCTACGTCGGCTGTGACCACCGGGTGTCTCCGTCCGAGAAGTGGGGCTGGGGCACCCACAACATATGGACGAGTTCACTCGTGCGTACCGGGACCTAGGTCCCGTCGCAGCGACGTTGGTCCCGAACCGGGACACGGGCCAGGAAGGGCCGCTGACCTGCTGCTTTGGAGGTTCGGGGCGTTGTTGCGGATCAACTCGGGCGGGCCGTGGCCCGCGAGGCCCGGGGCGCCCGACGGCGGGCTGCGGCAAGCGCGCGGGCGGCGGCGGGCAGGGGTCGTTTCGCCCGAAGAACGGGGCGCTGGTCTGGTGCGGAGCGCCGGGGCTCCGACTTTGTGCTTTCCGTCACAAAGTCGGTCGTTCGAGGGTCGAGAGGCAGCCGGTCGTTCAGCCGGTCGACCACTGCGCGCTGGGGACGGCTACGCCCGCGTCGCCCAGAACACCACCGCAGCGCTCGCCGCGACGTTGAGCGAGTCCACTCCCCCGGCCATCGGGATCTTCACGACGTGGTCGACCGCCGCGAGCGTCGAGCGGTGCAGCCCGTGCCCCTCGGTCCCGAACACGAACGCCGACTTCTCGTCGCCCCGCGCGACGTACTCGTCGAGGGTGAGCGAGTCGTCCGACAGCGCGAGCGCCGCGACGGTGAACCCGTGCTCGCGCAGCTCCTCGACGCCGCCCGGCCACGACTCGAGCCGCGTCCACGGCACCTGGAACACCGTCCCCATCGAGACGCGGACGCTGCGCCGGTACAGCGGGTCCGAGCACCGCGGCGACACGAGCACGGCGTCCACCCCGAGGCCGGCCGCCCCGCGGAAGATCGCGCCGACGTTCGTGTGGTCGACGATGTCCTCCAGCACCGCCACGCGCCGCGCACCCTGCCCGTCACGGGCGGTCGTGAGCAGCTCGTGCACGCTCGGCAGGACCGGCCGGTGCATGGCCGCGAGCGCGCCGCGGTGCAGGTTGAAGCCGGTGATCGACTCCAGGACGGCGGGTTCGGCGACGTACACGGGCACGGGTTCGCCCGTCCCGCCGGGCCCGTCGTCCAGCCCGACGGCGGAGATCGCCTCCTCGAGCCCGGGGAGCCACTTCTCCGCCATGAGGAAGGAGCGGGGCCGGTGCCCTGCCGCGAGCGCCCGGTGGATCACCGTGGTGCTCTCCGCGATGTACATGCCCTTCTCCGGCTCGTTCTTCGAGCGGAGCTCGACGTCCGTGAGGTTCGTGTAGTCGGCGAGGCGCGGGTCGGCGGGGTCGGTCACGTGGATGATCTGCACGCTCAGATTCTCCCGCACCCGCGGCGGCTGCCTGGCATCGGCCCCCCGGTGCCGAGCACGGGGTTGCGGTCGTTCTGACGGCGTTCGCGACCTCAACCTCGTGGTCGAGCGCGCGGAACCTTCCGCTCGGCGGTCGGGCGGCCCGCGTCCGCCACGAGCCCACCCCGTTCGGGCTGCCCGGGCGGCACTGCTGCTCGGAACACGACCCTCCGCTGCACCTCGTAGCTCGTCGCGAAGAGCAGCACCTCGGTCACGACCTTGGCCGGCAGCAGCGCGAGCCCCAGCCCCGTCAGCCCCCGGAGCACCCCGTACCCTGCGGCCAACAGCCCGACCGCGAGCGCCGCGTACCGCAGCGCGGCCCGCCGCCCGGATCCGGGCCCGTGCCCTCTCCCGGCCCACCCCTCTCCGCCCGGCCCGTGCGCCCGAGCACGCGACCCCGAGCCCGCACGGCCACCCACAGCACCAGCACCCGCTCCACCACCAGTCCCGCCCCCGAACACCCGCCGGTTCACGAGGAAGTTCACGGTCCCGCTGACCCCGCGCGCCCCGACGACCGCCAGCAGCAGCGACCCCGTCACCGCGTCGAGCACGAGCAGCGCCGCGGTGTCGATCCCGAAGGCCAGCAGGGACGACAGCGAGAACGCGAGCAGCGGCGCGTAGATGCGGGCCGAGTCGGCGAGCGGCCGGAAGTGCGAGGACGCGTTGTCGTCGAGGTAGATCGTCTCGATCCCGACCTCGACGACGGAATGCCCCTGGCGGGCTGCGGCGAGCAGCACGTTGAGCTCGTACTCGTAGCGGTCCCCGCGCACGGCGAGCAGCCAGGTGATCATCGTGGCGGGGTACCCGCGCAGGCCGGTCTGGGTGTCCTGGACGCGCAGCCCGGTCGCCGCCCGGAACAGCCACCGGGTCATGGTGTTGCCGACCCGGCTGCGCAGCGGCACGTCGCCGGCGAACGCGCGCGCCCCGAGGACCACGGCCCCCTCGCCGTCGGACACCCGCTCCCCGACCCGGAGGACGTCGGCGACGGCGTGCTGCCCGTCGGCGTCGGCGCACACCACGTCCTCGCCGGGCCAGCGTCGCGCGACCTCGCGGAGCCCGCGCCGCAGCGCCGCGCCCTTGCCACGGTTGGTCGGGAACCCGACGACGACCGCCCCGAGGTGAGCGACGTCGTCGAGCACGGGGCGGGAGCCCGGCCCGCTGCCGTCGTCGACCACGACGATCCCCCGTACCTGTCGCGTCGCGCGCAGCGCGGCGACCAGGCGGACGAGCGCCGTGTCCGGCTCGTAGGCGGGGATCAGCACGATCACGGCCGCTCACTCCCCGACGTACAGGATGTCGGAGGTGCCGCGCTCGGCGCCTCGACCGAGCGGGTCGTTGACGAGCTCGCCGTCGTAGTACATGGTCGACGACCCGCCACCGTCGAGGTTGTACGCGGTCGTCGCGCCGAGGTCCTGCATGATCTCGGCGAGCTCGGTCATGGTGGCGCCGCGGCTGTACCCGGTGCTGCGCCCGCCGACCACGACGAAGACGAGGTGGTTCTCGCCGATCACCCCCACAGCGGTGCGGGGCTGCTCGCCCTGGATCGAGTGGTTGCCGACGTTGGTGTCGACCTCGACCTCGTCGATCCCGTCGATCACCTCGCCGTCGTCGAGCAGCGCGGGCCCGAACGACAGCGTGTTCCACACGCCCGCGTCCACGAGCTCCTGCGCGGTCGTGGTGGTCTCGTCGTAGACCTCGACGGTGCCGTCGCGGTAGAACGCGAGGCCTTCGCGCGCGCCCTCGTCGCGGTAGACGACGCCGTTGCGGATCACGATGCCCGTGGACCGGAACCCGTAGTAGTCGCCGTTGATCGCGAGGAGGGCGTCGTTGCCGGCCGCGATGTCGGAGGTCTTCTCGGTGATGTTCTCGCCGAACGCGTTCTGAGCGAACGCCGAGCGCAGGTCGGTCGCCTCTCCCAGGACGACGTCCGCGACGTAGTACGTCACGGTGTCGTCGCCCGACCCTTCGACGACCTGCCGCACGCTCACGCTCGTCCCGTCGGACGAGGTCGAGGCGTCGGCGGTGGCCCCTGTCTCCGACGAGCTCCCGGCCGAAGTGCCCGACGGCCCCCCCTGCGTCCCGGAGTCGGTCGCCTGGCTGGCCTCATAGGCCGCGACGTCGGCGATCTCGACGTGCTCGACCACGTACCGGTCGAGGGCCCACGCGGTCGCACCACCGAGCGTCAGCGTCAGGGCGAGGCCGCCCGCGACGAACGCTCGTCGTCGGCGGCGGCGTCGTGCGGGCGGGGCGGCGGACGGGGTGCCGGGGTGCTGGTCGTCGGTCGTCATGCACCCAGGTCTACGGAGCGCACGTGTGCCGGGCGCAGGTGCCCGCTGAGGGGTCGCTGTGAGGTCCGTCCTGACAACGCCACGTGATCGCCGTCACGACGACACGCTCCCACCGAACTCTCAGGTGAGACGTCGCTCACTCTTGCACCCCGGTACGACTAATACATACTTTCGGCCCGGTTCCCGCGTGATTTCATGGATGCATGAAGAAGCAGATGATGGCACTCGCTGCCGTGGGCGCGATCGCGCTCCTGAGCGCGTGCGGTACCGACACCACGACCGACAGCGGCTCGGCCACCGACGAGACCCCTGCGGGCGCGACGAACCTCCAGGTGTGCGCGAAGTACTTCGACGGCGGCGAGCAGTCCGTCGCGCAGCGCGTCACGGACGAGCTCGAGTACGACATGGCGGCCCTCACGGACGACCAGTCGAACGCGATGCGCAGCACCAACATCCAGCTCGAGGCCATCCTGCGCCTCGCTGGGCCCGAGGACACCAACCTCGTCATCAGCAAGATCAAGACCCCGTTCCAGATGGCTGACGACATCGCCGACGAGACCGGGACCGAGATCGACACCACCGGCGTGACCGACGCCGTGGCCGAGCTCCAGACGATCTGCGACAACGCCGGGTACACCGCTTCCTGACCCTCAGCAGCGACCTCGCCCTCATCCCGGGCGAACCCCGTGAGCCGGTACCGCCCAGAAGGTGGCACCGGCTCTCGTCGTTCACGGGAGTCCCCGGGTCAGCGGGTCATCTCGCCCTCGGCGACCTCCTCGACCGCGGCCGCCGCGAACTGGCTCTCGTAGAGCCGCGCGTACGCGCCGCCCTTCTCGATGAGCACCTCGTGGTTGCCCATCTCCACGATCGCGCCGTCCTCCATGACGAGGATGACGTCGGCGTCGCGGATGGTCGACAGCCGGTGCGCGATGACGAACGACGTCCGCCCGGCGCGCAGCGCGTTCATGGCCTGCTGCACGAGCACCTCGGTGCGCGTGTCGACCGAGCTGGTCGCCTCGTCGAGGATGAGGATCGCCGGGTCGGCGAGGAACGCGCGCGCGATGGTCAGAAGCTGCTTCTCCCCCGCGCTCACGCCCGAGCCCTCGTCGTCGATCACGGTCGCGTAGCCGTCGGGCAGCGTGCGCACGAACGGGTCCACGTGGGTCGCGCGCGTCGCCTCGAGGAACTGCTCCTCGGTGACCTCGACGCCGTCGGGCACGCCGTAGCGCAGGTTCTCCTCGATGGTGCCCTTGAAGAGCCAGGTGTCCTGGAGCACCATGCCGATGTTTGACCGCAGCCCGTCGCGGCTCATGGTCCGGGTGTCGACGCCGTCGAGCGTGATGCGCCCTCCGTCGACCTCGTAGAACCGCATGATGAGGTTCACGAGCGTCGTCTTGCCTGCCCCGGTGGGCCCGACGATCGCGACCGTCTGGCCGGGCTCGGCCACGATCGACAGGTCGTCGATGAGCGGGCGGTCGGGCACGTAGCGGAACGAGACGTCCTCGAACGCGACCCGGCCCTGCACGTCCGTGACCACGACCGCGGGCGACGGGTCCGGGGACTGCTCGTCGGCGTCGAGCAGCTCGAACACACGCTCCGCGGAGGCGACGCCCGACTGCAGGAGGTTCATCATCGACGCGATCTGGGTGATCGGCTGCGTGAACTGGCGCGAGTACTGGATGAACGCCTGGACGTCACCGAGCGAGAGCTGGCCGGACGCGACCCGCAGGCCACCGACGACCGCGACGATCACGTAGTTGAGGTTCGCGACGAAGCCCATCGCGGGCTGGATGATCCCGGAGATGAACTGCGCCTTGAAGCTCGCGTCGTACAGCTCGGCGTTCTCGTCGGTGAACGTGTCGACGGCGGTCTGCTGGTGGCCGTAGACCTTGACGAGCGCGTGGCCCGTGTACATCTCCTCGACGTGCGCGTTGAGGCGCCCGGTCGCGGCCCACTGCTTGATGAACTGGGGTTGCGAGCGCTTGGCGATCATGGCCGTGACGAGCACCGACAGGGGCACCGTCACGAGGGCGATGACCGCGAGCAGGGGCGAGATCCAGAACATCATGGCGAGCACGCCGACCACGGTCAGGACCGAGGTCACGAGCTGCGAGAGCGTCTGCTGGAGGGTCTGCGCGACGTTGTCGATGTCGTTGGTGACGCGGCTGAGCACCTCGCCCTTCTTCTGCCGGTCGAAGTACGACAACGGCAGGCGGCCGAGCTTGGCCTCGACCTCGGCGCGCAGGCGGCGCACGGTGCGCTGCACCACGGACGTGGTCACGCGGCCCTGGATCCAGCCGAAGAAGAACGATCCGACGTAGATCGCGAGGACCCACAGCAGGATGACGCGCAGCGCGGTGAAGTCGATGCCCTGACCGGGCACGACGTCCATGGCCGCGAGCATGTCGGCCTGCGTGGTCTGCCCCGTGGCGCGCAGGTTGTCGACGGCCTGCGCCTTGGTGATGTCCGCGGGCATCTGCGAGCCGATCACGCCCGCGAAGATGACGTTGGTGCCGTTGCCGAGCAGCTTGGGGCCCAGCACGGCGAGCGTCACCGACAGGACCGACAGGACCGTGATGACCACGACGGCGAGCCGCTCGACGCGCAGGTAGCCCGCGAAGCGCTTGAGCGAGCCGGTGAAGTTCATCGCCTTCTCGGTCGGCATGCCCATGCCGCCCATGGGGCCGTGGCCGCCGCCCTGGGGGCGCCCCTTGAGGCGCGTGGCTGACAGGTCGGGCTTGTCGCCCGCGGGTTCGTCCTGCACGCCGCCCGACGGCGTCACGTGCGGCTCGGCGTTCTTGTCGCCCGGGTTGTCGCTCGGGCGGGGGGTCTGGGTGCTCATGCTGCCTCCTGCGCCGAGAGCTGCGAGTACACGATCTCCTGGTACGTCTCGCACGTGGCCAGGAGCTCGTCGTGGGTGCCGGTGCCGACGATGCGGCCGTGGTCGAGCACGACGATCTGCTCGGCGTGCCGGATGGTCGCGACCCGCTGCGCGACCAGCAGGACCGTGGCCTCGCGGGTCCGCGGGGCGAGCGCGAGCCGCAGGGCCGCGTCGGTCGCGTAGTCGAGGGCCGAGAACGAGTCGTCGAACAGGTAGACGCTGGGCTTGCGGACGATCGCGCGGGCGATGGCGAGCCGCTGGCGCTGGCCGCCGGAGAAGTTGGTGCCGCCCTGCGCGACGGGGGCGTCGAGCTGCCCGTCGAGCTGCTCGACGAACGCGCGCGCCTGCGCGATCTCGAGCGCTTCCCACACCTCCTCGTCGGTCGCGTCCTCCTTGCCGTAACGGACGTTGTCCGCGACGGTCCCGGAGAACAGGTACGCCTTCTGGGGCACGTAGCCGATCATCGACCACAGGTCCTGGAGCGAGACGTCGCGGACGTCGGTGCCGTCGATCCGCACCGACCCGGCCGTCGCGTCGAAGAGCCGCGGGACGAGCTGGAGCAGCGTGGTCTTGCCCGAGCCCGTGGACCCGATGATCGCGGTCGTCCCGCCGGGTCGCGCCGTGAACGTGAGGTCGTGGAGCACGGGGTCCTCGGCTCCGGGGTACCGGAAGTCGACGCCGGAGAACGTGATGACGCCGGTCCGGTCGGCGCGGGCCGCCAGGCGCACGGGGGTCTGGGGCTCGACGACGGTCGTCTCGGTGTCGAGGACCTCGCCGATGCGCTCGGCCGAGACCGCGGCGCGCGGGACCATCATGAAGATCATGGTCGACATCATCACGGCCATGAGGATGTACATGATGTAGCTGAGGAACGCGGTCAGGGCCCCGATCTGCATCCCGTCCTCGACGCGGTACGCGCCGAACCACAGGACGGCGACGCTGGTCGCGTTCATGACGAGCATGACGGTCGGGAACATGAGCGCCATGAGCTTGCCGACGCGCAGCGACGTGTCGTAGAGCCGGTCGTTCGCGACCGCGAACCGCTCCTCCTCGCGACGCTCGCGCACGAACGCCCGGATGACGCGGATGCCGGAGATCTGCTCGCGCAGCACGCCGTTGATGGCGTCGATCCGCTTCTGCATCTTGCGGAAGTACGGGACCATGCGGGACACGATCAGCCCGACGACGATCCCGAGCACGGGCACGACGACCAGCAGCAGCGCCGAGAGCTCGACGTCCTCCTGGAGCGCCATGATGACGCCGCCCACGAGCATGATGGGCGCCATGACCATGATGGTGAAGGCCATGAGCACGACCATCTGGACCTGCTGGACGTCGTTCGTGGTGCGCGTGATGAGCGACGGGGCGCCGAGCACGCCCATCTCCTGGGCGGAGAAGGACTGGACCCGCGTGAAGAGCCCGTTGCGCACGTCGCGCCCGAACGACATGGCGACCTTGGCGCCGAAGTACACCGCGACGATCGCGCAGATCACCTGCCCGAGGCTGATGACGAGCATGACGCCGCCCGTGCGCATGATGTAGGCGGTGTCGCCCTGCGTGACGCCCTTGTCGATGATGTCGGCGTTGAGGCTGGGCAGGTAGAGGGTCGCGATGGTCTGCACGAGCTGGAGCACGAGCAGGATCACGATCGGCGTCCGATAGGGACGCAGGTACGTCCGCAGTAGACGAAGGAGCATGTGGGGGGGTCCTGTCAGGGGTGGGGGCGAGAGGAGGACGGGGTTCTCGACAGTGCCCGACGGCGGAGCGCACGTCGAGCGTTTTCGGTGACCTCGCCGACGGGTCCAGCATGCGTCGCCGTGGCGACGACCGCGAGGGCGAGGCGGCGGCGTCAGGCGAGCGACGCCGTCGGGACGGGGACGGCGGGTGGGCCGTTCGCCTGGCACGGGTCCTCGAGGACGCCGTGCAGGAAGACGTCGACGATCTGGGTCGGGTCGAGCGGTCCGCCCTGCGAGATCATGGGGCTCGCGTGACCGTGCACGAGGAAGAAGAAGACGCTCGCCGCGACACGTGGCTCGGTGCGCAGCTCGGTGGCGAACGGTGTGATGCGCGCCTCGATCGCGCCGACGATGTCCTGGACGGCGGACATCCGGGCGTCCCGGTGGGAGTCCGCGCCCTGCTCGTCCGGCTCGCCCTGCTCGCCGGGGCGGCGGCGCGGGCCGTGCTGGCCATGCTGGCCGTGCTGGCCGTGCTGGCCGTGCTGGCCGTGCTGGCCGTGCCGGTCCCCCATGAACTGGTGGGCGACCTGGACGATCTTGGCGGTCGCGCGCTGGCTCTCCTGGACGAGGCCTGCCAGGGCGACGAGCGTCGTCTCGAGCGATCCGTGCTCCGGGAGGTCGCCGATCGCGCGGACCAGGGGCGCCGGGTCGAGCGCCGCGACCAGGGCCGCGTGGAGGAGCTCGTCCTTGTCCTCGAAGGCACGGAACAGCGTGCCCTCCGCCACGTTCGCGGCCTGGGCGATCTGGCGGGTCGTCACCGCGGCGCCGTAGCGCGCGAGGAGCGGGACGGTCGCGGAGGCGATCGCGGCGCGCCGGTCGTCGCGGCTCATGGGTCGGGCGCGGCCCGAAGGTGTCGTCACGCCCTCGACCATAAGTGAGTGAGCACTCACTCGTCAAGGTTGCCCGGCGCAACCGACGGGCCTCTGCCGTGGTGCCGCACGCCACCGGGGCGCACCGAGGAACGCCGGAGGGGCGCCGCTCGCGCGACGCCCCTCCGGGGACCCCTGTTCCTGCCGCAGCTCGTGCGGCTCGCTCCGGGCGACGCTACGGGCGGTCCTCCGGGCCACCCTCGACGCCGCCGTCCTCGGGCGCGTCCGCCGGGGGCGTGCCCAGGGGGCGCGGCGCGGCCGTGCCCGGCTCGGGGGCCGGCGCGAAGCGCTGACCGGGTCCACCGGGACGCTGCCCCCGCTCGGCCTGCTGGTCGAACGGCAGGCCCGAGTGCGTGCCGGCGCTCGTGGCGTCGGCCGTGGCGGCCTCGGCCTGACGACGAGCCTCGGCGAGGGCCTCGGCAGGGTCCACCAGCGCCGGGGTCCCGAACTTCACGCGGTCGCGGTCGCGCTCGCGACGTGCGGCCTCGGAGGCCTCCAGGCCGTCACCGGACGGGGTCGGGACGCCGCCGAAGCCCTGGGCGATCGAGCCCAGCGCGGCCGTGAACTCGGTGGGGACGACCCACAGCTTGCTCGCGTTGCCGTCGGCGATCTTCGGCAGCATCTGGAGGTACTGGTAGGCGAGCAGCTTGGGGTCGGCGTCGCCCTCGTGGATGGCGTCGAAGACTTGCAGGATGGCGCGTGCCTCACCCTCGGCGTTCAGGATCGCGGCCTGGGCGTTACCCTCGGCCCGCAGGATCGCGGCCTGCTTCTCGCCCTCGGCCGTCAGGACCTGGGACTGCTTGATGCCCTCGGCCGTGAGGATCGTGGCACGACGGTCACGCTCGGCACGCATCTGCTGCTCCATCGAGCCCTGCACGCTCGCGGGCGGGTCGATCGACTTGAGCTCGACGCGGTTGACGCGCACGCCCCAGCGTCCCGTCGCCTCGTCGAGCACACCACGGAGCTGGCCGTTGATCTGGTCACGGCTCGTCAGGGTCTGCTCGAGGTCCATGGACCCGACGACGTTACGCAGCGTGGTGACCGTGAGCTGCTCGATGCCCTGGATGTAGTTCGCGATCTCGTAGACCGCGGACTTTGGCTCGGTGACCTGGAAGTAGATGACCGTGTCGATGCTCACCACGAGGTTGTCCGAGGTGATCACGGGCTGCGGCGGGAACGACACGACCTGCTCGCGCAGGTCGACGCCGGCGCGCACGCGGTCGACGAACGGGATGAGCAGGTGCAGTCCCGGCTCGAGCGTGCTCGAGTAGCGACCCAGCCGCTCGATGATCAGCGCGGTCGCCTGCGGGACGATCCGCACGGCCTTGACGAGGGCGATGATCACGAACAGCAGGATCAGCCCGAGCACGACGTACACGGCGATCATTCCGGGGTCTGGGTCACTCATCGATCTTCTCCTGAGGATGGTTCTCGGTGGGCTGACGGGTCACGCGGTACTGGTCGTGCGGTGCGGTGGAGGTCGGGCGAGCGATCACCGGCGAGGGGGGCCGCACGGTTCCACGGCCTCTCCGAGGCGCCCGAGGACGGATGCCTGGGTCAGACCGTGTGGCTGTCCGGGGCGAGCGACTGGACGACCGCGGTCGCGCCGTCGATGCGCACGACCCGGACCTCGGCGCCGATCGGCAGCTCGGGCGAGCCGTCCACCGTCCGGGCGCTCCAGATCTCGCCCTGGAGCTTGATCCGCCCGCTGAGCTCGGTCACGCGGTCCACGACGACGGCGGTCCGGCCGATCTGGGCGGCGGCGCCGGTCTCGGCGAGGGGGACGCGGTGGCGCAGGTGGCGCAGGAGCCAGGGACGCAGGGAGAGCAGCAGCGCGGCCGACACCACGGCGAACGTGATGATCTGCAGCCACAGCGGTCCACCGGCCGCGTTCACGCCGGCCGCGGCGAACGCTCCGCCCGCGAACATGATCAGCACGAGGTCCAGGGAGATGATCTCGATGAGGATGAAGAGCAGACCTGCTCCGACCCACCACAACCAGTCCATGACGGTTCCTTCCGTCGTGAGGCTCGTTCGCTGCACGTCGTCGACGTGTCGACACCACCTGCGTTCTTTGCCCAGATTTTACCGGAAGAACGAGATCCGTGCACCTATCGGGCGTGTCGCGTACGCCACCGTGCGCGACCGACGACGGGCCGTCAACGAGCCGCGCGCGCCAGCCAGCGACCGCCACCGTGCGCGACGAAGAGCGGCAGCCCGAACGCCTCGCTGAGGTTCTCGGCCGTGAGCACCTCGGTCAGCGGCCCGGCACGGTGCACCGCACCGTCCTTGAGGAGCAGGACGTGCGTGAAGCCCGGCGGGATCTCCTCGACGTGGTGCGTGACGAGCACCAGCACCGGCGAGGCGGGATCCGTCGCGAGCTCCGAGAGCGCGCTCACGAGCTCCTCGCGCCCGCCCAGGTCGAGACCCGCCGCGGGCTCGTCGAGGAGCAGCAGCTCGGGGTCCGTCATGAGGGCACGGGCGATCTGGACGCGCTTGCGCTCGCCCTCGCTCAGGGTCCCGAACAGGCGCTCGGCGAGCGGCAGGACGTCGAAGGCCGCGAGGAGGTCGTCGGCACGCTCGGCGTCGAAGTCCTCGTACGCCTCCCGCCAGCGGCCCGTGACGCCGTAGGCCGCGGTCAGCACCACGTTGCGCACGGTCTCCGAGCCCGGGATCTGCTCCGCGAGCGCCGCGCTGGCGAGCCCGATGCGGGGGCGCAGCTCGAACATGTCGGTGCGTCCGATGCGCTCGCCCAGCAGGTCCGCGGTTCCCGAGGTGGGGTGCATGCGTGCCGCCGCGATCTGCAGCAGGGTCGTCTTCCCGGCGCCGTTGCGGCCCAGGATCACCCACCGCTCGCCCTCGTTCACCTGCCAGTCCACGGAGTCGAGGATGGTCTTCGTGCCACGGCGCACCGTGACTGCCTGCAGGTCCAGAACCGAGCTCATGGGACACGACCCTATAGGTTGGCTGACGTGGAATCCCACTCGACCCTCCCGCTCCCCCGCGCCGTCGTCCTCGCCCTGTGGGTGCAGGCGCTCGCCCCGCAGCCCGGCGCGGCCCAGGTGCCCGACGACGCGCTGCTCCGCCGGGCCGTCGCGGCCGTCAGGCAGGACGACGAACCTCACACGGTCGAGGGGTCCGACGACGCCTCGACCCTGCTCGACCTGCTCACGGCCTGGACCCGGGGCCCGGTCGAGGTCTGCGCGGCCCTCCCCGCCCCCGGCGACGTGCTGGGGGTGCCCGCCGCCGTGAGCGCGGACGCGACCGACGCGCAGGAGTGCCTGCTCGTGCAGTCCGCCGAGGGCGCGTGGGCTCTCGTGCCCGAGATCACCGAGTTCGGCTCCGTCTACGAGACGGGTCACCTGGTCGCCTGGCACGTGACGCCCGTCCCGACGTGGCGCACCCAGGTGCTCGCCGCCGTCGGGCCGCTGGCCGACGCCGAGCGGGACCTGCGCGTCGCGCTGCTGACCGCGACCGAGGCCCTCGCCTCGCTCGACGTCGCGCGCTGGCGCGAGGACGCGGCCGAGACCATCGCGTCGCTGCGGTCCACGACTCCCCCGGACTGGCCCCTGCCCGCGGTGCGCGGGGAGGCCGAGGCGCGCCGCGTGCGCGTGCTCGCGCAGGCTGCTCGGCTGCGGGCGATCGTCGACCTCGCCACGGCCGACGACGGCGGCGCCGTCAACCTGTGGCAGGCCGACCAGCGCTCGACCGCGCTGCGCGAGGTCGACCGGGCCGCGCGGCGGGCCATGTCCGCCGCGACGGCGCGCTACTCGACCGGTCCGGACCCCAGCACGCTGCGGTAGACCTCGAGCGTGCGGTCCGCGATCGCGTCCCACGCGAAGTGGTCCTCGACCCGGGTGCGGGCCGCGCGGCCCATCTCCCGGGCACGCGCGGGATCGGACACGACCGCGACGAGCGCCGCGGCGAGGTCGGCCACGAAGCGGTCCGGGTCCACGGGGGTGCCCGTCCCGTCGTCGACCTGCTCGATCGGGACCAGGTGGCCCGTGACGCCGTCGTCGATCACCTCGGGGATGCCGCCCGTCGCGGACCCCACGACCGGCAGCCCCACGGCCATGGCCTCGAGGTTGACGATGCCGAGCGGCTCGTAGACCGAGGGGCACACGAAGACGGTCGAGGCCGCGAGGACCGCGACGAGCTCCTCGCGCGGGAGCATCTGCTCGATCCAGACCACGCCCGTGCGCTGCTCCGCGAGGCGCGCGACGGCGTCGCTCACCTCGGTCGCGATCTCGGGGGTGTCGGGCGCACCCGCGCACAGGACCAGCTGGACCTCGGGGGGCAGCTGCGCGGCCGCCCGCAGCAGGTACGGCAGGCCCTTCTGGCGCGTGATGCGCCCCACGAAGACCACGGCCGGACGCTCGGGGTCGATCCCGAGGTCGCGGACCACACGGTCCGCCGCGGCGACCTGCGCCTCGGACTCCGGACGGCGCCAGCCGTCCAGGTCGATCCCGTTGTGGACCACGTGGACCCTGGCCGGGTCGACGTCCGGGTAGCAGCGCAGGATGTCCGCACGCATGCCCGCCGAGACCGCGATGATGCCCGCGGCCGCCTCGTAGGCGGTCTTCTCGGCCCAGCCGGACAGCGCGTAGCCGCCGCCGAGCTGCTCGGCCTTCCACGGGCGCAGCGGTTCGAGCGAGTGCGCGCTGAGCACGTGCGGGATCCCGTGCAGGAGCGAGGCCAGGTGACCCGCGAGGTTGGCGTACCAGGTGTGCGAGTGCACGAGGTCCGCGCCCGCGACGTCGTCGGCCATCGCGAGGTCCACGCCGAAGGTACCCAGGACCGCGTTCGCCGACGCGAGCGAACCGGGGACCGAGTAGCCCGTCACGCCCTCCTCGGCGCGCGGCCCGTCGAACGCGCGCACGCGCACGTCGATGCGCTCGCGCAGCACACGGGACAGCTCGGCGACGTGGACGCCCGCGCCTCCGTAGACGTAGGGCGGGTACTCACGGGTCAGCAGGTCGACTCTCACGCGCCACACGCTAGCGCGGTCCGCGCGACTCGTGCGCACCGCCCCGCCCGGGCAGCCGTCACCACGTCGTGGGACGAACCCCGACCAGCCTGCGGTTCGGTCACCGCGAACCGTGCGCGTGGCCTTAAGGTTTTGCCCATGGCCGCCCCACGTGTCCTTGCAATCGTCCTCGCCGGTGGCGAGGGCAACCGGCTCATGCCGCTCACCGCCCACCGCGCGAAGCCGGCCGTACCGTTCGGCGGTATCTACCGCCTGGTCGACTTCGCGCTGTCGAACCTGGTGAACTCGCACTACCTGCACATCGTCGTGCTGACGCAGTACAAGTCCCACAGCCTCGACCGCCACATCACCAAGACGTGGCGCATGTCGTCGTTGCTCGGGAACTTCGTCGCGCCGGTGCCGGCACAGCAGCGGGTGGGCAAGCACTGGTACCTCGGCAGCGCCGACGCGATCTACCAGTGCCTCAACATCATCGAGGACGAACGCCCCGACATCGTCGTGGTCGTCGGTGCGGACCACGTGTACCGCATGGACTTCTCCCAGATGGTCGACGCGCACATCGCCTCGGGCGCCGAGCTCACCGTCGCCGGCATCCGCCAGCCCATCTCCATGGCCGACCAGTTCGGGGTCATCGACACCGACCCCGAGGACCCGGCCAAGATCCGCGCGTTCCTCGAGAAGCCGACCGACCCCGTCGGTCTGGCCGACTCCCCCGGCGAGATCCTCGCCTCGATGGGCAACTACGTCATCGACGCCGACGCGCTCGTGGCCGCCGTGACCGCCGACGCGAGCGACCCGGACTCGCGCCACGACATGGGCGGCGACATCGTCCCGGCCTTCGTCGCACGCGGCACCGCAGGCGTCTACGACTTCATCCGCAACGACGTCCCCGGCTCGACGGACCGTGACCGGGACTACTGGCGTGACGTCGGGACCCTCGACGCGTACTACGACGCGAACAAGGACCTCATCTCGATCACGCCCGTCTTCAACCTGTACAACGACGAGTGGCCCCTGCACACCGGGTACGTCGGCCTGCCGCCGGCCAAGTTCGTCCACTCGGGCCAGGGCCGCCTGGGCCACGCCGCGGACTCGCTCGTCTCCCCCGGCGTCATCATCTCCGGCGCCACCGTCGTGGGCTCGGTCCTGTCCCCCGGCGTCTACCTGCACTCCTGGTCGTCCGTCTCCGACTCCGTCCTCATGGACGGCGTCCAGGTCGAGCGGCACGCCCAGGTCCACCGCGCGATCCTCGACAAGAACGTGATCGTCACCGAGCGTGCCCGCATCGGCCTCGACCCCGAGCAGGACCGTGCGCGGGGCTTCACGGTCACCGACTCGGGCATCACCGTCGTCCCCAAGGGAACCATCGTTGAATAGCACCATGACCGCCCGACCCGCCTCGACCCGCCGCCTCGTCGTGATGGACGTGGACTCCACGCTCATCACGCAGGAGGTCGTCGAGCTCCTCGCCGACCACGCCGGGACGCGCGACCTCGTCGCGGACGTCACCGAGCGCGCGATGCGCGGGGAGATCGACTTCGCAGAGTCGCTGCGCGAACGCGTCGCGACCCTGGCCGGGGTTCCGGTCAGCGCGTTCGAGGACGTGCTCGAGAAGGTCACGCTCACGCCCGGTGCCACCGAGCTCGTCGCCGAGCTCCAGCGCCGCGGGTGGACCGTGGCACTGGTGTCGGGCGGCTTCGAGGAGATCGTGGCTCCCCTAGCCGCACGGCTGGGGATCACGAACTTCCGGGCGAACCGCCTCGAGGTCGAGGACGGCCGCCTCACGGGACGCACGACCGGCCCCGTGATCGACCGGGCCACCAAGGAGGCCACGTTGCGCGACCTCGCTGCCGCCGAGGGCGTCGCCATGGCGGACACCGTCGCGATCGGCGACGGCGCCAACGACCTCGACATGATCGGCGCCGCCGGGATCGGGATCGCGTTCGCCGCCAAGCCTGTCGTGGTCGCCCAGGCGCCCTACTCGGTGCCGGGGCCGCGCCTCGACGCCGTGCTGGAGATCATCGACGCACAGGCCTGAGAGCCCGACGACGACGGCCCCTTCCCCCGGTCAGCGGGAGAAGGGGCCGTCGTCGTGCTGCCTGCCCGTCGGGCCTCTGCTCGGCTCGGCTCAGCTCGCGGGGCGCCCGACGTACGTCAGGTCCGCGACGCCGTCGGTCCACTCGCTCCACGGCGTGAGGGACTCCAGCACGCTGTAGGTCGCGGTCGGGACACCGACGCGGACCTGCGCCAGGGCGCCCGAGTCGGAGCCGGGGGAAGCCAGGTGCGCCGCCGTGGCGGCCATGGTCGGCTCGTGACCGATCACGAGAAGCGTCCGCACGCGGGAGTCAGCACCGTGGACCAGGTCCACGACGTCCTTGACCCCCGCGGCGTACAGGGTGTCCGTCACCACGACCTCGGGGGCGACGTCGCCCAGGTTCGCGGCGAGCAGCTCCCAGGTCTGGCGCGTGCGCAGCGCCGAGGAGCACAGGACGAGCTCGGGGACGAGCGCGGAGTGGGCGAGCGCGGCACCGACCCGGCCGGCCTGGCGCCGCCCGTTGAGCGCGAGCGGACGCAGGACGTCGTCGACGCCCCCCGCAGGCTCGGCCTTCGCGTGCCGGAGCAGCACCAGCCGGTGCGTACGGCCCGGAACCCCGGGCCCGGTGGCGTCGAACGACGCCGCCGATCGGCCATCTCGCACGTTCGTCCCTCTCGTCACAGACCCATGGCGTGCACGCCGCCGTCGACGTGCACGATCTCCCCGGTCGTCGCCGGGAACCAGTCTGACAGGAGAGCGACGACGGCGCGTGCGGCAGGCTCCGCGGTCATCTGGTCCCAGCCGAGCGGTGCGCGCGTCGGCCAGCCGTCCTCCATCTGCTCGAACCCGGGGATCGACTTCGCGGCCGTCGTGCGGATCGGGCCGGCGGAGACCAGGTTCGTGCGGATGCCCTCGGGGCCGAGGTCGCGCGCCAGGTAGCGGTTCGCGGACTCGAGCCCGGCCTTGGCGACGCCCATCCAGTCGTACACGGGCCACGCGAACTGTGCGTCGAACGTCAGCCCGACCACGGCGCCGCCGTTCGTCATGAGCGGCTTGGCGGCCACGGCGAGGGACTTGTAGGAGAAGGTCGAGACCTGCAGCGCGGTCGCGACGTCCTCCCAGCTCGCGGACAGGAAGTTACCGCCCATGACGGACTGGGGCGCGAACCCGATCGAGTGCACGACGCCGTCGAGCGCGTCGACGTGCTCGCGGACCGCGTCGGCCAGGCCCGCGAGGTCCTCCTCGTTCGTCACGTCGAGCTGCACGACGGGCGCCTCGACCGGCAGACGCTTCGCGAACGCCTGCGTGAGCTTCATCTGGCGCCCGAACGAGGAGAGCACGACCGTGGCCCCCTCCTCCTGCGCGAGCCGGGCCGCGTGGAACGCGATCGAGGAGTCGGTGAGGACGCCGGTGACCAGGAGCTTCTTGCCTTCGAGCAGACCCATCAGTTCTTCTTCCGTTCTTTCGTCGTGCGCTGCTTGAGCGTACTCATGGACGACCCGCCCGGGTAGTTCTGGGCGGGTCGAGCGGTGTGGCGAGGGACACGCTGTGCTCCTCGGTGGCGTGCGCGGTGGTCCGAGTCGCCTCGGACCGGGCCTGCCGGTGGACTCAGTGGCCCATGCCGAGGCCGCCGTCGACCGGGATCACGGCGCCGCTGATGTAGCCCGCGTCGGGCGAGGCGAGGAACTGCACGACGCCCGCGACCTCGTCCGCCTGGGCGAAGCGTCCCGCGGGGATGCTGGCCTTGTACTGCTTCTGCCGCTCCTCGGGCAGCTCGGCCGTCATGGCCGTCTCGATGAACCCGGGCGCGACCACGTTCGCGGTGATGCCGCGCCCGCCCAGCTCGCGCGTGATGGAGCGAGCCATGCCGACCAGCGCGGCCTTGGACGCCGAGTAGTTGACCTGGCCCGGGCCGCCGTACAGGCCCACGACCGAGGAGATGAGGACGATGCGACCGCGGCGCAGGCGAATCATGCCCTTGGAGACGCGGCGCACGCAGCGGAACGTCCCGGTGAGGTTCACGTCGATGACCGACTCGAACTCGTCGTCGGTCATGCGCATGAGGAGCTGGTCGCGGGTCACGCCCGCGTTCGCGACCAGGACCTCGACCGGGCCGAGCTCGGCCTCGATCGCGGTGAAGGCCGCGTCGACGGCGTCGGTGTCGGTGATGTCGCCCACGACGCCGAAGACCCCCTCGGGGAGGTCGCCGCTGCGGTAGATCGTCGCGACGCGGTCGCCGTTCGCGACGAAGCGCTCGGCGATCGAGCGGCCGATGCCCCGGTTGGCGCCCGTGACGACCACGGTGCGCGGGGCGGGGGAAGCGGGGGCTTCGGACACGACATCTCCTCGTTCGGGTGGCTGGGAGGCGACGCCTTCGGCGGGAGAGGTCCCGCACGGCCGGCACGTCGCCGCCACGACGGTACCCCGCGCGCCGGACCGCGTGCGCGCAGGGACCATCACAGGCCGCCGGGGTCCTTTGTCGGGTTCCGACAAACGTAGGATGGAGGGGTGAGCAGCAGCAACCAGGTGCCGAGCATCTCGAACGCACCGGAGTCGCTCGCGGAGGACCAGGCACGACGCACCAAGCGGTACCTCATCCAGATGGGGATCCGGCTGGTGTGCTTCCTCGGTGCGGTGATCGTCCACGGGTGGTTCTCGTTCGTCCTGATCGGCGCCGCGATCGTGCTGCCGTACGTCGCCGTGCTGCTCGTCAACGCGGGGCGCGACCAGAAGACCTACGACGTCTCCCCCATGGAGCGGCTCCAGGTCGAGTCCGCGCCCGACCATCCGAGCCTCGGAAGGGTCGTCGAGCTCGACGACGAGGGCCAGGTCCGTGAGGACGCCCCCACCACGCAGGACGCCGCCGACGCCGCTCCCGACCAGACCCCGGGCCGGACCCGCGACCAGGCCGCCGAGCCGACCACCCGCCCGACCACCGACCGAACCGACCGAACCACCGACCAGGAGCCGCACGATGGTTGACCTCCTCCACCTCGCCGACCCCGTCGACGAGGGTGAGCTGATCTGCAGCGGCAAGGGGTGCCGCTCCGAGGCCGTCTGGGGGCTGCTCTGGAACAACCCCAAGCTGCACACGCCCGAGCGCCGCAAGGTGTGGCTCGCGTGCGACGACCACCGCGAGCACCTCGAGACGTTCCTCGGCGCCCGTGACTTCTGGAAGCAGACAGTCCCCGTCGCGGACCTCGAGCGCCGGCCCGAGCTGTGACCCAGCCCTCCCCCGGTCCCGACCTCTCCGCCGGACCTACCGGACCTGCAGGACCGGACGTGATCCCCGCCCAGCAGGCCGCCCGGCAGCCCGACGCGGACCAGCTCGCGCACGACGTGTCGCGCGACGCCAAGGCCGAGCCGCGGACCCTGCGCCAGTGGGTGACGCTCGCCCTCGGGGTGCTGCTCGTCGCCGCGCTGTGCGTCCTTGCGGGCCGGTGGCAGTGGCACCGGTACGAGTCGCGCTCGGCGCAGATCGAGATCATCGAGTCGAACTACGACGCGGAGCCCGTGCCGCTCACGGACGTGCTCGACGGCCCGGGCGCCGTCCTGGACCCGCAGGACGTGTGGCAGCGCGTGACGCTCGAGGGCTCCTACGTCGAGGACGCCACGGTCCTGCTGCGCAACCGTCCGGCGGGCGGCAAGGCGGGCTTCCACGTCCTGGTGCCGTTCGTGACGTCCCCGACCGACGGCGGCGAGAAGGTCGTCATGGTCGTCGACCGCGGCTTCGTGCCCCTCGGGGCCGACGCGAGCGCCCCCGACGCGGTGCCCGCTCCCCCGGCCGGCACGGTCGAGGTGACGGTCAGCCTGCGCGCGGACGAGCCCGCGTCGCGTCGCGACGCCCCGGCAGGGCAGGTCCAGGCCATCAACACGGCCCAGGTCCTCGCTGAAGGGCCCGACGGCGCCGCGTGGGCCGAGGGGGCGACCGTGGGCGCGTACGGGTCGCTCCGGGCCGAGGACCCCGCTCCGGCGGCGTCGCTGCGTCCGCTGCCCGTCCCGGACACCGACCCTGGCTCGCACCTGTCCTACACGTTCCAGTGGTTCGTCTTCGCGGCAGGCGCGATCGGCGGGTTCCTCATCCTGATCCGCCGCGAGAAGCGCGAGACCGTCACCGCGGGCGACCTCCTCGGCGAGCAGCGGGCGTCGGGCCGTGCGCCGGGCGAGACCGCGCCGCGCCGCAAGCGCGGTCCCACGGCCGAGGAGGAGGAGGACGCGCTCATCGACGCGCAGCTCCCCGAGCCTCGCCCCTGACCGCGCGAGCGGCCGGACACGACGAACGGCCAGAAGATGACGAACGGCCCGCCTGCTCCGAGGAGCAGGC
>NZ_JACSQE010000011.1:139256-181135 GCF_014836745.1 Oerskovia gallyi
AGCAGGCGGGCCGTTCGTCGTCCTGGCGCGTCAGGCGAGGGAGATGAGCTCCGCGTACGAGTCGTTCCACAGGTCCTCGTCGCCGTCGGGCAGCAGGAGGACGCGCTCCGGGGAGAGCGCCTCGACCGCACCGTCGTCGTGGGTGACCATGACGACCGCGCCCTCGTAGTTCTTGAGCGCGTCGAGGATCTCGGCGCGCGAGGCCGGGTCCAGGTTGTTGGTGGGCTCGTCGAGGAGCAGCACGTTCGCCCCCGAGACGACGATGGTCGCGAGCGCGAGGCGGGTCTTCTCGCCACCGGACAGGACGTTGGTCGGCTTGTTCGCGTCGTCGCCGGAGAACAGGAACGAGCCGAGGACCGAGCGCACCTGGGTGTCGGTGAGGTCCGGCGCGGCGTGGCGCAGGTTCTCGACGACCGTCACGTCCATGTCGAGCGTGTCGTGCTCCTGGGCGTAGTAGCCCAGCTTGAGCCCGTGCCCGGCGATGACCTCGCCCGTGTCGGGCTTCTCGACGCCCGCGAGGATGCGCAGCAGGGTCGTCTTGCCCGCACCGTTGAGCCCGAGGACGACGACGCGGCTGCCGCGGTCGATCGCGAGGTCGACACCCGCGAAGATCTCCTGCGACCCGTACGACTTGGACAGTCCCTCGGCCGTGATGGGCGTGCGGCCGCACGGTGCCGGGGTGGGGAACCGCAGCTTGGCGACCTTGTCGCTCACGCGCTCGCCCTCGAGGCCCGAGAGCATGCGCTCGGCGCGCTTGATCATGTTCTGCGCGGCCACGGCCTTGGTGGCCTTGGCGCGCATCTTCTCGGCCTGCGCGAGCAGCGTGCCGGCCTTCTTCTCGGCGTTGGCGCGCTCGCGGCGACGGCGGCGCTCGTCGGTCTCGCGCTGCTCGAGGTACGCCTTGTAGCCCAGGTTGTACTGGTCGAGGACGCCGCGCGTCGCGTCGAGGTAGAAGACCCTGTTGACGGTCGCCGAGAGCAGCTCGACGTCGTGGCTGATGACCACGAACCCGCCCGAGTAGTTCTTCAGGTAGTCGCGCAGCCACAGGATCGAGTCGGCGTCGAGGTGGTTGGTCGGCTCGTCGAGCAGCAGGGTCTCGACCCCCGAGAACAGGATGCGCGCGAGCTCGATGCGTCGGCGCTGGCCACCCGAGAGAGTCTTGAGGGGCTGCGCGAGGATGCGGTCGTCGAGGCCCAGGTTCGACGTGATGCGCTGCGCCTCGCTCTCCGCGGCGTAGCCGCCCGCGGCCGTGAACCGCTCCTCGAGCTTGGGGTAGCGCTCCATCGCGGCGAGGTGGGTCTCCTCGTCGGCGCTCGCCATCTCCCCCTCGGTCTCACGCATCTTGCGGACCAGCACGTCGAGGCCACGTGCCGAGAGGACGCGGTCCATCGCGATCACGTCGAGGTCGCCCGTGCGCGGGTCCTGCGGCAGGTAGCCGACGTCTCCCGTGCGCACGATCTGCCCGGCCGTGGGCTGGGTCTCCCCCGCGAGGGTCTTCGTCAGGGTGGTCTTGCCCGCTCCGTTGCGACCCACCAGGCCGATCCGGTCTCCGGCTGCGATGCGGAAGGACGCCTCGTCCAGCAGGACGCGGGCGCCGACGCGCAGCTCGACGGCGTGGGCAGTGATCACAGAGAATTCCTCCGGCAGGATGGTGAGGTGTTCAGGGGGCGTAGGGGTTCGCGCGGTCGCGCTGTGCGCGAGACACAAACGCCACCGATTCTAGTGCCGGGAGCCCGCGCACGGAACGGGATTTCGCGGGCTGGTCCGTCACAGTCGGGCTGCTGGTCGCGCCTGGGGTGCTGAGGACGGGGTTGCGGTCGTCCCGGGCGCCGTTGCGACCTCAAGCCCGTTCTCGGCCCTCGCCTGCCCGACGGCGGCGCTCGCCTTCCCGGTACGGGCTGCGGGCGGGCGCGGGACGCGACCGAGGTGAGCGGTGCCGTCGGGCCGCTACCACCGACCGGCCGTCCTCGCCCGACGTCGCACCGCAGGACGCCGTGACCTGCGGCGACGAGTAGCGTTGACCCGTGACGTTCAACGAGGGTGGTTCATTCGAGGGTGGCCGGGTCCGCAAGGGCGGGCGCGGCAAGGGACCCGTGATCGCGGGCGGTGGCCTCGCCGCCGTGCTCGTGGCAGTCGTGGTCGCGCTGCTCAACGGCGGCGACCTGGGCAGCGTGCTGGGGTCGGTGAGCGACCAGGTGGTCCAGCCTTCCGGGGCCGAGGACACCGCGCAGCAGCAGTTCGTCGAGGAGTGCACGGTCGAGCAGGCCAACAGCGAGCGTGAGTGCCGGCTGTCGGCGACCGCCCAGTCGCTCGACGCCTACTGGGCTGAAGCGCTCCCCGCGCAGGTCGGCGTCGAGTACGTCCTCCCGGAGGTCTACAGCTTCACGGGGTCGACCCAGACGGGCTGCGGTGCGGCGACCAGCGCTGTCGGGCCCTTCTACTGCCCGCCCGACCAGACCGTGTACATCGACGTCTCGTTCTTCGACGAGCTGCGCGACCGCTTCGGGTCCTCGGGCGGTCCGCTCGCCGAGGAGTACGTCACGGCGCACGAGTTCGGCCACCACATCGAACAGCTCTCCGGGGTCATGGCGTCGGCGGACCGGTCCGGCACCGGACCCGAGTCCGACTCGGTGCGCATCGAGCTCATGGCCGACTGCCTCGCAGGCATGTGGGCGGGGACCGCGGCGAAGACGATCGACCCCGACCGCGGCGTGCCGTTCCTGCAGGAGATCAGCCCGGACGAGCTGAAGGACGCCCTCTCCGCCGCGTCCGCCGTGGGCGACGACCGCATCCAGCAGTCCGCGACCGGCTCGGTGAACCCCGAGGCGTGGACCCACGGGTCGAGCGAGCAGCGCCAGCGCTGGTTCATGACGGGCTACGACGGCGGGACGCTCCAGGACTGCAACGCGCTCGAGGCGTCGACGCTCTGAGCGCCCCGGACCGATGAGTTTCCGGTCGTGCCGCCGTCTCAGTGGTGAGACCAGGCCGCCGCCAGGCGGCGCCACGGCAGGGGAACGACACGGACGGGGACGGACCCATGGCAGAGCTGCTCGTCGACTTCATCACCTCGCTCGACGGCTATGCGTCGGGCGAGGGCTGGCCCGGGTTCTGGGGGCTCGAAGGGCCTGAGTACCTCGGGTGGCTGCAGGAGCACCCCGAGGTCACCTACCTGATGGGTGCGAACACCTACCGGCTGATGTCGGGATTCGCGGCCGGTCAGATGCCGGAGGGGACGGACGAGTTCACGGCCGACGAGGAGGCCTCGGTCGACGAGCTCACGGCCGCGCGGAAGGTGGTCTTCTCCAGCACGCTCCCCGAGCCGTTGACGTGGGCCAACTCCACGCTCGTGCGCGGCGACGCGGTCGAGGCGGTCCGCGCCCTGAAGGACCACGAGGACGGGATCCTCAGCACGATCGGCAGCCTCAGCCTGGCACGGGCGCTGCTGAGCGCCGGACTCGTCGACCGGTTCCGCGTCGGGATGTTCCCCGTGATCACCGGCGCGACGGGATCCGAGCGGATCTACGACGGCTACCCCGACGTGGCCCTCGAGATGATCGACCATCGCACCTTCGACACCGGCATCCAGTTCGTCGAGTACCGCCCACGCGTCCTGGAGGGCCCGCCCGGGGCGGCAGCCGACGGGTGAACGCGCCGGGTCGGGCTGGATTCCGGCGCTCCGGGGCACGGGCGATGCGCCCCGCGCCCAGGCGCCGACGAGCATGCCGGACGAGCAGCCGGTCCGGGCTCCTCGAACGAGTCGGGGAACCCGGACCTCGTGCGCATCAGGTCGCCATGACGCGCTGGTGGAGGTTCTGCACCGCGTACCGCGCCGACCAGAAGGCACCGTGCTGCCACGCGGAGATCTCGGACATCCAGTCCCCCGCGAAGTACGTGTTGCCGGTTCCCTGCTGGAGCTGCTTGAACCGCGGTGACCCGGTGTTCGGGTACGCCCAGGCGCCCTCGATGTACGGCACCTTGTGCCAGGCGATCGAGAACGAGCTCTCCAGCTCCGTGCGGTACTTCTCGCCGTGGATCTTGACGCCCTGCTCGACGGCGCGCATCTGTCGCTGCCTGGGGGTCATGTCGGCATAGGCCCGCGCATTCGCCCCCGTGTTGTAGTACCCGACGACGAGACCCTTCTTCTCGCCGTACCCGTACGACGGATACCAGACGTGGGCCAGGTCCATATCCGTCTCGGTGATCCCGCCGAAGATGCGGTGGTCGTCCTCCCAGAAGCGGGACCGGTACTGCAGCCCGATCTTGCCCGCAGGGGAGCCGACCGCGAACTCGCCCAGCGCGGCGTCGATGTCGGGCCCCCAATTGGTGGCCCAGCGACGCATGAGGCCCGCAGGAGCGGACACGATCGCGAAGTCCACCTCGATCTGCCGCGCCTTGCCGTTCGCCGCGGTGTAGGTGACCTTGACCCCGCTGCTCGTGTTCTCGACGCCGGTGACCGGTGAGTTGAAGAGCACGTTCTGCTTGCCGATGGCGCGCACGAAGTACTCGTAGGTCGTGTCCATGCCGCCCTTGGGCTGGAACATGAGCATCGACTGCTCCCAGTTGATCTCGAACGGGAAGTACTGCCCCACCTTCGAGGCGAGCACCTCCGAGACCGTGCCCGGTCCGGGCAGCGGCGTGCCGTGCTCGTTCCACGCCGTCGGGTAGACCGAGTACCCGCGGTTGCTCCCGCCCTGGTACTTCCCGTCGGCCGTCAGCGACCCCCAGCTGCGCAGGAAGGACCGCAAGTTCTCCTTGTCCGCGGCGGTCAGCCTCTGGTCGAGCGCGCCCTGGTCGGCCGCCATGCTGAGCAGCTCCGAGGTGTACCCGAATACGTCGGCCTTGGCCGTGCGGTAGCGGACCGGGTTGCCCGGGGTCGCGCCCGAGCGCTCGTTGTAGAGGTAGGCATCGGCGTTCGCATTGGTGAAGACCTCGTACGGCACACCCAGCTCACGCAGGTAGTCCATGGTGACCATCCACTGCGCGATGCGCCCGGCACCCGCGTTCATGTAGAGGCCGTCGGCGAAGCGCGCGGTCTGGGTGACGCCGTTGACGTCCGTCTCGGAGTCTCCGCCGCGGATCGTGAGGGTGCGACCGCCGACCCGGTGGCGAGCCTCGAGCACCGTGACCTTGTAGCCGGCCTTCTGCAGCTCGTACGCCGACGCCAGGCCGGCGGGACCGGCTCCGACGACGACGACCTTCTTGGCCGAGCGCCCGGTCAGCGAGAAGTCGCTGCCCTGGGGAGGGGTCCAGGACTCGTTCCGCGGCTGCGCCGCAGCCGTCGGAGCCAGCCCGACGGCGCCCATCGTCGCGAACATGACGCCGGCGCTCGAACCCACGCCGACCGCCTGGAGGAAGCTTCGGCGTGAGACGCCGGAGGAGTCGTTCTCTGAGACCACGATGCCCTACCTCTCGTCTTGTCGGTCTGACGGACGGGGTTCACGGCCGCACGCGCCGGGTGCCGCCGCCAGCACCGTGCGTGACGCTAGGCGCCGTACGTTCCCAGGACGGTTCTCCAGCGTTTCCTGACAGTTGCGGGTAGTAACAAGTCTGTTTCGCGAGGTTCCGGTCGGATGCCCTCTGCATGTGGATCGGGTGATACGAGGCATCAGTCCGACTTCAGCCCGAACCTCCGCGTTCATCGCGCCGAAACGGCACCTCACTACGGTCCTCGCCATCCGGTACCCGCCGGACCGAACACGTGCCAGGCGCCCCCGCGCGCTGCACCGCCACCGGAGGTCCTCATGAAGAACAGCGTCAAGGTCATCGCCGCGGTCGTCGTGACCGCAGCCGTCGCCGTCCCGGGCACCGCCTACGCGAAGGGCAAGCTCTTCGAGCCCGCGCCCACCGAGGCCGTCTCGTTCATCACGGGCGACACGGCCTCGATCGCCGACGGCGTCGCGATCGGCAAGAACGTCTCCTGGTACAAGTCCTCGGGACTCGGTCCGTCGGCGATGAACACGGCCCCCGGCGTGTCGGCCGAGGCACGGTACATCCCGATCGACGTCTTCCCGGGCGGACAGCTGCCCGCCGGGGTCACGCTCACCGAGGCCCAGGGCATCAACGCCCTCATGCGCATCGGTGAGAACCTCACGAAGGCCGGGCTGTCCTATGAGGACGTCGTCTCGATGCGGGTCTTCCTGCAGAACCCCGAGGGCGAGGCGAAGATGGACTTCGCGGGGTGGAACCGCGCGTACCGTCAGTTCTTCGCCAACACGAACCTCGCGACCGGCGCGACGCTCGACGTCCAGCTCGGCTCCGTGACGACTCAGCCGATGGTCGTCAACGAGGCGCGTCCCTCGCGCTTCGCGCTCGAGATCGAGAACCTGCCGGTCAACGGGTGGCTCGTCGAGGTCGAGGTGGACGCCGTCTACCCGGGGACGGACCACAAGCACTCGAAGTGAGTGCGGGCGCCGCGGCTCGCGCGGGCTGACCGGCCGCCGGCCATGTCCCCCCGGTCGGCGGGCACGAACTGACGAGCACGTCGAAGGGGCCGCCGTTCCGGGAGGAACGACGGCCCCTTCGACGCACGACCCTCAGTGAGGGCTGACGTCAGACGTTGAAACCCAGCGCGCGCAGCTGGTCCTTGCCGTCCTGCGTGATCTTCTCGGGGCCCCACGGCGGCATCCAGACCCAGTTGACCCGGAAGCCGTCGATCAGCCCGTCGAGGGACTGCGCCGTCTGGTCCTCGATGACGTCGGTCAGCGGGCAGGCCGCGGACGTGAGCGTCATGTCGATGACCGCGTGGTTGTTCTGGTCGACCTGGATGCCGTAGACGAGGCCGAGGTCTACGACGTTGATCCCGAGCTCGGGGTCGATGACGTCGCGCATGGCCTCCTCGACGTCGGCCGCGGTCGGCGGGGTCGGCGCCGCGGAGGCGGCGGGGGTCTCGGTCGTCATCGGTTCTCCTGAGGTGACTGAGGGGACGTGGTCTGGTCGAGCGCGGGCTGCTGGGTGGAGTGGGCGTCCGTGAGGACCCCCGACGTCGCCAGGGTGTCACGCAGCGCGGCCCAGCCGAGCAGCGCGCACTTGATGCGGGCCGGGAACTGTGCGACCCCGGTGAAGGCCGTGGCGTCGCCGAGCTGGTCCTCGAGGTCGTCGTCGAGGCCCTTGCCGCGCGACTGCATGAGCTGGCGGAAGACGTCGCCGAGGTGCTCGGACTCCGCGACGGGTGCCCCGGTGACGAGGTCCGTGAGCACCGACAGGGAAGCCTGCGAGATGCTGCAGCCCTGCCCCTCCCAGCTCACGCTCGAGATGGTCGGGGACTGCGGGTCGGCGGTGTCGAACTCGACGCGCATCGTGACCTCGTCGCCGCACGTGGGGTTGATCTGGTGCGACTCACCGTGCAGGTGCCCCTCCGAGAGTTCCACGAAGCCTCGCCCGTGGGGGGACTTCGCGTGGTCGAGGATGACCTGCTGGTACATCTGCTCCAACGAGCTGCTCATGGCGGGGGTCGTGCTCCTTCGGTACATCCTGCGTGGCCGTGGGGACCGCGCGAACAAGTGAGGGACGTGCGGGTTCTCAGTCCACTGAGAAGAACGCCCGGACCCCCGCCAAACCTTCCCGGAACGCCGTGACGTCCTCGGACGTCGTGTACACCGAGGCCGAGGCGCGCGCCGTGGCGGCGATCCCGAACCGGCGGTGCAGGGGCTGCGCGCAGTGGTGACCGACCCGCACGGCGATCCCGGCGGCGTCGAGCACCTGGCCCACGTCGTGCGCGTGGACGCCCTCGACGACGAACGAGACGACCGCGAGGCGGTCCTCCGGTGTGGCCGGGCCGATGATCCGCACGCCCGGGACGTCGGCGATCTTGAGGAGCTCGACCGCGAGGTCGTGCTCGTGGGCGGCGACGTTCTCCATGCCCAGCTCGTCGAGGTACTGCGCGGCGACGCCGAGGCCGACGATCTGCGCGACGGCCTGCGTGCCGGCCTCGAAGCGCTGCGGCGGCGGCATGTACGTGGCCTCGGTCATGGTGACGACCTCGATCATGGACCCGCCGGTCGTGACCGGGGGCAGCGCCTCGAGCAGCTCACGGCGCCCGTAGAGCGCCCCGATCCCCGTGGGGCCGAGCATCTTGTGCCCCGAGAACGCCGCGAAGTCGACGTCGAGGGCGTGCAGGTCCACGGGCAGGTGCGGCACGGACTGGCACGCGTCGAGGAACGTGAGCGCCCCGACCTCCTTGGCCCGTGCCACGATCGGCGCGACTGGCGTGATCGCGCCCGTCACGTTCGAGGCGTGCGTGAACGCGACGACACGCGTGCGCTCGGTGATGACCGAGTCCGCCTCGTCGACGCGGATGCGCCCGTCGTCGTCGACGCCGAACCAGCGCAGCACGGCGCCCGTGCGCGCGGCGAGCTCCTGCCACGGCACGAGGTTGGCGTGGTGCTCGGCCTCGGTCAGGACGATCTCGTCGCCCGGCGCCAGGGCGAAGCGGCGGGCCGCCTCTCCCCCACGACCGATCGTCGCGTTGGACAGCGCGTACGTGACGAGGTTGATCGCGGCCGTCGCCCCGGACGTCCAGACGATCTCGTCTGCGTCGGCCCCCACGAAGCGGGCGACCGCCGACCGGGCGTCCTCGAACGCCTCGGTCGCCTCCTCCGCGAGCTGGTGCGCGCCGCGGTGCACCGCGGCGTTGCGCTCCTCGTAGAAGTCGACCTCGGTGTCGAGGACGACCTGCGGCTTCTGCGACGTGGCGCCCGAGTCGAGGTAGACGAGCGGACGGCCACCCCGCACCGTGCGGGCGAGCAGCGGGAAGTCGGCTCGCACGGCGGCGAGCTCGGTGGCGCTCAGCCCGGCCCGCACGGTGTCGGTGGTGGTCATCGGAAGTCTCCTCAAGGTGTCAGGTGCCCGCCGAGATCTGGCGGGCGGGTGGCCGGCGGACCGGCCACCCGCAGGCCCAGGTCAGGCCGTGGCCGCGCCCGTCGTCAGGAAGCGGTCGTAGCCCTCGTTCTCGAGACGGTCGGCGAGCTCGGGGCCGCCCTCCTCGGCGATGCGGCCGTCGACGAACACGTGCACGAAGTCCGGCTTGATGTAGCGCAGGATGCGCGTGTAGTGCGTGATGAGCAGCACGCCGACGTCCGTGGACTCCTTGGCGCGGTTGACGCCCTCGGAGACGATGCGCAGCGCGTCGACGTCGAGGCCCGAGTCGGTCTCGTCGAGGATCGCGATGCTCGGCTTGAGGAGCTCCATCTGCAGGATCTCGTGGCGCTTCTTCTCACCACCGGAGAAGCCCTCGTTGACCGAGCGCTCCGCGAAGGACGAGTCCATGCGCAGGTTCTCCATGGCGCCCTTGACGTCCTTGACCCACGTGCGCAGCGCGGGGGCCTCGCCGTCGATCGCGGTCTTGGCGGTGCGCAGGAAGTTCGAGACGGACACGCCGGGGACCTCGACCGGGTACTGCATGGCGAGGAACATGCCCGCGCGGGCGCGCTCGTCGACCGTCATCGCGAGGACGTCCTCGCCGTCGAGCGTCACGGTGCCGCTCGTGATCGTGTACTTGGGGTGGCCGGCGATCGAGTAGGCGAGGGTCGACTTGCCCGAGCCGTTGGGGCCCATGATCGCGTGGGTCTCGCCCGCGTTGATGGTCAGGTCGACGCCGCGCAGGATCGGCTTCGGCCCTTCCTTGGTCTCGACGCTGACGTGCAGGTCGCGGATCTCCAGAGTGGACATGTGGTGTTCTCCAGTATTCGAGAAAGTTCAGGGGGTCAGGACGGGGAGACGGTCTGGTCGATGTCGACGAGCACGCGCTCGCCGTCGATCGTGACCGGGTAGACGGGCACGGGGCGCATCGCGGGCAGCGCGGTGGGCATGCCGGTCCGCAGGTCGAACTGCGAGCCGTGCAGCCAGCACTCGATGAAGCAGCCCTCGACCTCGCCGTCGGACAGCGAGACCGCGCCGTGGGAGCAGATGTCCGAGATGGCGTGCCAGTTCCCGTCGCCGTCGCGGACGACCGCGACCTCGACGGGGCCGCTCTCGCCCTCGAGCTCCACACGCAGCGCCTCCTCGGGCGCCACGTCGTCGGTCATGCAAGCAAGCTGTGCAGTCATGCGGGTCGGGTCACCGGCCTTCGATGACGCTCATCGACTTGGCGAGCTCGGCCTCGATCGAGGTGAGCAGGCGCTCCTCGACCGAGGGGACGCCGATCTCCTGGATGAGCTCGGCGAAGAACCCGCGGACCACGAGGCGACGCGCGTCGGCCTCGGGGATGCCGCGCGCCTGCAGGTAGAAGAGCTGCTCGTCGTCGAAGCGGCCGGTCGCCGAGGCGTGCCCGGCTCCCTCGATGAGGCCCGTCTCGATCTCGAGGTTCGGCACCGAGTCCGCGCGCGCGCCGTCCGACAGGACGAGGTTGCGGTTGAGCTCGTAGGTGTCGGTGCCCTCGGCCTCGGTACGGATCAGCACGTCGCCGACCCAGACCGTGTGCGCGCCCTCGCCCTGCAGCGCGCCCTTGTAGGTGACGCGCGACTTGCAGCTCGGCACGGCGTGGTCGACGAAGAGGCGGTGCTCCTGGTGCTGGTCGGCGTCCGCGAAGTACAGGCCGACCATCTCGACCTCGCCACCGGTACCGGTGAACTCGGCGTCCGGGGTCACACGGACGACGTCTCCGCCGAAGGTCACGACGACGTGCTTGAGCTTGGCGTCGCGGCCGATGCGAGCGCGGTGCGAGCTCGCGTGCACGGCGCCCGCGCTCCAGTCCTGCACGGAGACGACCGTGAGGTGCGCGCCGTCCTCGACGACGATCTCGACGGTCTCGGTGAGCGTCGCGGAGCCCACGTGGTCGATGACCACGACGGACTCGCTGTGGCGCTCGGCCTGGATCAGCAGGTGCGTCGCGGTGGGCTCGTCGGACAGTCCTTCGATGCGCACGGACGTGATGTCGCTGGCCACGGCCTCGGCCGGGATCGTGACGACGGTCGCCTCGGCGAACGCGTTCCACGCGGTCACGGCGGTGCGGTCGCCCGGGACGCCCGCACGGCCGAGGCGCTCGTCGTCACGGCCGACGATCGCGACGTTGACCTCGGGGGCCTCGACCACGGTCGTGCGCACGCCGGCGCTGCCGAGCTGGGTCGAGAACAGCGGGGCGAGGCGCTTGACCGGGGAGAAGCGCCACTCCTCCTCGCGGCCCGTGGGCTCGGTGATGACGGCCGGGTCGAACGAGGTGATGCGCTCGGCGCGGGAGCCCTGCGGCGTGCCGCCGACCCCGTGCGAGTGAGCGCCGTCCTGGACGGCCTGGGAGTGGTCCGTGCTCAGGCCGACCGGCTCGGTCTGTGTGGTGCTCGCAGTAGTAGTCATTTAGCCGACGGACCCTTCCATCTGCAGTTCGATGAGGCGGTTGAGCTCGAGCGCGTACTCCATGGGCAGCTCACGGGCGATGGGCTCGACGAACCCGCGCACGATCATGGCCATGGCCTCGGTCTCCGCCATGCCTCGGGACATGAGGTAGAACAGCTGGTCCTCGCTCACGCGCGACACGGTCGCCTCGTGACCCATCGACACGTCGTCCTCGCGGACGTCGACGTACGGGTAGGTGTCGGACCGGGAGATCTGGTCGACGAGCAGCGCGTCGCACAGAACGGTGGAGGCGGAGTGCTCCGCTCCCTCGAGGACCTGGACGAGACCGCGGTAGGACGTGCGCCCACCGCCGCGCGCCACGGACTTCGAGACGATCGAGGAGGACGTGTGGGGGGCGGCGTGCACCATCTTGGCGCCCGCGTCCTGGTGCTGGCCCTCGCCCGCGAACGCGATCGACAGCGTCTCGCCCTTGGCGTGCTCGCCGAGCAGGTAGATCGCGGGGTACTTCATGGTGACCTTGGAGCCGATGTTGCCGTCGACCCACTCCATCGTCGCGCCCTCGGCGGCCGTCGCACGCTTGGTGACGAGGTTGTACACGTTGTTCGACCAGTTCTGGATGGTCGTGTAACGCACGCGGGCGTTCTTCTTGACGATGATCTCGACGACCGCGGAGTGCAGCGAGTCGCTCGAGTAGATCGGGGCGGTGCAGCCCTCGACGTAGTGCACGTACGAGCCCTCGTCCGCGATGATCAGCGTGCGCTCGAACTGGCCCATGTTCTCCGTGTTGATGCGGAAGTAGGCCTGGAGCGGGATCTCGACGTGGACGCCCGGGGGGACGTAGACGAACGAGCCGCCGGACCACACGGACGAGTTGAGCGCGGCGAACTTGTTGTCACCCGAGGGGATGACGGTGCCGAAGTACTCCTGGAAGAGCTCGGGGTGCTCGCGCAGCGCGGTGTCGGTGTCGAGGAAGATGACGCCCTGCTTCTCGAGCTCCTCGTTGATCTGGTGGTAGACCACCTCGGACTCGTACTGGGCCGCGACGCCGGCGACGAGGCGCTGCTTCTCCGCCTCGGGGATGCCGAGCTTGTCGTAGGTCTCCTTGATGTCCTCGGGCAGGTCGTCCCACGAGGTCGCCTGCTTCTCGGTGGACCGCACGAAGTACTTGATGTTGTCGAAGTCGATGCCCGACAGGTCGCTGCCCCAGTTGGGCATGGGCTTCTTGTCGAACAGGCGCAGGGCCTTGAGGCGGTAGTTCAGCATCCACTCGGGCTCGCTCTTGAGCGCGGAGATGTTGCGCACGACCGCCTCGGAGAGGCCACGCTGCGCCGTCGCGCCGGCGTCGTCCTTGTCGTGCCAGCCGTAGCCGTAGGAGCCGATCGAGGCGATGATCTCCTCGTCGGACTGGCCGGTGCTCTGGGACACGCCGGCGGTGTCCTGGGTGGGAGCGCTCATGTCATTCCTTCCACGTTCCGTCGACGACGGAGGGGGGCGGTGGGGCGATGGTCGATGAACCTGTCGGTTCGGGGTGTCGTGCTGGGGGGTGCGCCGGGGCGCGCGGTCCGCGCGCGGTGGCACGGCGTCCGGTGGTCTGGTACCCGACGGCGTCGCTCGCCTCGGGGGCGCGGGTCACCGCGGGGAGCACGGGGACGTTGGTCGTGCAGGCGTGCCCGCCGCCCGCGAGGGTCGCGAGCCGCTGGACGTGCGAGCCGAGGAGCTGGGAGAAGACCTGGGCCTCGGCGTCGCAGAGCTGGGGGAACTCCTCGGCGACGTGCTGGACGGGGCAGTGCCCCTGGCAGAGCTGGACGGTCGCGGTCCCGGCGACGGGGCGCACGCTCGCCGCGAACCCGTCCTCCGCGAGGACCGTGGCGAGCTGCTCGGCACGGCCCGCGACGTCGTCGGCCGTGATGCGGCTCGCGTAGCGGTCGGTGAGCTCCTCGAGGCGGCGGTGCGCGAACTCCTCGACCGCGTCCTCCCCGGCGACGTCCCGCAGGTAGCGCAGCGCCTGCGTCGCGAGGTCGGGGTAGGCGCCCGAGAGCTCGGACTGGCCGCGGTTCGTGGCGACGTAGTGGCGGGCAGGACGCCCGCGCATCCCGGTGCCCGCGCCCGACTCGTGGACGGCGATGAGCCCGTCGGTCTCGAGCTGGGCGAGGTGACGGCGGACGCCTGCGGGCGTGAGGCCGAGGTCGGTCGCGAGCGAGGCAGCGCTCACGGGACCGTCGGAGACGATGAGCGCGAGCACGCGCTCGCGCGTGGTGCCGTCCCCGTCGACTGGGGCGTGCATGTCGTTCGGGCCCTGGAGGGCGAGGGGTCCTGCGGGCGGCACGGCGCGGGAGGTAGGTGCGTCGTCGCTCATTCCTCACCTCCACGTCGTCGGCCTGCTGGGTTCCTTCCGCCTGGCCCACGGGCGCGCAAAGATCCCGGGAGGCGTCATCGATATAGGTAACAGTCTCATGCGCTAATTGTTCCGACGCAAGCAAGGCGTACCTCACAGCCACCCCCAGCCGGCTCCCCTACAATCGCCACCGTGCCCGACTCCCCCGCCGTCGTCCTCCAGGACGTGGTCAAGCGTTATGACGGCCGGGCGGTCGTCGACCACCTGAGCCTGACCGCCTCCCGAGGCGCCGTGACCGCCGTCCTCGGCCCCAACGGGGCCGGCAAGACCACCACGATCGAGTGCTGCGAAGGCCTGCGCGCCCCCGACGAGGGCAGCGTGCGGGTCCTCGGCCTCGACCCCCTGCTGAACGCGCGCGACCTGCGCCCGCGCGTCGGGGTCATGCTCCAGGACGGCGGGCTGCCCACGGGCGTGCGCGCGCTGGAGATGCTGCACCACGTCGCGTCGATGTACGCGAACCCTCGCGACGTGGCGGAGATCACGGAACGCCTGGGGCTCGCGAGCTTCGCCCGGACGACGGTCCGGCGCCTGTCGGGCGGTCAACGTCAACGCCTCGCGCTCGCCGCGGCGATCGTGGGCCGCCCCGAGGTCGTGTTCCTCGACGAGCCGAGCGCGGGCATGGACCCCCAGAGCCGCCACGCGGTGTGGGAGCTCGTGCGCGAGCTGCGCGCGGACGGCGTCGGGATCGTCCTGACGACGCACCTCATGGACGAGGCCGAGGACCTCGCGGACCACGTGTACATCGTGGACCACGGGCAGGTCATCGCCTCGGGCGCGACCGCCGAGCTCCTGCACGCGGGCCCGTCCGCGGACGGGAACCGCACGCTGCGCCTGGAGGCCCGCGAGGGCCTGGACACCGGTGCGCTCCGCAAGCGGGTCGAGTCCGGCCCGACGACGTCGCCCGCCTCGGCGTGGACCGTCACCGAGACGCAGCCCGGCTCGTACAGCGTGACCGGGCCGGTCGACCCGTCGACCGTCGCCGTCGTGACCGCGTGGCTCGCGGACGAGGGAGCGCTCGCCTCGCGCCTGACGATCGGCCGCCGCACCCTCGAGGACGTGTTCCTCGACCTGACAGGACGAGAGCTCCGATGACCGACCAGACGACGGCCGGCCCGGTCGCCTCGGACCCCGCCGCGCCGGCCGCGACAGACGGAGCCGCCCCCGCGTGGCGCCGGGTCGCGTCGCAGACGGCGTTCGAGACGCGCATGATCCTGCGCAACGGTGAGCAGCTGCTCGTGACGATCATCCTGCCCGTGATGCTGCTCGTCGGGCTCGCTCGCACGTCCTTCATCGACCTCGACACGCAGGGGTACTCGCGCATCGACTTCGTGACCCCGGGCGTCCTGGCGCTGGCCGTCATGTCGACGGCGTTCACGTCGCAGGCCATCGCGACGGCGTTCGACCGTCGCAACGGCGTCCTGCGGCTGCTGTCCACGACGCCGCTGGGCCGCGGAGGCCTGCTCGCGGGGAAGATCCTCGGGGTGCTCGCGGTCGAGGTGGTCCAGGTGGTCGTGCTCGGCGGGGTCGCGCTCGCCCTGGGCTGGTCCCCGGACCCGGCGGGGATCCTGCCCGCGCTGCTCGCGGTGCTGCTCGGCACCGCGGCGTTCACGAGCCTCGCACTCCTGCTCGCGGGGACGCTGCGCGCCGAGGGCGTGCTCGCGGTCGCGAACCTGCTGCTCGTCCTGCTGACCGTCGCGGGCGGCGTGCTCGTCCCTGCGGCCCAGCTCCCCGGGGCGCTCGAGCAGGTCGCGCTGCTGCTGCCGTCGGGCGCGCTCGGCGAGGCCATGCGGGGAGCGCTGCTCCTCGGCGAGGTGCCCGCGTTCTCGGTGGTCGTGCTGCTCGGCTGGACCGCGGCCCTCGGGTGGGGAGCGGGCAAGCTGTTCCGCTGGCACTGAGGGTCTGCCGGCACCGAGGGGCCGCCGGCCCCAGGTCGCCTCAGGCGCCGGGCCAGGCCCCCGCGGCCTCTGCCGCCGTGGCGGGCAGGCGCAGCCACTCCAGCACGGCGGTCCACGCCTTCTCGTCGATCGTCGTGCCAGTGCACTCGAAGGACAGGACGGTGCTGGTCCGCATCGCCACCCCGGAGTAGCTCGTGAACGTCCTCGCCCGGACGAGGACCCTGCTCCGGACCGGCGACCCTGCGCGGTCGACGGTCCACTCCTGGGTCGCGACGTTGGTGCCCTTCCGTGGCTCGGTCCGCTCCTCCCCGAGCACGAGGGACTCGAACTCGGCGGACACGTTCTTCGCACCCCGCTCGGCGGCGAGGACGTCCCGGAGCACCGCGAACGACGCGTCCCGTGCGGCGCCCGGGACGTCGTCCGTCGGGCCGTCGGTCGGAGCCGCGGTCGTGGTGGTGGACAGGGCGCACCTCCCGTTCGAGCTCAGGACGGTCCACCCGTCACGGGCCTGGAACCTGTGGGACACCGAGAACCCCTGGGGCTGGAGCACCATGAGCGGGGTGTAGGTGTCGACCAGCACCCGGCGCAGCTCCTCGGGGTCCGGCACGTGCTCGTCGGGGCCGTCCGCAGGTCCTGTCACCACGGGCGGTTCCTGGGTGCCGTCCCCTGCTCCGTCCACGGCGGTCGAGGTCGGGCTCGGCGTCGGGTCCGACGGCGCGCTCGTCCCTCCACCGTCCGTCGCGTGCGCTGCGCTCGGGCCCGGCTGCGCCTGGTCCCCTGACGTGCAGCCTGCGAGGACGCCCAGGGTCAGGGTCACCGCCAGCAGGCGGCCGGGCCGAGCGACGACGGATGGACGGCGAGCAACCATGCGAACCCCCTGGACGGTCGAGAAAAAGTCTCGTCAGAGTATCGGTCGTGTCAAGAACTCGCCTGCTCGACGCTCGCCTCTCGGAGCCTGCCCGCTCGCTCTCCCGCGGCCCCGCGCCCGATCCGGGCCAACATCACACCCGGACGCCGCGCCCGGATGGCGGGCGCCGCTCCGCGCGCGGCTACCTTTGGACGGTGAGCAGCGCAGAACTCGCCCCCGTACCCACCTCCCCCGCCTGGTACGCGAAGGTCGGCCGCTTCCGCCGCTGGACCCGACCGGTCCTCGTCGCGAACCTCGTCGGCCAGATCGGCATCATCGTGACCGGGGGCGCGGTGCGTCTGACGGGCTCCGGGCTCGGCTGCTCGACGTGGCCGCTGTGCGAGCCCGGGAGCTTCACGCCCGAGTTCCACTCCGCGATGTCGATCCACCCGATCATCGAGTTCGGCAACCGCACGCTCACGGGCGTGCTGGGGATCATCGCGGTCGCGCTCCTGCTGCTCGTGTGGACGGACGCTTCGCGCTCGTCCTCGTACCGGCGACTCGGCTGGGCGCCGCTCGGTGGTGTCGCGGCGCAGGCCGTGATCGGCGGCATCACGGTGCTGCTGCACCTGCACCCCGCGGTCGTCGGGTTCCACTTCCTCGTCTCGGCCGCGCTCGTGTGGGTCTCGGCGTACCTGCTCTACCGCCACGGCGAGGGCGACAAGGCGCCTGTGGCCGTCGTCGACGCGGGCACCCGTGTCGTGGGTCGCGTGCTCGCGGCCGTCTCGGTGCCGCTCCTCGTCCTGGGGGTCCTGGCCACGGGCTCGGGCCCGCACGGGGGCGACGACGAGGTCGCGTACCGCTTCGCCCTCGACCCGGCGCTCGTCAGCAAGCTCCACGCGGCCTCGGTGTGGCTCTTCCTGATCGTGCTCGTCGTGCTCGCGGTGCGGGTCCTCCGACAGGCCGACGCGCCCGCCCGTGCCCGCAAGGCCGTCGTGGTGCTGGTCGCCGTGACGCTCCTGCAGGGCCTGATCGGCTACGTGCAGTACTTCACGGGCCTGCCGGAGATCCTGGTCGCGGCGCACATGCTGGGCGCCGGCCTGCTCATCACGTCGCTCACCTGGACGCTGCTCTCGTTCCGCGTCCGCGACTGACCGCTCCGGGCGCCGCACGGCGTTCCAGATGGGCCACCGTCCCCTCGGGACGGTGGCCCTTCTGCGTCCAGGGAGCCGCCGGGGGCCCCGGCGGCGACAGCGACGTGACAGCGCCCTGACACCGCCGTGACAGGCACCTCCCGGAGGCTGGGTCCATCAGCCACCAGGAGGAATCCATGACCCACGAATGGGCGGTCGAGGCACACGGCCTCGTCAAGACGTTCGGCGACAACCGGGCGGTCGACGGCGTCGACCTGAGCATCCGCACCGGCTCGGTGTACGGCGTGCTCGGCCCGAACGGCGCCGGCAAGACCACCACCATCAGCATGCTCGCGACGCTCCTGCGCCCCGACGCGGGCGAGGCCCGGGTCTTCGGGCATGACGTCGTCCGCGAGTCCCAGGTCGTGCGCCAGCTCATAGGCGTCACGGGCCAGTACGCCTCGGTCGACGAGACGCTGAGCGCGACCGAGAACCTCGTGATCTTCTCGCGCCTGCTCGGACTGGGTCGGGCCGAGGCTCGACGCAAGGCCGCCGAGCTCCTCGAGACGTTCGGCCTGACCGAGGCGGCCACGCGCCCCCTGAAGAACTTCTCGGGCGGCATGCGCCGTCGCCTGGACCTCGCGGCGAGCCTCATCGCGCAGCCGCCGCTGATCTTCCTCGACGAGCCCACGACGGGCCTCGACCCTCGCACCCGCGCGCAGATGTGGGACACGATCCGCGAGCTCGTCGCGACGGGTTCGACGGTCGTGCTCACGACGCAGTACCTGGACGAGGCGGACCAGCTCGCGGACCGGATCGCGGTCATCGACCGGGGCCGCGTGGTCGCGGAGGGCACGGCCGACGAGCTCAAGGACGCGGTCGGCAACCAGTCGCTCCAGCTCGGGCTCGTCGCGGCCGCGGACCTGGGGTCGGCGCTCGACATCGTGACGACGTTCGGCGTGCCCGCGACCACGTCCCCCGAGGCCCGGCGCATCACGGTCCCGGTGACGGGCCCCGACGAGGTCACGGACCTCCTGGTCCGGCTGCGCGAGGCCCGCATCGCGGTCGACTCGATCAGCATGGACAAGCCGAGCCTCGACGAGGTGTTCCTGACCCTCACGGGCCACGGCGTCGCGGCCGACGTCGAGGACGACAGCCCGGGCACGGCTGCCGCCGGCGACGTCGCCCACGCCACCACCAGCACGCGAGAGGAAGCCCTGCGATGACCACGACCCTCACCGCTCCCCGTCAGCAGATCCAGGCCGGCTCCGACCGCAGCCTGTCCAACCGCACGAGCGTCGGCCAGACGGTCCGCCACACGGTCACCATGGCGTACCGCGGGCTCCTCAAGATCCGCCGGACGCCCGAGCAGCTCGTCGACGTGACGGTCCAGCCGATCCTGTTCACGCTCATGTTCACGTACATCTTCGGCGGCGCGATCGCGGGCGACGTCGTGAGCTACCTGCCGACCATCATCCCGGGCATCCTCGTGCAGACCGTCATCACGACGTCGGTCGTCACGGGCGTCCAGCTCCGCGAGGACATGGACAAGGGCGTGTTCGACCGCTTCCGCTCGCTGCCGATCGCGCGCATCGCGCCGTTGTCGGGCGCGCTGCTCGCGGACACCGTCCGGTACGGCATCGCGACGACGCTCACGTTCGCGATGGGCTACGCCATGGGCTACCGCCCGGCGGGCGGCCTGGGTTCGGTCGTCCTGGCCGGCCTGCTCGTGATCGTGTGCTCGTGGGCCGTGAGCTGGATCTTCGCGTTCTTCGGCGTGATCGCCCGGACGGCGTCGAGCGTCCAGGGGATCTCGATGATCATCCTGTTCCCGCTCACTTTCCTGTCGAACGCGTTCGTCCAGCCCGACACCATGCCGGGCTGGCTCCAGGGCTTCGTGAACCTCAACCCTGTCTCGCACCTGGTCACCGCGGTGCGCGAGCTGACGAACGACGGGGTGCTCGGTGCGGACGCCGTGATCTCGCTCGTCGGCGCGGCGGTCATCGTCGCGGTCTTCGCCCCGCTCACGGTGCGGGCGTACATGCGCAAGGCCTGAGCGTCGCGATCGACCACGGGCGGGGGGGGGGGGGGGGGCCCCGGCGGATCTTGCCGGGGCACCGCCCGCCCGTCATGCCGTGGGCCGGGTCCAGGGTGCGGTGCGCAGGATCTTGATGACCCGGTCGGGCAGGTCGTCGTGCCCCAGCTGCCCCACGGCGTCGCGCACCTCGTCCACGTGCGCGTCACCGTGCAGGGTGCGCGCCCAGGCGACGTGCGCGGGCGTGCGGAGCGAGGGAACGTCCTGGCGTGCTCCCATGCGGCGCGCGAGCTCGAGGAGGGTGAGCCCGTCGTCGACCCGGTCGAGGCCCGGGGAGGCCCACAGGTACGCCCCGAGGGCGAGCGCGGCCGTGCCGAGGACGGGGTAGTCGACCATGCCGGGCGCGGCGCGATGACCGGCGATCATCCGCACCCGCAGCTCGCGGGCCAGGCGCTCGGCCTGGGCCGAGGGCAACGCGTCCGGCTCCCACGGCCCGGTCGTCCCGGGCGCGGGCAGCAGCAGGGTCGACAGCCAGCCGGCCGCGAACATCGTGTACCAGGGCGAGCGCCGCGCGGCCCCGCTCCCGACCGCCGCGTTGGCGGCCTCGAGCTCGGCCAGGGCGCGCGCGTGGTCACCGCGGGCGACGGCGATCTCGGCCAGCCCGGCGTGCCCGATCGAGCGCAGCTCGTGCGCGGTCCCCCCGATCCCGGAGGGCACGGGGTCGTCGTCGGTCTCGACGAGCGACGTGAACAGCGGCTCTGCCTCCGCGACGCGCCCGACGAGCGCGAGGTTGGTCGCCTCGAGCCAGTCGAGCTGGCGCAGGTCCTCGTCGGCGTGCAGCCTGCCGAGCCCCTCGCGGGCCGTGTCCACCCACTCGAGCGCCCGCGCGGCGTCGCCCTGCTCGCTCGCGAGCTGGGCGAGGAAGAGCGCCGACGTCGCGGCTCCCCACGTGTCCTGGGTGCGCGTCGCGAACCCGTGCGCGACCGTGACCTGGGCGATCGCCTCGTCGAGGCGTCCGTTGTTCTCCGAGAGCTGCGCGCTGAGCAGATGAGCCACGAGCGCGACGAACGGGTCGTCGGACGTGTGGAGCTCGGCGAGCCGCGGCCCCATGCCGAGCGGGTCGCCCGCGTCGGCCAGGAGGTCGGTGAGCGCGGCCGCGCGCGAGCCGATGTCGGCGTCGCGGTGCAGGCGCCGCAGCCTCGCCGCGGCCCGGACCCCGGTGGCCGGGTCCCCGTTGGGCGTCGAGGCGGTGAGCAGGAACAGCACGATGCCCGCCTCGCGCGTGAGCTGCTCGACGGGGACGTCCGGTATGCCCCGCACGAGCCTGCCCTGCCAGCCCGCGACGACGCGCAGCACGTCGCGGCCGAGCCCGACGACCTCGGTGTGCGCACCGCGCAGGGACCAGTGCAGGCCGAGCGCGTGGAAGACGGGCAGGACCACGTCGGCGCGGTCGGCCGCGAGCACCGTGCGCAGCACGTGCAGGAGGTTCTCCTGCTCGACGCGCAGGGCGAGCATCGCGGGGACCTGCGTGGTCCCTTCGAGGCGGGCGACCTCGCGACGTGCGAGGTCGACCGCCCATCGGTAGGTCGCTTCCTGGGCGGTCTCGCGCTCACCGGCCTCGTCGAGCGCGAGCGCGCCGAACTCACGCACGGTCTCGAGCATGCGGTAGCGCACGGTGCGGCACAGAGGTTCGTCGGTCACGGTCAGGAGGGACTGGTTGACGAGCGCCTCGACATCGTCGAGCCCGACGGCGGAGGCCGCCTGGGCCGTCTGCACGCCGAACCCGTCGGGCAGCAAGGACAGGCGGCGCAGCAGCTCCTGCTGGGGTGCGGTGAGGAGGTTCCAGCTCCAGTCGATGACGGCGTGCAGGGTCCGGTGGCGCGCGGGGGCGCTGCGGTCGCCCGTGGTGAGCAGCGCGAAGCGGGCGTCGAGGCGGCGCTCGATCTCCTGGACGGACAGCGTGCGCACGCGCGCCGCAGCGAGCTCGATCGCGAGCGGCAGGCCGTCGAGGTGCGCGCAGAGCCGTTCGACGACGTCGTCGGGCAGGTCGGCGCCGGGGCGGGCCGCGAGCGCCCGGGCGCGGAAGAGCTCGACGGCGGGCCCTGCCCCGCCGCCCACGACGCCGGTCGTCGCGAGCGGTTCGAGAGGGTGCACCTGCTCGCCGCCGACCTGCAGGGGTGACCGGCTGGTCGTGAGGATCGTGAGCCCGGGGGCCACGGCGAGGAGCTCGGCGGCCCACGCGGCGGCCTCGTCCACGACGTGCTCGCAGTTGTCGAGCACGAGCAGGGTCTCGGCCTCCCCGAGGCGGTCCGCGACGAGCTCGTGGACCTCGGTGCGCGCGACCTGGTCCCCGAGCCGCAGGCCGCGCGTGTCACGGATCTCCAGGGCGGACGTGAGGGCCAGGCCGATGTCCTGGCCCGTGCGCACGCTGGCGAGCTCGACGACGGCCACGAGCGGGGTCGTCGCGCCCGCGCGGCGCGCGACCTCCTGGACGGCCCGGGTCTTGCCCATCCCGCCCGGCCCGAGCACCGTGACGAGCCGGGAGCGCGCGAGCAGGCCGAGGATCGTGACGACGTCGGCCTCGCGCCCGACCAGGGCGTTGGGCGCCGCACGCAGACCGAGCACCGTGCCGCGGCGTGGTGGGCGGGACGACGGCGCGAGGGCTGCGGTGCCGTCGGTGCTGCCGCTGCCGGCGGCGACGGGAGTGGTGGCGGTGGTCGTGGCGGTGCCCTGCAGGATGCCCGTGTTGAGCGCGACCAGGTCGGCACGCGGGTCGGCGCCCAGCTCGTCGGCGAGCCGGGTGCGCAGCGCCCCGAAGGTGCGCAGCGCGTCGGCGAAGCGGCCGGCGCCCACGTAGGCGCGCAGGAGCGCGAGGTGCGCGTCCTCGTCGAGCGGCGCCCGCTCGACCGCTCGCTCGGCCCACCCGACGGCGTCCTGGTGGTCGCCCGCGGCGAGGAGGGCGTCGAGGAGGGCCTGCTCTGCCTCGGCGCGGCGGCGCTCGGCCGTCGCGACGAGATCCTCACCGACCGGGCTGCCGACCAGGTCGAGCAGGTCGTCGCCGGGTTCGCCCCGCCACAGGTCGAGCGCCGCGCGTGCGGACGCGACGGCCCCGAGGGCGTCTCCCGCCGCGAGCGCGACCGCGGCCTCACGGGTGCGCTCGCGAGCGACGTCGAGGTCGCTCTCGGTGAGCAGCACGTAGCCGCCGGGGGCCGAGACGAGCGCCCCCTCGGCCAGCACGGCGCGCGTGCGGGAGACGAGGCTCTGGAGCGCCGCACGAGGGTCGGCCGGCTGCTCGTCGGGCCAGAGGTCCGTGATCAGCGCCGAGGCGCTCACGGTCCGACCCTGCGCGAGCACGAGCGCGACGACCAGGGCTCTCGCGCGAGCGCTGGAGGGAGCGACGAGGGCCCCGTGGCGCCCTTCGACGACTACCGGCCCGAGGACGAGAGCGCGAGGGCGCGGAACCGACGAGGACACCCGCCACACTCTAGTGCGCGCGGGCCGCGCACCCTGGAGGTGACGCCGGGGCCCGACGGAGCGCGACGCCGTCGGGCACGGGTCCGTCCGCGTCAGGCGACCGGCGTCCCCGCGGCGAGCGCCTCGCGGTCCTGGTCGTCGACCGGACGCACCACACGGCACGGCGAACCGAGCGCGAGCACGCGCGGCGGGACGTCGCGCGTCACGACGCTGCCGGCGCCGATGACCGAGCCCGCGCCGATCGTGACCCCGGGCAGGACGACGACGTTCGACCCGATCCAGACGTCGTCCTCGATGCGCACGGGCAGCGAGAACTGGGACCCGCCGCGACGGGCCTCGGGCGAGAGGGGGTGGCCGGCCGTGGCGATCGTGACGTGCGGGGCGAACAGGACCCGGTCACCGACGTGGATGTCGGCGTCGTCGACGAGGACCAGGTCGAAGTTGGCGTAGACGTGGTCCCCGAGGTGCACGTGCGACCCGTAGGACACGCTGAGCGGCGGCTCGATCCACACACCCTCGCCGATCGACCCGAACAGCTCGCCCAGGATGGCGGCACGCTCGGCGACCTGGCCCGGTCGTGAGTGGTTGAAGTCGTAGGCGAGCTCCTTGCCCGCGACGCGCTCGGCCTCGAGCTGCTCCAGGCCGTCTCCGAAGTCCACGTAGGGCTCGCCCGTGTTCATGCGTGCTCGGACGGAGCGGTACTGCTCGGTGGTCATCGTGGTCTCCTGGTCGTTCGGTGGGCGTCGCACGCTACCGGTCGGCAGGGTGCGGTCACGCATAGGATCGTCGGGTGGCGAGGGACGGGGTGTACGCGAAGGGGCGGCTCAAGCGCGAGGAGATCCTCGACGTCGCGCTCGAGGTCTTCGCCGACGAGGGGTACCGCGGCACGAGCCTGCGGACCATCGCGGCGCGCTGCGGGCTCACGGTCGCGGGGGTCATGCACTACTTCGACTCGCGCGAGGACCTGCTGACCCAGGTGATCGTGCGACGGGACCAGACCGGTCGGCCCCTGCACCACGACGCTCCCCGCACGCTCGCCGAGAACGTCCGGGGCAACGCCGAGCGCCCCGGCCTCGTCGAGCTGTTCGTGTCCCTCACGGCCGCGGCCCGCGACCGTGAGCACCCGGCGCACGAGGTCCTGGCCCAGCGGTACGCGGGTCTGCGGGCCACGCTGCGCGACGACGTCGTCGCCCGGCAGGAGGCCGGCGAGCTGCCCGGGCGCCTCGACCCCGACGCTCTCGCCCGTCTGATCCTGGCGACCGCCGACGGAGCGCAGCTCCAGTGGATGGTCGACGACGAAGCGAGCCTCGAGGGCCCGCTCGACACGCTGCTGTACGACGTGCTCGGCCTGGCGCGGCCCTAGTCCACGGCCGCGCCGGGGGTTCTGGCGGCGTCCCTCCACCCTCTCGCTCCTTCGCGTCGGACCATTTACCTATCAGTGTATGGTTTTCTCGGACCGCCCGCGGACGCCCCCCGGCCCACCGCCCCGGACCTCCGCCCCGCGCCACCGTCGTCGTCTCGAAGGGACACCCCATGCCCGACCGCCTCCTCTACCAGGACCCCACCCTCCCGGTGCCCTCCCGCGTGGCCGACCTCGTCGGCCGCATGACGCTCGCGGAGAAGGTCGGACAGATGATGCAGCTCAACGCGGCCGACGGCGTCGAGCGGCTCGTGACCGAGATCCACGTCGGCTCGATCCTGCACACCTCCCCCGAGAACGTCCTGCGCGCCCACGAGCTCGCGTCCGCGACCCGCCTCGGGATCCCCCTGCTCATCGCCGAGGACTGCATCCACGGGCACTCGTTCTGGGAGGGGGCGACGATCTACCCGACCCAGCTCGGCATGGCCGCGACCTGGAGCCCCGGGCTGCTCGAGCAGGTCGCCCGGGCCACAGCGGTCGAGGTCGCCTCGACCGGCAACCACTGGACCTTCTCGCCCGTCCTGTGCATCACGCGCGACCTGCGCTGGGGCCGGGTCAGCGAGACGTTCGGCGAGGACCCGTTCCTCATCGGCGAGCTCGCGTCCGCGATGGTCCGCGGGTACCAGGGCGAGGGTCTGAGCGACCCGACGGCGATCCTCGCGACCGCCAAGCACTTCGCCGGGTACTCCGAGACCCAGGGTGGGCGCGACGCGAGCGAGGCCGACATCTCACGACGCAAGCTGCGCTCCTGGTTCCTCCCGCCGTTCGAGCGCGTCGCGCGCGAGGGGTGCCGAACCTTCATGCTGGGCTACCAATCGATGGACGGCGTCCCGATCACGGTCAACGACTGGCTCCTGAGCGAGGTGCTGCGCGGCGAGTGGGGCTACACCGGGACCCTCGTCACCGACTGGGACAACGTGGGACGCATGGTCTGGGAGCAGCACATCCAGCCCGACCACACCCACGCCGCGGCCGCGGCGGTCCGCGCGGGGAACGACATGGTCATGACGACCCCGCAGTTCTTCGAGGGAGCGCAGGACGCCGTCCGCCAGGGGCTGCTCGACGAGGTCGACCTCGACGCCGCCGTGGCACGCATCCTCACCCTGAAGTTCGAGCTCGGCCTGTTCGAGGACCCACGCCGCCCCGACCCGGCCCGGCAGGCCGAGGTCATCGGCTGCGCGCAGCACGCGGACCTCAACCTCGAGGTCGCGCGGCGCTCGCTCGTCCTGCTCACCAACGACGGCACCCTCCCGCTCGACGGCGGGCACGTCGCCGGGCCGGACGGACGCGCGGTCCGCGCCGACGCCCCGGGGCGCCCCGTACGCCGGATCGCGGTCGTCGGGCCCAACGCGGACGACCCGGACACCCAGCTCGGCGACTGGGCCGGACGGTCCGGTCAGGCCGACTGGCTGCCCGACGGGCACCCGCGCGAGATGACCCAGACGGTGCTCGACGGGTTCCGCGACCACGTCCCCGCCGGGTGGACCGTCACGCACGCACGAGGTGCCGACATCCTGACGCTCGTCCCCGACCCGGACGGCGAGCTGTTCCCCGACGGGCAGCCCCGCCCCCAGGTCGTGCTGCCCGCCGCACCGGACGCCGACCTGATCGCCGAGGCCGTCGCGGCCGCGCACGACGCCGACTACGTCGTGGCAGTCGTCGGGGACCGGATCGAGCTCGTGGGCGAGGGACGGTCGACCGCGACGCTCGACCTCGTGGGCGCACAGGTCGCGCTCCTCGACGCGCTCGCCGCGACCGGGACCCCGCTGGTCGTCGTGGTGCTCGCGTCCAAGCCGCTCGTCCTGCCGCCCTCGGCACGCGACGCGGCCGCGATCGTGTGGGCCGCCAACCCCGGCATGCGCGGCGGGCGGGCGATCGCCGAGCTCGTGCTCGGTCTGGTCGAGCCGTCGGGCCGCCTGCCCCTGTCGTTCGCGGAGCACGTCGGGCAGCTTCCCGTGTACTACAACCAGCTCCCCGGCCAGCACGGGACCCGCTACGCCGACCTCACGCAGCGCCCGCCCTTCGCGTTCGGCGAGGGCCTGAGCTACACGACGCTCGAGTACTCGGCGCTGACCGTCCTCGACACCGCGCTGGGGCTCGACGACACCGTGCACGCGCAGGTCACGGTCACCAACACGGGCGCGCGGCCGGCCCGGGAGACCGTCCAGGTCTACGTGCGCGACACCGTGACGTCCGTGACGTGGGCCGAGAAGGAGCTCAAGGCGTACCGGCAGGTCGACCTCGCCCCGGGCGAGTCGCTCGTGGTCGACCTCGAGGTCGCCGTCGCGGACTGCACGCTCGTCGACGCCCAGGGTCGGCGCGTCGTCGAGCCCGGCGCGTTCGAGCTGCTCGTCGGACCGTCGTCGCGCGACGAGGCGCTGCTCGTGGCGGGCTTCACGGTCACGAGCTGAGGCGAGCACCCCGGGCCACCACCCCGGGGGTACGACGAAGGGCTCGACGGCGCGTGACGCCGTCGGGCCCTTCGTGGCAGTGCTGCGGTACGCGCCTCAGGCGCGCGGGTCTCCCCCGCGCCGCTCGGGCCACGGGCTGTCGGCCGGGCGCAGGGCGGACCAGCCGGTCGCGCGCGCGGCGGCGGCCGCCAGGATCCCGACGACGGCCGACGGGTTGTGCAGGTCCCCCGCAAGGACCGCGGACACGGCCTCGTCGAGCGGCACCCAGCGCAGCTCCATGCCCAGCTCCTCGGCCTCACGCTCGTGGCGCTCGGCCTCGGGGACCTGCGACAGGTCACGCGCGAGGAAGACCCGCAGGGCCTCGTTGCTGCCGCCCGGCGACGTGTAGTAGTCCGCCAGGACGTCCCAGCGCGCAGCGCGCAGGTCCGCCTCCTCGAGCAGCTCCCGGGCGGCCGCGGCCTGCGCGTCCTCCCCGTCCACGTCGAGCAGACCGGCCGGCGGCTCCCACAGCTCGCGCCGCACCGGGTGCCGGTACTGGTGCAGCAGCAGGACCCGTTCGTCCTCGTCGAGCACGACGATCGCGACCGCACCGGGGTGGTCGACGAACTCGCGCGTCACGACGCCGCCCTCGCCCAGGTCCACGGACTCCGAGCGCAGGTCGAAGATGCGGCCCGCGTGCAGGACACGCTCCGCGCTGACGTCCCGGGCCACCGGGACGTCAGCGAGCGGGCGGACGCTCACGTCAGGCCGTCCGAGCCTCGAGCGCCGCCGCGACCAGGCCCGCGAACAACGGGTGGGCACGCGTCGGGCGGCTCTTGAACTCGGGGTGCGCCTGCGTGCTCACGTAGTACGGGTGCACGTCGGCCGGGAGCTCGACGAACTCGACGAGCGACGAGTCGGGCGAGGTGCCCGAGATGACCAGGCCGGCCTCCTCGAGGCGCGCACGGTAGGCGTTGTTGACCTCGTAGCGGTGACGGTGACGCTCCGTGACCGACTCGGAACCGTAGGTCTTGGCGACCACGGAACCAGGACGCAGCGCGGCCTCGTACGAGCCCAGACGCATGGTGCCGCCCAGGTCGCCCCCACCGTCGACGATCGCGAGCTGCTCCTCCATCGTGGCCACGACGGGGTTCTTGCTCTCCGGGTCGAACTCGCTCGACGACGCGTCCTCGATGCCCAGCACGTTGCGCGCGTACTCGATGACCATCGACTGCAGGCCCAGGCAGATGCCGAGCGTCGGGACCTTGTTCTCGCGGGCCCAGCGCAGGGCGCCGAGCTTGCCCTCGATGCCGCGCACGCCGAAGCCGCCCGGGACCAGGATCGCGTCGGCCCCGCCGAGCGCGTCCTCGGCGCCCTCGGGCGTCTGGCAGTCGTCCGAGGGGACCCAGCGGATCGTGACCTTCGCGTCGTTGGCGAAGCCACCCGCACGCAGCGCCTCGGTCACGGACAGGTAGGCGTCCGGCAGGTCGATGTACTTGCCGACGAGCGCGACCTCGACCTGGTGCTCGGGCTGGTGCACGCGCTCGAGGAGCTGCGACCACCCGTCCCAGTCCACGTCGCGGAACGCCAGGCCCAGACGGCGCACGACGTACGCGTCGAGGCCCTCCGAGTGCAGCACGCGCGGGATGTCGTAGATGCTCGGCGCGTCGATCGCGTTGACCACGGCCTCGTTGTCCACGTCGCACATGAGCGCGATCTTGCGCTTCACGGGCTCGGGGACCACACGGTCCGCGCGCAGCACGATCGCGTCGGGCTGGATGCCGATCGAGCGCAGCGCGGCGACCGAGTGCTGCGTCGGCTTGGTCTTGAGCTCGCCCGACGGGCCGATGTACGGCACCAGGGAGACGTGCAGGAAGAAGACGTCGTCACGGCCGAGCTCGTGCCGGACCTGACGGGCGGCCTCGAGGAAGGGCTGGGACTCGATGTCGCCGACCGTGCCGCCGATCTCCGTGATGATCACGTCGACGCCCTCGCCCGCCTGGGCGCGCATGCGCGACTTGATCTCGTCGGTGATGTGCGGGATGACCTGCACCGTGTCGCCGAGGTACTCGCCGCGACGCTCCTTGGCGATGACCTGCGAGTAGACCTGGCCCGTCGTCACGTTGGACGAGGCCGGGAGCTCCACGTCGAGGAATCGCTCGTAGTGCCCGATGTCGAGGTCCGTCTCGGCGCCGTCCTCGGTCACGAAGACCTCGCCGTGCTGGAACGGGTTCATGGTGCCGGGGTCGACGTTGAGGTAGGGGTCGAGCTTCTGCATCGTGACGCTCAGGCCACGGGATCGGAGCAAGCGACCCAGGCTCGAAGCCGTCAGCCCCTTACCGAGAGAGGAGGCCACGCCGCCGGTCACGAAGATGTGCCGGGTGCTGTGGTCCGAGCGGCCGCCGGTGAGGGCGTGGGGTCTGTTCAGGTGATCTGCCACGGAACTCCATCCTAACAGTGACTCGTCGGGGCCGCTCCGGATCCGGGGGTCCGCGACCGTGGGATGACTCTCAGTCGGGCTGTTCGCCCTCCAGTCTGCGCCCGGCGGGCGGGTACCGCCCAGCCCGTCAGGCGTCCGGGCTCGCGTCGGCGGGTGCCGTGCCCCGCCCGCGCCGCACCAGCCCGACGACGGACGACCGGTCCGCGACGAACGCCAGCCCGACCACGACGAGGGCCGCCAGGACGGCAACCCCGACGCCGACGGCGAGCGCCGCCGCAACGTGCGCGTCGTCGGGCAGGAGGACCGCGCTGAGGCCCCGTCCTGCCGCACTGCCGAGCGCCACGCCCAGGATCACGACGGCGACGGTGCGCGGCACGTGGGCCACCGCCTCCGGGCCGGCGTGCCGACGCACCGCGAGCAGGAGCAGAAGGCCCGCGACCGTCATGCCCACCGCGGTCGCGAGGCCGAGGAGCGCCAGCACCCTCACCTGGTCGCCCTCCCCGAGCGCCGCGGGGCCCACGACCGCCAGCACGGCGACGACCACCCAGCCGGTCGCGGTCGCCACGACGGCCGCGCGCTGACGGTCCAGGACGTAGAGAGCGCGCGACAGGTGCAGGATCAGGGCGAAGCCCACGATGCCCGGCGCCATGGTGGCCGTGGCCACGCCCAGGCCCTCAACTGACGAGCCGGTGACGACGTCGAAGACCGACTCGACCGCGGCCGAGGCCGCCACGAGCGCCGCCACACCCACCCCGGACACCAGGAGCAGGGTGCGCGTCGTCGACGCCAGCAGCCCGTCGAAGAGCTCGCGGCTCCCCTGGGCGACGTGCTCGGCCAGGCGAGGGAACGCGCTCGTCGCGAGCGGGAACGCGAGCACCGCGTACGGCAGCAGGTAGACCTGCTGCGCGTAGAAGTACGTCGGGAAGGTCGCCTCGGGCCCGGAGGTGTTCGCCGCGTACATCGCCGCGAGCACAGAGACCTGCTGCGCGACGAGCGCCCCGACCCCGGCGAACGCGAGGTTGCGGGCCCGGACGCCCTCACCGCCAGGGAAGCGCAGGATCGGGCGTAGCCGGGTGCCGGTGCGCGCGACGGGCAGGACGAGAGGCAGGGCCAGCGCCGCGACCCCGAGCGTCGTCCCCCAGCCCAGCCACGCGATCGCGCTCGACGACAGCGCCGCCACGTCGTTCTGGTCCCCGTCCGCCAAGCCCGCGAACACCAGGTACACCCCGATGACCACGAGGCTCGAGACGAGCGGTGCGAAGGCCTGCCAGAAGAAGCGCTTGTGGGCCTGGAGGATCCCGCCGAGGATCACGGCGAACCCGTACATCGGGATCTGCAGCGCGAAGACGCGCACGAAGAGCGCCGTGACGTCGACCAGATCGGGGTGCTTGCCCATCAGCACGTACGCGATGGGGTACGCCAGCGCAGCGAGGAGGGCGCCCAGCGGGACCAGGACCAGGAGGGTCCAGCCGAGCAGCGCGGACGCGATCTTCGAGACGTCGACGCGGGCACCTCGCGCGATAGGCCCGGCGAGCAGCGGGACGACCGCGCCCGCGAGCGCACCGCCCGCCGCGACCTCGAACAGGACGTTGGGCAGGATGTTGGCCGACGTGTACGCCGTCCCGATGCCCTCGGTGCCGACCGCCGACGCCATGACCAGCGACCGGGCGAAGCCGACCAGCCGGCTCGCGATCGTCACGACCGTGATCATGAGCGCCGCGCCCGCGAGCGTCTGCGTGCCCGCACGCAGCCGGGAGCCGCGTGCGGGTCGTGGCGCGGGCGCGGTCTCCGGGCCCGGCGTCACGTCCTCGCTCAAGCCGGTGCGTCCTGTCCGGACGGCGACGGGTCGGTGGTCGTCGCGGTGCTGGCGGGGGTGGCGGTGGTGGACGCCCCAGTGGTGGACGCCCCAGTGGTGGACGCCCCAGTGGTGGACGCCCCAGTGGTGGACGCCGGACGGCGGCCCCACTGGTCCACGCGGCGCAGCACCCGGTTGCCGTCGATGACCTTCGAGAAGCTGACCTTCTCGCTCGCCACGTTGAGGCCCAGGATGCCGGCGAGCGCGAGCAGGCGCACCGGCCGTGGCGCACCGAACGCGATCTGCGTGCCGACCAGAGCGCCGAGCGCGTTCGCGCCCCCGTCGCCGAGCATGTCGCGCTCGCCCAGGTCGCCGGGAGCGGCTGCGGCCGCCGCACCGAGCACCGCGCCCGACGTCGCTCCTACGGGCGTGGCCGCGAGCGGGACCGCCAGGGCGGCGCCCGCCTTGAGCGCGCGCCCGGGACGCAGGTCGAGAAGGTTGAAGAGGTTGGCGCTGAGCGCGACGATCGAGCCGTTGACCGCGACGTCCGTCAGGTACCCGAGGGCCGAGCCGGTCCGGCGCGTACCGACGAAGGCCGCCGTGAGCGACGTCGTCCCGATCCCCAGGACCTTGAGGCCCCCCGTGGTCACTCGCCCCTCGAGCAGCGCACCGACGTGCCCCTTGATGCCCTTGGTCCGGGTCGAGGCGTCCTCGGCGAGGTCGTCGACCAGCCCGAACGCGCCGCCTCCCACGGTCGCCAGTGCGGCCGCGGTGCGGGTGCGGGCGTCGGGTCCTGCGACGAGAGCCCCTGCCACGAGACCCGCGGCGACCGCCGGGCCCTCGAGCAGGCTGATGGGCTCCCCACGGTGGTTGGTCCGGGTCCAGCGTTCGTCCCCACCGGGCGGGGTGGCGTCGAGGTACGCGCGGGCGGTCGCCGTGGCCGTGGCCGAGGTGAGTGCGGCGCCGACGGCGCGCAGGAAGGTGCCCACTGGTCTCAGCCCTCCGTCTGCTCGCCGGTCGTGCCGGTGTCGCCTGTCGTGCCGGTGTCGCCGGTGTCGGTGGCCGTGCCCGGGGCCCCGAGGGGCGCGCGGTCGACGGGCGGGAGCTGGACGGCCGGCGGGATGACCGCCGTCGCGCCCTCCTCGAAGCCGAACTGACCGACTTTGTCGCCCAGGCGTGCCGCGAGAGCCAGCGGGACCGAGATCTGACCGGCAGGCTCTTCGATACCGCTGACCGTGGAGAGGACCGCCGCGAGGTCGGCGTCGGCCGTGATGGTCGAGATCAGGTCGCCCGGCACGGGGGTCGAGCCCGCGACGAGCGAGCCCTCGGACCGCGCCTGCGCTGCCTGGGCGAGCAGGACCTCGATGTCGACCGCGTAGGCCTTGGCCTCGTCGACGGAGGCTTCCTCCGTCGTGCCGGCCGCAGGGACGGCCTTCGGCTGGGGTTCCAGGAGAAGGATGACGTCGGCGGGCACGTCCTGCTGCTGCACGACCTCGAGGAGCTCTGCCTCGGCCAGCTTCTGCTCGATCAGCACGGCCTCCGAGGTGCGGGCCTCGGGGGCGGCGAGCTGCTTCGCGCTGAGCGACGTGGCGAGCGCGGCAGCCAGCTTCTCGTCGGTCCCGGCGTCCTCGACACCGGACACGAGGTTGGTCACCTCGGTCGCGACGGTCTTGCGTGCGTCCGTCTGGTCCTTCGACGTCCAGGCATCGTGGAGCCGGACGTGCCCGACGACGCTCGCGCCGGCGCTCTCCAGCTGCTTCTGCACGGCCTCGTAGCGGTCGCCGTCGACCTTGCCGAGGTCGACCACGGCGACCCGGCGGTCCTGGAGGGAGCCGGCGACGAGCTGGGGGCCGGCCGCGACGATGAACTCCTCGTTGTCGGCGGCCTCGAGGTTCGTGGCGTCGAGCTGGTCGCGCAGCTCGTTGCGCTCGAGCCGCAGCTGCTCGACCTGTCCCGTGAGCTGGTCACCGATCGCACCCTGGAGCGGACCCGCGCCCAGGATGATCCCGACCGCCAGCGCCAGGAAGACCGAGATCAACGAGACGATGTGGTACCTGAAGTCGATCACTGTGCTGTTGCGTCCTTCGTGTCCGTACGGGGCGACGTGCGATCGGTGCGCGTCAGGGAGATGAGGTCGGTCGTCCGGCGGCTCATGCGCCCCCGAACAGTGCGCCGATCCACGAGACGAAGTCGTCGAACCGGGCGCCGATGATGCCGAAGACCGTCTGTCCGGCGGCGGTGGACCACATCGCCATGATCACGGCGAAGAGCCCCGCGAGGGACAGCAGCGTGAGCTGCAGGTTCGAGATCCGGTGCTGGTAGAGGCGCGAGACGCCCTTGGCGTCGACGAGCTTGCCGCCCACGCGCAGGCGCGTGAGGAACGTGGAGGCCATGCCCGAGCGGCCCTTGTCGAGGAACTCCACGAGCGTCGCGTGCGTGCCGACGGCGACGATGAGCTCTGCTCCCTTGTCGTCGGCCATGAGCATCGCGATGTCCTCGCTCGTGCCCGTCGCCGGGAAGACCACCGGCTCGACGCCGAGCGCCTGGACCCGTTCGAGCCCCGGAGCCTTGCCGTCACGGTAGGCGTGCACCACGATCTCGGCACCGCACGAGAGCGCGCGGTCCGAGACCGAGTCCATGTCGCCCACGATCATGTCGGGCTTCCAGCCGGCGTCGAGGATCGCGTCGGCGCCGCCGTCGACCCCGATGAGCAGGGGGCGGTACTCCTTGATGTAGGGGCGCAGCGTCGCGAGGTCCTCGCGGTAGTGGTAGCCGCGCACGACGATGAGGACCTGCCGGCCCTCGATGTCGGTACGGATGTCCGGGACGCCCACGCCGTCGAGCAGGAGCTCCCGCTCGCGCCGCATGTAGTCCATGGTGTTCTCGGCGAAGCGCTCGATCTCCTCGGACAGCCCTGCACGGGCCTCGTCGAGGCTCACCGCGATCGTCTCGGAGGTCTGCCGCACGCCCTCGGCGAGCAGGTCCTCGCCCGCGTAGACCTTGCCGTCCTCGAGGCGCAGCTCGCGACCGTCCGAGATGCTCATGATGCCGCTGCCGAGGTCGTCGATCAGGATGATCCCGGCGTCGACCAGGATCTCCGGACCGAGGTTCGGGTAGCGGCCCGAGATCGACTTCGCGGCGTTGAGCACCGCGAGGGGCTTGGCGGTGACGAGGGCGTCGGCCGCGACCCGGTCGATGTCGAGGTGGTCGATGACCGCGACGTCACCGGGCTTGAGCCGCTTGGTGAGTGCCTTGGTGCGGGCATCGACGCGGGCGGGACCCCTGGTTCCCGGTTCCGCCACGTCGGACGTAGTTCTGCGCAGAGTGATTCTCATCGCCGCTATCGTCCCACGACCGAGGACTCGAGCAGTTCGAGCGCGTGCTGGCGGGCGGCGTCGGACTCCTCCTGCCCCGAGAGCATGCGCGCCAGCTCGCGGACGCGGTCCTCGCCCGTGACCTCGTGCACGCCCGTGACCGTGACCGGGTCGACACCGTCCGCGCCACCGGGCGACTTGGTGACCACGAGCTGGGAGTCGGCGAACGCGGCGACCTGCGCGAGGTGCGTCACGACGATCACCTGGGCAGTGCGGGCCAGGGACGCGAGGCGTCTGCCCACCTCGACGGCCGCCCGGCCGCCGACGCCCGCGTCGACCTCGTCGAAGACGAACGTGGGCAGCGGTGCGGCGTCGTCGGTGCCCGCGTCCGCGCCCGACGTGGCCAGCGCCACCTCGATCGCGAGCATCACGCGGGACAGCTCACCGCCCGAGGCACCCTTGCCGAGCGGGCGCGGCGGGGAGCCGGGGTGCGGGACGAGCGAGAGCGTCACGACGTCGGCGCCCCACGGGCCGGGCTCGTCGGCGGGGGTCACGTCGACCACGAGGCTCGAACCGGTCATGGCGAGCCCCGCGAGCTCGTCCGTCACGGCGCGCGCGAGGCGCTCCCCCGTCGCGGTGCGTGCGGCGGTGATCCGGGCGCCGAGATCGGACAGCGTCGCGGTGAGCTCGTCGGCCCGCTCGGTCATCGAGCGCAGGCGCTCGCCGCCGTCGTCGAGGTCCAGCAGTCGCAGCCCGGCGTCGCTGGCCCAGGCCAGGACGTCGTCGATCGTCTCGCCGTAGGTGCGGGTGAGCCCGCCCAGGGCGGCCAGGCGCGTGTGCGCCTGCTCGAGGCCCCCGGGGTCTGCCTGGAGGTCCTCGACGTAGCCCGAGACCTCGGTCGCGATGTCGGCGAGCGCGTAGCCGACGCCCGCGATGCGCTCGACGAGCCCGGCCAGGCTCGGGTCGAGGTGGCTCGCGGTCTCGAGCGCACGCCGGGCGCGCTCGACGGCCGACGTCGCGTCGCCGGGCGCGTCCGTCCCGTCGAGGGCGTCGTCACCCACGATCGCGTCGTGGGCCGCCTGGGCTCCCAGGCGCAGCTCCTCGGCGTTCCCGAGACGCGCGACGAGCGACGTCAGCTCGGTGTCCTCGCCGGGCTGCGGGTCGACCCGCTCGATCTCGGTGAGGCCGATGCGCAGGAGCTCCGCCTCGCGCGCGCGCTCCTGGGCGCGGGCCGTGAGGTCGGCGATCTCCTCGAGCAGGCCGGTGCGCTCGGCCCACGCCGCCCGGTACTCGTCGAGCAGCTCGGCGTGCGCGCGCCCCGCGAACGCGTCGAGCGCGACGCGCTGGTGGCTCGGCGTGCGCAGGCGCAGCTGGTCGGCCTGGCCGTGGACGGTGACGAGGTCGTCGGCGATGTCCGCGAGCACGCCCTGGGGCACGCTGCGGCCGCCCAGGTGCGCGCGCGAGCGCCCCTCGGCCGCGACGGTGCGCAGGACGACGACCGTCCCGTCGTCGTCGACGCTCCCGCCGGCCTCGTCGATGCGCTGCCCGACGGCGTCGCGCCCGCTCACTCGCAGGCGCCCCTCGACCACGGCACCGGTCGCGCCGGGGCGGACCGACGACGGGTCGGCCTTGCCGCCCATGAGGAGGCCCAGGCCGGTCAGGACCATGGTCTTGCCGGCGCCGGTCTCGCCCGTGATGACGGTCAGTCCGGGGTGGAGGGGGACGCGCGCGGAGCGGATGACGCCGAGGTTCTCGATCGAGATCTCTTCGAGCACGGTCAGTCCTCCTTCGGGTCGGGAGCGGTGGGACGCGGGCTGCCCAGCCGTGCGGCGTCGACGGCGTCGGCTGCGGCCTGGCGGGCGACGCGGACAGCGTCCGCGGCGTCCTCGGCGACGCGGCCGCGCCAACCGACCACCGGCAGCGAGAACTTGGAGACGAGCCGGTCCGTGAAGGGAGCCGTGGAGAGCCTGGCCAGGAGGATCGGTGAGTCCCCGCGCGAGACCTCGACGCGGGCGCCTGCCGGCAGGTCGATGCGGCGACGACCGTCGCACGTGAGCACCGCGGCGCCCGAGCGTTGCAGCAGCTCGAGAGCGAAGGTCGAGCGTGGGCCGACGACGAGCGGGCGCGCGAACAGGGCGTGCGCCGCGAGCGGGACGAGCAGCATCGCGTCGACGTCGGGCCATACGACCGGTCCCCCGGCCGAGAACGCGTGCGCCGTCGAGCCGGTCGCGGTCGACATGACCACGCCGTCGCAGCCGAACGACGACAGCGGCCGGCCGTCGACCCCGATCGCGACCTCGATCATGCGTTCGCGGGACGCCTTCTCGACCGTCGCCTCGTTCAGCGCCCAGCCGATCCGTGGCTCGTCCTCGCCGGGCAGCGTGACGCGGACCTCGAGCACCCCGCGCTCCTCGACCACGTAGTCGCGGGCGGCGAGGCGCTGGACGGCGGCGGGCAGGCCCTCACGCTCGGCCTCGGCGAGGAAGCCCACGTGGCCGAGGTTCACTCCGAGCAGCGGGACCCCCGTGCCGTGCGTGAGCTCGGCGGCACGCAGGATCGTCCCGTCACCACCGAGGACCATGACGACCTCGGACTCCGCGACGCCCTCCCTCGTGCGCAGCTGGGCCATGTGGTCGCCGAACGTCTCGGCGAGGTCGTCGTCGTGCAGCCCGACCTCGAAGCCCGCGTCCTGGAGCTCCTTGACCGCCTCGTGCAGCGCGACGACCGCCTCGGGCCGTCCACCGTGCGTGACGATCAGCACTCTCCTGGTCACAGGGCTCCTCCGGTCGGTCGTGGGTCCACGGCGGTGCCGCGGTCCTGGGTGGGCGCGCCGTCGTCGGGCACCGGTTGCGAGTCTGTCAGGTCCGCGCGCCCGCGCGCGTCCGGCGGCGACGTGACGTGGGCGACGCTCCCGCCGACCAGTGCCACGACGGGGACGGTCGTCACGGTCGAGGACACCGCGGCCTCGACCGCGCGCTCGAGCGCCGGCACGTCGGGCGGCGCGGGTGCGTCCGTCGCGCGCAACCACACGAAGAACTCGCGGTTGCCGCTGGGCCCGGGCAGCGGGCTGGGGACCACGCCGACGGGCCGGAGCCCCAGCGCGGCTGCGTCGAGGGCCACGTCGAGCACCGCGTGGGCGTGCAGGGTCCGGTCGCGGACCACTCCCCCGGTGCCGAGGCGCTCGCGTCCGACCTCGAACTGCGGCTTGACCATGAGCAGCAGGTGCGTGCCGGGAGCCACGACCGCGGCGACGGGCGGCAGGACCAGACGCAGCGAGATGAACGACAGGTCGGCCACGACGACGTCCGGGGTCTCGTCGAGGTCACCGGGGGCGAGGTCGCGGACGTTGAAGCCCTCACGGACCACGACGCGCGGGTCCTCGCGCAGGGCGGGCACGAGCTGGTCGTGCCCGACGTCGACCGCCACGACCCGCCGCGCACCACGGCGCAGCAGGACGTCGGTGAAGCCGCCCGTCGAGGCGCCCAGGTCGAGGCACGACGCGTCCGCGACCCGTGGGGCGCTGCCCGGGGCCGCGGCGGTGATCGCGTCGAGCGCTCCGGCGAGCTTGAACGCGGCCCGGGAGGCGTAGCCCGGGTCCGTGGGGTCCAGCTCGACGGTGATCGACTGCGCCTGCGTCACGGTGAGCGAGGGCTTGGCGACGGTCCGGCCGTCGATCGTGACGCGTCCGGCGGCGACGAGGTCGGCGGCCTGGCGCCGTGACCGGGCGAGGCCGCGGCGGACGAGCTCGGCGTCGACGCGTGTGCCCACGCTCAGTCCTCCGCGTCCGCGAGGCGCGCCTGCAGGGCCTCGTGGATCGCGTCGAACACCGCGACGTGGTGGGTCAGGGGTGCCTCGGCCAGCTCGTCGAGCCGGCCGAGCGCCGCCGCGACCGCGTCGTCGCCCGGGTCGCTGCCCGACGCCGTCGCACCGGTCCGCACGTCCCCGGGGGTGGGGACGGGGGTTGAGGTGGGAACGCCGTCGTCGACGGTGTCCTGCGCCATGCGTGTACCTCCAGTCCGTGTCCAGGGTGCGGTGCGTCGCACCGGCACGGCGGGCGCCGCCACGAGGGGCGCGCGTCGCCGCACCGGTGCAACGCTACCGGTCGGGACAGGATCTCAGCGGCTACCGACAGCCAGCTCGGGCACGGTGTCGGCGTCGACCGTGCCGCCCGTGTCGACCGTCGACCAGGCCGCGCCGCACGCGGCACGGATCAGGTCGACGCCCTCGGGGCCGGTCAGCTCGAGCGAGCCGTCCGTGACACGCGCGGCGGAGTCGCCGCACGTCCACCAGCCCTCGCCGCCCTGGGTGGGCGCCGCGTGCGGCTCGAGGAGGCTCAGGAGGTCCGCACCGATGTAGTGCGGGCGCAGCCCAGGCTCGGCGAGGACCGCGTCGCGGCCCCCGTTGACACCCGTCAGGACGTGCAGGCCCGGGTAGCCGCCCGAGCGGGCGCCCGCGAGGTCGGTGTCCAGGCGGTCACCCACGACGAGCGGTGAGGACGCTCCCGCTCGCTCGATCGCGAGCCGGTACATCGTCGGCGAGGGCTTGCCCGCGCTCGACGGCTCGACCCCCGTCGCAGCCTGGACGGCACGCACGAGCGAGCCGTTGCCCGGCGCGAAGCCCCGAGCCGTGGGCAGCGACAGGTCGAGGTTGCTCGCGACGTGCCAAGCACCCCGCTGGACCGCGTAGGCGGCCTCGGCGAGCTGGGCCCAGCCGAGCTCGGGGGCGAACCCCTGCGCGACCGCGACCGGCTCCTCGTCGGCGCTCTCGACGATCACGAAGCCCGCGTCGTGCACGGCCGTGAACAGGCCCGCACCACCGACCACCAGGACACGGGCGCCCGGCTCCAGGCGAGTCCGCAGGAGCGCGGCCGCTGCTTGTGCGGCGGTCATGACCTCGTCGGACGACGTGGGGATGTCGAGCTCGGTGAGCTGCGAGGCCACCGACTGCGGCTCGCGCGACGCGTTGTTCGTCACGAACACGAGGCGCATGCCCGCGGCACGAGCTCCCCCGAGGCCGGTCGCGGCGTTCGGGATGGGCTCGTGCCCGCGGTAGGCGACGCCGTCGAGGTCGACGAGGGCCAGGTCGTAGCGTTCCGCGAGCGGGACGTCGCTCGAGATCAGCCCCAGGCTCACTTGGTCTCCTCGTCGCTCTCCACGCCCGACGCCGCAGCGTCCTTCTCGTCCGCGGGCTCGTCCGTCGACGTCGCGGCCGAGTCGTCGGTCTCGTCGTCGCTGTCCGCCTCGTCGTCGATCTCGACGGCGTCCTCGGTCAGGTCGTAGACGACGACGTCCTCGTCGAGGGACGTGCCGAGGGCAGCGGCCAGCGCACGGGGGTCGACGTCCGCGAGGATCGCAGCCGCTTCCTCGGTGCGGCCTGCGGCCTCCAGGACGCTGGCCTTGGCCTGCAGCACACGAAGGGCGAGATCACCCGTGGCGTCGGCCGCGGGGATCTGGTCGAGCACCGCGAGTGCGGCCTCGAACTCGCCGAGGTCGACGCGCGCACCGCTCACGACGAGAGCGAGCTCCGTACGACCCGTGGCGTCGAGGGTGCTCGCCTCCTCCGAGGCGGCCAGGGCGATCGCTCGCTCGGGGCGCTCCAGCCCGCGCTCGCAGTCCGCCATGATCGGCAGGTGCTCCGACGATCCGTTGAGACGACGCACGGTGCGCAGCTCGCGCAGCGCCTCGGCATACCGGCCCGTCTGGTAAGCCGTCAGCCCTGCGGCCTCACGGACCACGTCGACGCGGCCGGCGCGGCGCACCGCAGCCTGTGCGTGCTCGTAAGCCAGCTCGGGGTCGGTGTCGATCAGCTTGCCGGCCATGACGAGGTGGCGCCCGACGACCGTCGCGTTCTCCTTGCTCAGCGTCCGCAGACGACCGCGCACGTCGCGATCGAGGTCCGAGAACTGCACGGCCTCGTCGATCTCAGGGCCAGCGTGACGCTGGTCCTGCGGCGGACGCGACTGGCGCTCGCCCTGGTCTCCTGCACGCTGCGGGCGGTCGCCGTACCTCTTGCGCTCACCGGAGCCCGAGGACTGCGGGCGGTCACCGTAGGAACGGCGCTCGCCGCCGCCGTGGGACCCGCCACCGGACTGCGGGCGGTCGCCGTAGCTCTTGCGCTCGCCACCGCCGGACTGCGGACGGTCACCGTAGGAGCGACGTTCGCCGCCACCGTAGGACCCACCACCGGACTGGGGGCGGTCGCCGTAGGAACGGCGTTCGCCGCCACCGTAGGACCCACCACCGGACTGGGGGCGGTCACCGTAGGAACGGCGCTCGCCACCGCCGGACTGCGGGCGGTCACCGTAGGAACGGCGTTCGCCGCCACCGTAGGACCCACCACCAGACTGCGGACGGTCACCATAGGAGCGGCGCTCGCCGCCACCGTAGGACCCACCACCAGACTGCGGACGGTCACCGTAAGAGCGACGCTCGCCGCCACCGTAGGACCCACCACCGGACTGCGGGCGGTCGCCGTAGCTCTTGCGCTCGCCACCGCCGGACTGCGGACGGTCACCGTAGGAACGGCGCTCACCGGAACCCGAGGACTGCGGACGGTCACCGTAGGAACGGCGCTCGCCAGAGCCCGAAGACTGCGGACGGTCACCGTAGGAACGGCGCTCGCCAGAGCCCGAAGACTGCGGACGGTCACCGTAGGAGCGACGCTCACCAGAGCCCGAAGACTGCGGACGGTCACCGTAAGAGCGACGCTCGCCGCCACCGTAGGACCCACCACCAGCCTGCGGACGGTCACCGTAGGAACGGCGCTCGCCAGAGCCCGAGGACTGCGGGCGGTCACCGTAGGAACGGCGCTCGCCGCCACCGTAGGACCCGCCACCAGACTGCGGACGGTCACCGTAGCTCTTGCGCTCACCGGAACCCGAGGACTGCGGACGGTCACCGTACGAACGGCGCTCGCCGCCACCGTAGGACCCGCCACCAGCCTGCGGACGGTCACCGTAGCTCTTGCGCTCACCGGAACCCGAGGACTGCGGACGGTCACCGTAGGAACGGCGCTCGCCGCCACCGTAGGACCCGCCACCGGACTGAGGGCGGTCACCGTAAGAGCGACGCTCGCCGGAGCCCGAGGACTGGGGGCGGTCACCGTAGGAACGGCGCTCGCCGGAGTCCTGGCGGCGGTCGCCGCCGGCGCGCGGGGGCTTGCTCGAGCTTCCGTCGCGACGGGGCGCTCCCTGACCACGGCCCTGAGAGCCGGAGGAACGACCGGTGTCGCCGGACCGCCCTGCCCCGGAAGACCTACGGTCGCGGTCGTCGGCGTGACGTTCTGGGCTGTCGTTCACAGCGGTGTCCCTTCGATATGCACTGACGTTCATCATCCCACGAGCAGGGTCGTGGGGGCTTGCCCGGTAGGTCACAGGCACGCCAAAGGCCCACCCCGTGAGGGGTGGGCCTTTGGTGAATGGTTGTCCGGCGGCGACCTACTCTCCCACCCCGTCTC
>NZ_JACSQE010000012.1:0-5085 GCF_014836745.1 Oerskovia gallyi
GGACACTCCTCGATGCACGCCTTGTCCTTCACGTCCACACAAGGCTGAGCAATCACGTACGTCACGTCGGAGGTTCCTTTTCGTCGGGCCGGAGGGCTTCACCGGGTGCCTCCAGGCTATCGCTCCGCGGCGGCGCGCGACCCCCGCTTCTCACCTGGCAATACGGCGACATCTCGCGCCTGACGAGGCGTCGGGGCCCCAGCGGCGCGGGCCTACAGGAGCCGTCGCGCGGCCGCCCAGCGCGTGAGCTCGTGACGCGACGAGAGCTGGAGCTTGCGCAGCACCGAGGACACGTGGGTCTCGACCGTCTTGACGGAGATGAAGAGCTCCGAGGCGACCTCGCGGTAGGCGTACCCGCGGGCGATGAGGCGCATGACCTCCTGCTCCCGTGCCGAGAGCCGGTCGAGCTCGTCGTCGGCCACGGCCACGTCCGCCTGGCCGGTCCCGAAGGCGTCGAGCACGAATCCCGCGAGGCGCGGCGAGAAGACGGCGTCCCCGCTCGCGACCTGCACCACGGCCCCCGCCAGGTCCGGTCCGGAGATCGCCTTGGTCACGTAGCCCCGGGCGCCCGCGCGGATCACGGCCACGACGTCCTCGGCCGCGTCCGACACGGACAGCGCCAGGAACCGCGTCGAGCCCAGGAGGTCCGAGCACCGCGTGATGACCTCGGCCCCGCCGCCGCCGTTGCCGCCGGGGAGGTGCACGTCGAGCAGCACGACCGGCGGGCGCAGCGCCCGGATCGCCTCGACCGCGCCGTCGACGCTGTCGGCCTCCCCGACGATGTCGACGCGGCCGTCCAGGCTGGCCCGCACCCCCGCGCGGAACATGTGGTGGTCGTCGACGAGGACGACCGGGACCGGCGCACCGGGGACGGTGCTCTGCGCGGGGCTGGGGATGGTGGTCACGTACGCTCCTGGGTCGATCGTGCGGTTCGTCCGGGTCGTCCGGGTCGTCCGGGGCGCTGCGCGGGGACCGGGTCCGGTACGGGGCCGTCCGTGGTCCGTGGCGACGGGCCCTCGTGCCCGGTCGGCGCCGCACCCGCGTCGGGCCCCACCGGCATCCTAGGTCCGGGGGCCGCCCCCGCCGCAGTCTCGGCGGCGGGCTGGACCTCGCTCTCGGCTGCCCGGTGCACCTTGAGCCGCACCTCGGTGCCCCAGCCCGGCCGCGAGACGACCTCGGCGCTGCCGCCCTTGCGCGTGACGCGGCCGATGATCGACTCGCGCACACCGAAGCGGTCCTGGGCGATGTCCTTCATCTCGAACCCGTCCCCGCGGTCGCGGACGAACACCTCCACCGCGTCGTCCGAGACCTCGAGGTAGACCGAGACGGGCGGGCGCCCGTGGGCCACGGCGTTCACGAGCGCCTCGCGCGTGGCCTGGAGGAGCGCGGTGGTCTCGTCGGTCGGGACACAGTCCCCCACGACGACGACGTCGACGACCACGGCTGCGGTCCCTGCCGATCCGCCGTCCCCGACGGTCCCCGCCGCGGCGACCCCGGCCGCGGCCGCGGCCCCCGCCGCCAGCCGCCAGCTCTGCCGGTCCTCGACCTCTCCGACCAGCGTGCGGAGCTCCGCCGCGAGCGATGTACCAGGAGCAGGTCGGTCGTTGTACAACCACTCGCGGAGCTCGCGCTCCTGAGCGCGGGCGAGCCGCGCGACCGTGTCGGCGTCGGCCGCGCTCGACCGGATGAGAGCAAGGGTCTGGAGGACCGAGTCGTGCAGGTGCGCCGCGATGTCGGCCCGCTCGGCCTCTCGCGCACGCGCGGCACGCTCGTCGCCGAGCTCGCGCACGAGCCGCAGCCACCACGGGGCGAGCACGATCGCCGCGCCCGCGAGCACGGCCAGCGACGCGACCGTCGCCCGGACCATGTCCGAGGCCGTCGAGTCCTGCCCGACCAGGAGCAGCACCCCCACGAGCACCAGGACGAGACCGCCCGCGAGCCGCACCACGCCGGCCGGGGTACGTCCTCCCGCCCGCGACAGCCAGCGGCCCCGCTGCGCGGCGTCGAGCTGGGACCAGGCCAGCGCCGTGCCGGCGAGCGCGATGAGGACCGGCAGGACCCACGAGACCTCGATGTTCACGCCGGCCCGCGAGGCCAGGAGCACGGCCGCCCCGCTCAGCAGGACCACGCCGATCGCGACGTCGCGCACCGGCAGCTTGCGCACCCGGCCCTGGAGCCGGGGGGCGATGCGTCGCAGCGACGCGGGGCGTTCCTCGTCGGCCACCTGCGCCGGGTCCCCGGCGGGGACCGTGACCCAGAGGAAGACGTACAGCACGATGCCCGCGCCGCCCGCGAGCGCCATGAGGGCCAGCACGAGGCGCACCGCGCCCACGGGCAGGTCGAGGTGCAGCGAGAGGCCGCGGCACACCCCACCGACCCAGCGCCCCTGCTCGGGGCGCCGGAGGGGAAGTCTCCTGGCTGGTCGCTCTGTCGGTGTCACTCTCTGATGGTCACACGCCCGGGCCGCCCCACCGGCCGGAACGCCCCGTTCGTCCGCTCTCGAGGCGAAAGTTCAGGGTCGGCCATCGACAGGATCAGGGTCGGATCAGGGGATCACCCGATACCCCTCGGCACTCCTCCCGGGCCAGGCTTGAGCCATGAGCACCGAGGACACCTCCCCAGAACCCCCGGCCGGGAGCTCCGCACCGACCGGAGCACCCCAGCAGCATGCCGGGCCTCCCTACGCGACGAGCACCCCGGGCGGCGCCGGCCAGCCCGGACCCCAGCCCGGGGGGCCGGGCGCCCCTGGTGGCGCTCCGCACCAGGCCCCCGGTCAGTCCGGCGGTCCGTCGAGCGGCCCGTCCGCCGGTCCGTCCAGCGGCATGGACGGCTTCTTCGACACCGTACGACGCATCGGCATCTCCCGGTCGGAGGACCGCTGGGTCGGTGGCGTCGCGGGTGGCGTCGCCGACCGGTTCGGGATCGATCCCCTGATCGTGCGCGGCATCCTCGTCGTCTCGGTGTTCCTCACCGGCGCCGGCCTCGTCCTGTACGGGCTCGCGTGGGCCCTGCTCCCCGAGTCCCGCGACGGGCGCATCCACCTCCAGCAGGCGATCCGCGGCGACTTCGACGTGGCCATGCTCGGTGCTGCGGCCACCACGATCGTCGGCCTGAGCTGGAACAACGGCTGGCTCTCCTGGTGGCACTTCGCCGGGCTCGAGTGGCTCAACGGCCTGTTGTGGACCGCGGCCGTGGTCGTCGTGATCGTCCTGGTCGTCAACCGGCGCAGCGACTACCGCAGGTACGCGGCGAACCGGGCGACCGGGCAGAACGCCCAGCATCCTGGCGGACCCGTGCCGCCGAAGCAGCCCTACCCCGCTCCGCCGTTCGCCGGCGCACCCGCCCAGCAGGGCCCGCCCCCGCAGGGCTGGCAGCAGCCTCGCCCGCCCTACGGAGCACCTGCCCCCGGCGCCCAGCCCGCCCCTGGGGTGACGTACCCCGCGGCCCCGGCGGCGCCGTCGGGCCCCGCGTACACCGCCTCGGCGCCGGTTCCGCCGCCGGGCTACCCCGCCCAGCGCCCCGTCCCGCCCCAGGCGTACGCGGCCCAGCAGGCCGCCGCGCAGCAGGCGGCCCGCGCCCACGACCACGCTCGGCGCCGCGCCGAGCGCGAGATCGAGCGCCAGCGTCGTGCCGAGGAGCAGCGTGCCCGCGCGGCCCGGCGTCCGCGCGGTCCCGGGACCGCGGTCGTGGGGATCACGCTCGGCGTGAGCCTCCTGGGCGCCGCGGTCCTCCTGCTGCTCGAGCGTCGCGACGTGATCGACGTGCCGTTCTTCTACACGTGGATCGGCGCGACCATCGTCCTGCTCGGGCTCGGGGTCATCGTCTCCGGCCTGCGGGGCCGCACGAGCGGTGCCCTGGGCGGCCTCGCGATCGTCGCGACGCTCATCGCGCTGCCGATCGCGGGCCTGAACAGCAGCATCGACAACATCGACGCCGACCTCACGGCCCGCGTCTCCGACGCCACGTACACGGTGACCTCGGTCCAGGACGCGGAGAACGGCTTCGCCTTCACGTTCGGCAACCCCGTGGTCGACCTCAGCCAGCTCGACCTGAGCGCCGTCGGGGAGGACCCGGTCGTCGTCCCGATCGACCTGAGCGCCGGGGACCTCACCGTGATCGTCCCGGCCGACACCCCGGTCGAGGCCGAGGTCCGCGTCCTCGCGGGCAACGCGACCTGGACGGTCGACGGCGAGCGCCGCTCCATCAACGGCGTCAACACCCGACCGCACACCTTCGTCACCGACTCCGTCACCGACGGCGCCGGCCCCGTGCTGCTGCTCGAGGTCGACGTCTCCGCCGGCGACGTGACCATCCGGGAGGAATCATGACCACCGAGAAGAACCCCTACGAGTCCGACGACGCGCGCGAGACCCAGGCCCTCCCGCCGGTCGACCCCACGATCGAGCTGCCCGTCACGTCAGGTGAGGTCGCCGACGACGAGGCCCCCTCGGAGGGTGGGTCTCCCGACGGCACCGACGAGGCCGACCCCGACACGACGCAGGTCGTCGAGTCCGGCCCCGTGCACGAGGACGACCTGGCGGACGAGATCTTCCGCGGCGAGGCGACCCAGGCTCTGCCGGTCACCGACCCCACGCTCGCCCTGCCGGTCACCGACCCCACGCTCGCCCTGCCGGTCGTGCCCCCGACGCACGCCCAGGCGTACCCGGTGCAGGACGCACCGGTCGACCCCGAGCCGGTCCCGGTCGTGGCCGCGTCGTCGCCTCCCCTGTCGACGCAGCCACCGGCGCCCGGGCCGACCCCCGCGGTCGACCCCGCCGCGCAGTGGAACGTCACGGCGCAGCAGAAGGCGCAGCTCCCGCCCGAGGACGACCCGCGCGACCGTGGGCTGCGGGTCGGGACGGTCGTGTGGGGATTCGTCATCGTCGCCGTCGGGGCCGGCATCCTCGCACTGGCCCTCGGTGCGACGTACGACCTCGACCTCGCGCTCATCGCCCTGCTGAGCGTCGCGGGCCTGGTGCTCGTGGTGAGCTCGATCGTGTCGAGCAGCCGCCGCAGCGCCCGCGAGCGAGCCAGGCGCTGAGCCCGGCTCGCCGAGTGCGGGGTTCTGCTGCGACACGCCCGGCG
>NZ_JACSQE010000012.1:5095-79321 GCF_014836745.1 Oerskovia gallyi
GCACCGGTCCAGTTGGACCGGTGCGCCGCCGTCGTGCACCTGGAAGAGGACCTCAGCGCGGAGGCGTCTCCCCCGCGGGGGGCGTCGTCGGAGGCGTGTCCGGACCGGTCGGCGGGACCCCTGGGCTCTTGGGCTCGACGATCGGGTCGGTCTGCGTCGCAGGGACCCCCGGGCTCTTGGGCTCGACGAGCGGATCGGTGTGCGTCGCGGGGACCCCCGGGCTCTTGGGTTCGACGACCGGCGCCGCGTGAGCCGACGTGCGGGTCGGCGGCGTGACGGGCGGGGTCGTGGGAGCCGGGGTCGTCGGTGCGGGCGTGACCGGTGCTGCGGGCGCAGCGTGGGCCGGGGTGTGCGTCGCCGGGGCCGGGGCCGCCGACAGGTTGCCGCCCGAGGAGTAGCCGTCCGACGTCTCGACCGCGACGGCCGGGCCGCTCGCGATCCGCCGCAGAGCGATGCCGATGAGGATGAACAGGATGCCCAGGCCGATGACCAGTGCCGAGACGCCGTAGGCGACGACCGAGGTGAACAGCGAGGCGCGCAGGAACGAGGCGTTCATGACCGTGGCGCGCCGCTCGTCGTCCTGCGGGAGCTCGGCGTAGGTCTGGCCGTCGCTGATCTCGAGCGCGTGCTTGTTGATGACCTCCGCCTGGGCGTAGGCGGTGAACGGACCGTTGACGTGGCGTCCTGCGAGGAAGTCCGCGTCGTCGGACACCGTGATGTCCTCGGCCGACAGCTGCGAGGTGACGACCCCCCACGTGACGCCACCGGCGATGATCATGACAATCCCGGCGATGACGGTGAGGATCCCGATGACCCCTACGCCCTTCGCCGGCCGAACCGTGACAGTGCTGGACATTGCGATATCCCTCCCCGAGCCGATTCTTTGATGTCAACGTAGCGACGATTCGTCGTCTCCGCCGGACGAAAGGTCTGTTCGACCCCGAATCAGGCCAGCCGGGCACGGCCCGTGGACGCGTCGATGGGAGAATCCTGGGGTGAGGATCACCCATGTGACGGACTGCTACCTGCCGCTGCTCGGCGGCATAGAGACCCAGGTGAGCCGCCTCGCGGCCCAGCAGGCCGCGGCCGGCCACCACGTCGAGGTGGTCACCACGACGCCCGCGGCGCCCGGCGAGCACGGCATGAGCCGCGAGGTGCACGACGGCGTCACGATCCACCGCGTGGCCGCCCGGATCCCCGGTGGCTACCCCGTGCACCCGCGGGCCGCCCACCACGTGGCACGTCTCCTGCGGGACGCGCGCCCCGACGTCGTGCACCTGCACATGGGCGTCCTCACGCCGTCGGTGCAGGCGTCGCTCAAGCCCGTCGCCCACCTGGGCCTGCCCGCGGTCCTGACCGTGCACAGCGTGTGGGGCTCCGCCGAGCGGTGGTTCGCCGCTCTCGACCGCGTCACGCACTGGTCGCGCCTCCCGATCCTGCTGTCGGCCGTGAGCGAGCTGACGGCCGCCCCGCTGCGCCGCATCGCCGGGCCCGACGTGCCCGTCGAGATCCTGCACAACGGGCTGGACCTCGACGAGTGGGCCGTCCCGCGCGTCGAGCGGGACGCGCGCGGCGAGGGCAAGGCCGTGCACGTCGTCGCCGCGACCCGGTTCGCGCCCCGCAAGCGGGTCCTGCCGCTGCTCGAGTCGATCCGGCAGGCCGTCGAGCGCCTGCCGCACGACGCGCTGTTCGCGACGATCGCGGGCGAGGGCCCCGAGCTCGACGCGGCCCGCCGCTTCGTCAAGGAGCACGGGCTCTCCTCGACGGTCAGCCTCCCGGGGCGCCTCGGCGCGCACGAGCTCAAGCGCCTCTACTCGCGCGCCGACGTGTTCGCGGCCCCCGCGATCCAGGAGTCGTTCGGGATCGCGGCGCTCGAGGCGCAGGCCGCGGGCCTGGTGGTGGTGACGCGCGCGGAGTCCGGGGTGGCCGAACGGCTGACGGACGGGGTCGACGGCCTGCTCGCCGACGACGACGACGCGATGACGGACCAGATCGTGCGGCTCGTGACGCAGGACGGTCTGCTCGACCGCATCGTCGCGCACAACCGCGCGGTCCGGCCGTCGAGCGGGTGGCCGAGCGTGCTCGCGGACGTCGAGAAGGCGTACGAGAAGGCGGCGGCGTACCGCGAGGAGCGGACGGCGGGCACCGCGCGGGGCTGAGCGGTCAGCCCGCGGGGCGGGCGTCCAGGTCCAGGACGTGCCGGCGCTCGAACTCGATCCGGTCCCCGCCGAGCAGGCCCGTGATGGCGGCCGGGTCGTTGTCGAGCACACCGACCATGCGGTCACCGTCCACCTCGGTCACGAGCACCCACATGCGCTCCCCGATCCCCTCGTCGGGGAGGAAGACGAGCTTGACCAGGGCTCCGGGAACCACGCCGGACGTGTCCTCGGGGATCGGAAAGGTCTCGGGGTGCTGCGCGTTCCGCCCGACGACGGCGCGGAGCGACCACCGTACGGGGTCCGGCCGGTGCCCGGGGCCGTCGTCCTCCGGCAGGTCCCGCAGCATCCCGTCCTGCTTGCGGTCGAGCGTGCCGTCGTCGAGCATCTGCTCCACGATCCGGGTGTTGTAGGGCCCGAGGACGGTCCACGATCCCACCGTGTCGGCGCGTGCGGCCCGGAGGGCGACCTGCGCGCGACGGAGTGGGAGCTTCGCGAGCCCGGGGTCGAGCACGAGCAGGTCGTGGAAGTGCACGACCACCTGCTGGGACTCGGGTGCCTCGACCGCGGAGAGGTACGTCCAGCCGTCGGGCCACCGCAGGACCCGGGTCACAGGCATACCGCGCTCCAGGACCTCGACGCTCGAGACCACGAGCTCGTCGAGTGCGGGCACCTGCGAGCGCCGGGAGCGGCCGAACATCAACGGTGCCCGTGGAGGCGCAGGCGGGCAGCACGAGGGTCCATGACGGGCAAGGTACCGCAGACCCGCCGAGGCCGTCCGCAGGCGGTGCGCTCCGCCGTCGGGCCTGCGGGTGCGGCCCGACCCCGCACCACCCCGGACGCCGAAGGGCCGGCCCCTGCAGATCGCTCTGCGGGGGCCGGCCCTTCGTGGCTCAGCGGGAGGTCACTCCCACTCGATGGTGCCCGGCGGCTTGCTCGTCACGTCGAGCACGACGCGGTTGACGTCCTTGACCTCGTTCGTGATGCGCGTCGAGATGATCGCGAGGACGTCGTACGGCAGACGGGTCCAGTCCGCGGTCATGGCGTCCTCGGAGGACACGGGGCGCAGCACGATCGGGTGGCCGTAGGTGCGGCCGTCGCCCTGGACGCCGACCGAGCGGACGTCGGCCAGGAGCACGACGGGGCACTGCCAGATCTCGTCGTCCAGGCCGGCCTTCGTGAGCTCCTCGCGCGCGATCGCGTCGGCCGCGCGCAGGATCTCCAGGCGCTCGGCCGTGACCTCGCCGACGATGCGGATGCCGAGACCGGGGCCGGGGAACGGCTGACGGGCAACGATGACCTCGGGCACGCCGAGCTCGCGGCCCACGGCGCGCACCTCGTCCTTGAACAGGGCTCGCAGCGGCTCGACGAGCGAGAACTGCAGGTCGTCGGGCAGGCCGCCCACGTTGTGGTGGCTCTTGATGTTCGCGGTGCCCTCGCCGCCGCCGGACTCGACGACGTCCGGGTACAGGGTGCCTTGGACGAGGAACTTGACCTCACCACCGTGCTCGCCCGCGTCCGCGACGATGTCGCGCGCCGCCTGCTCGAACGCGCGGATGAACTCGCGGCCGATGATCTTGCGCTTGGTCTCGGGGTCCGAGTGGCCCGCGAGCGCCGAGAGGAAGCGCTGCTTCTCGTCCATGACGACGAGCTTGACGCCCGTGGCCGCGACGAAGTCGCGCTCGACCTGCTCGACCTCGCCCGCGCGCAGCAGGCCGTGGTCGACGAACACGCACGTGAGCTGGTCGCCCACGGCCTGCTGGACGAGGGCCGCGGCGACCGAGGAGTCGACGCCGCCGGACAGGCCGCAGATGACGCGTGCGTCCCCGACCTGCTCGCGGATGAGTGCGATCTGGTCGGCGATGACGTTGCCCGGGGTCCAGTCACCGGCGAGGCCGGCGCCCTGGTACAGGAAGTTCTCGAGAGCCTTCTGGCCCAGCGGGGAGTGCTTGACCTCGGGGTGCCACTGCACGCCGTACAGGCGACGCTCGGTGTTCTCGAAGGCCGCGACCGGCGAGCCCGCCGAGGTCGCGAGGACCTCGAAGCCCTCGGGGGCCGCGTGCACGGCGTCGCCGTGGCTCATCCAGGCGGTCTGCTGGTCGGGCGAGCCCGAGAGCAGCGCACCGGCCTGGCAGACGTCGACCGACGTCCCGCCGTACTCGCTGAGCCCGGTCTGCGCGACCGTCCCGCCGAGCGCCTTGGCCATGGCCTGGAAGCCGTAGCAGATGCCGAGGACGGGCACGCCGGCCTCGAACAGCGCGGGGTCCACGAAGGGCGCGCCCTGCGCGTACACGGACGACGGACCGCCGGACAGGATGATCGCTGCCGGGTCCTTGGCGAGCATCTGCTCGACGGTGAAGGTGTGAGGGACGATCTCCGAGTACACCTTGGCCTCACGCACGCGACGCGCGATCAGCTGGGCGTACTGTGCGCCGAAGTCGACGACCAATACGGGCCGGGGGGCTGAGGGGGTGGGTGTCACCAGCCCAGGATAGTTGGCCCGAGGCCGATCCCCGGCATCGGTCCAGCACGTGCGACGGGGATCACTGCGCGCGTCAGGCGGGCAGCCGCTCGCGCAGCTCGCGCGCGGCCCGCTCGGGATCGGCCGCACCCGTGATCGCGCGGACCACGACGATGCGCTCGGCGCCCGCGTCCAGCACCTGGTCGAGCCTGTCGGCGTCGACACCCCCGATCGCGAACCACGGCGTGGTCGGCGCCGTCGCCGCGACCTGTCGCAGCAGGTCGAGCCCGACGGCGTCGCGCCCCGGCTTCGTGGGCGTGGCCCAGAGGGGGCCGACGCAGAAGTAGTCGACGTCGGGGTCGGCCTCGGCGGCTGCGGCCTGGGTGAGCGAGTGCGTCGAGCGGCCCAGGAGCGGGCCCGCTCCGAGGAGCGACCGGACCGCGGGCACGGGCAGGTCGCCCTGACCCATGTGCACGACGGGGGCCCCGGTCAGCAGCGCGACGTCGGCCCGGTCGTTGACGGCCCACAGCGCCCCGTGCTCGGTCGCGACGCGCGCGACCGTCTCCTGGAGCTCGAGCTCGCGCGCGACGTCGAGCGTCTTGTCCCGGAGCTGGACCACGTCGACCCCGCCCGCGAGCGCCGCGTGCAGGAAGTCCTCGAGGTCGCCGCGCTCCTCGCGCGCGTCGGTGCACAGGTACAGCCGGGCGGCGCGCAGCCGCTCGACGGTGCCCGCGCGGGGGGCGGTGTGCTGTCGGGCCTCGGCGTCGCCGGTCGGAGCGGTGGTCACGGCGCCCAGGATAGGCACGGCTCGTCGGGGGCGCGGTCGGGGCGCAGCCCGTGGGCACGCCCCGGGCGTGGTCGGCGTGCGTTGTAGGGTGGCCGCGAAGCACGGGAGCCCCGTTCGGGGCTGAGAGGGCGAGAGCCGACCGTCGAACCTGATCTGGGTCATGCCAGCGAAGGGAGCGAGCGCATGAGCGCAGCCCTGTCCACCGACCACCCTGCCCTGCCCGCGCGCCCACCCGTGCCCGACGGCGCCACGGACGTCGTCGTCGTGGGCGGCGGCATCGTGGGGCTCACCGCGGCGTGGCGGGCCACGCGTGCAGGTCTGCGCGTGACCGTCCTGGACCCGGCGCCGGGCGACGGCGCGACCCACGCGGCGGCCGGGATGCTCGCCCCGGTGACCGAGGCCGACTTCGGCGAGGAGGCCGCGCTGCGCCTGGGCGCCGACTCCGCCGCGCGGTGGCCCGCGTTCGCGGCCGAGCTCGAGGCCGACTCGGGGCTCGACGTGGGGCTGCGGGCCACGGGCACGCTCACGCTGGCCTACGACGGGGACGACCTGGCCCTCGGGCGGCGCGTGCGTGCGCTGCAGGAGGCGTGGGGGCTCGACTCGACCGAGATCACGGTCGCGGCCGCCCGGGAGCGCGAGCCGCTCGTCGGGCAGCGCGTCGCGGGCGCGTTCTGGGCGCCGGGAGACCACCAGGTCGACCCGCGGGCGGTGCACCGCGCCCTGACCGCGGCCCTCGCACGGGACCCGCGCGCCGCCGTCGTGCACCGCCGGGCCGTCCGGCTCCTGCGCTCGCCAGGACCGGGCGCCCCCGTGACCGGGGCTCTCGACGACGCGGGCCACGAGCACCGGGCGGGGACCGTGGTCCTCGCGGCAGGTGCGGACTCGGGGGACCTGCTCGCGGACGTCCCCGAGGTCACGGCCCCGACCCGTCCGGTGAAGGGGCAGACGCTCCGGCTCGACGCCCCGCCCTGGTTCACGCTCGACCACGTGGTGCGCGGCGTCGTGCAGGGACGTCCGGTGTACGTCGTACCGCGTACGCCCGGACCCGACGGGCACCGCGAGGTCGTCGTCGGCGCGACGAGCGAGGAGCACCCCGACGACCGGCGCGCGACCGCGGGCGGCGTCTTCGCGCTCCTGCGGGACGCCCGCGCGCTGCTCCCCGCGCTCGACGAGCTGGCCCTCGTCGAGGTCACGCCGCGCGTGCGCCCGGGCACCCCCGACAACCTGCCGCTCCTGGGAGCCACGAGCGTGCCCGGCCTGGTCCTCGCGACGGGCCACTACCGCAACGGCGTGCTGCTCGCCCCGGTCACGGGCGCAGCGATCGACGCGGTCCTGACCGGCCAGCCGCTGCCGCCCGCGGTCGCGGCGATCGACCCCCTGCGCTTCTCCCCCGCGTCCGCCCCTTCCCCCACGCCCACCCCCCGGAGGACCACATGACCGGCACCGCGCTCGTCAACGGCGAGCCCTATCCGCTCGCCGTGCCCACGACCGTCACGGCCCTCGTCGCCGCGTTGCTGCCCGAGCTCCTCGGGGACACGGGCGACGTCCCCCGGGGCGTCGCGGTCGCGATCGACGACGCCGTGCTCCCCCGCAGCACGTGGGCGTCCACGACCCTGCACGACGGCGACCGTGTCGAGGTCGTCACGGCGGTGCAGGGTGGTTGAGGACCCGCAGGACCGCGCGGCCGACGACTCTCTCGTCGTCGCGGGCGTGCCGCTCGGCTCGCGCCTCGTCATGGGCACGGGCGGCGCCGCGAACCTGCTCACGCTCGAGGAGGCGCTCGTCGCGTCCGGCACCGCGCTCACGACCGTCGCGATGCGCCGCGTCGCGCGGGTGCGTCCGTCGGGTGGCGCGGGCGGCGACGGGGGTGCGGGCGAGACCGGCATCTGGGGCCTGCTCGACCGCCTCGGCATCCGCGCCCTGCCCAACACCGCGGGCTGCTTCTCCGCCAAGGAGGCCGTCCTCACGGCCCACCTGGCCCGCGAGGCCTGCGGCACCGACTGGGTCAAGCTCGAGGTCATCGCCGACGACGTGACGCTGCTGCCCGACCCGATCGGGCTCGTCCAGGCCGCCGAGACCCTGGTCCGCGACGGCTTCACCGTCCTGCCCTACACCAACGACGACCCGATCCTCGCGCGCCGCCTCGAGGACGTGGGCTGCGCGGCCGTCATGCCGCTGGGCGCGCCCATCGGGTCGGGGCTGGGCATCCTCAACCCGCGCAACATCGCAGCCATCGCGTCGGCGGCCCGCGTGCCCGTGATCCTGGACGCGGGGATCGGGACCGCGTCGGAGGCCGCGCACGCCCTCGAGCTCGGGTGCGACGGGGTTCTCCTGGCAACGGCGGTCACCCGCGCCGCCGACCCCGTGCGGATGGCCACGGCCATGCGGCTCGCGGTCGAGGCCGGACGGCTCGCGGCGCTCGCGGGCCGCATCCCGCGCCGCGAGCAGGCCCTCGCGAGCTCGCCCGTCGACGGCATGGTGGGCCGGGCCGGGCTCACGGGGTCCGGCCTGCTGGGCGCCGGCAACCTCGACCTGGCGCTCTGACCCGGCGCAGTGCCGGAGCACTCCCGCTGAGGTAGAACGTCCTGCTCGAGGTAGAACGCACCGGGTTCTACGTCACGCAGAACGTTCTACCTCGCCGACAGCGAGGAGAGCGAGGAGAGCGAGGAGAGCGAGGAATCAGTAGGTCGGGCGGCCCGGCTCGACGTCCCGCACCCACGCCAGGACCCCGCCCTCGACGTTGCGCGCGTCCACGCCCGCGGCCCGCGCGAGGCTCGCGACCCGCTCGGACCGGCCTCCGACCTTGCACAGCACCGCGACCGTCCGGTCGCGCGGCAGGTCCGCGAGCGCCGCGGCCGCCCCGGGCCCCGCGTAGACCCCGCTGGGCACCACGCGGGCGCCGTCGAGCGAGAGGATCTGCGTCTCCCAGTCCTCGCGCACGTCGAGCAGCAGCAGGTCGTCGTCGGGGTCCGCGAGGCGGTCGGCGAGCTCGCGAGGGGTCAGGCTCGTGGGCGTCGGCCCCGTCCTGCCCGGCACCCGGGCGAGGTCGACCGCGAGGCGGCCGTCCGCCGTCGGGCCGGAGAAGAGGTCCGCGCCGGACGAGAGACCCGACGGGACCTCGACCGAGCCCACGTCGTCTACCGGGGCGAACCCGCAGAACGCCTCGTACGCGTGGTCCCCCGCCAGGAGCCCCGTCACCGGGACGCGGGCCGGGTCGGCCCGGATCGCGAGGTGGCGCCACGTGAGCTCGAGCGAGTCGTAGACCGCGAGGCGGCCCAGGAGCGTGCGGCCCGCACCGGTGATCAGCTTGATGGCCTCGGTCGCCATGACCGAGCCGACCGTCCCGCACATGGCGCCCAGGACCCCGCCCGTCGCGCAGTCGGGCACGGTGCCGGGCGGCGGCGGCTCGGGGAACACGTCGCGGTAGACGACGCCCTCCCCGACCGGCGGCGCCGACCAGAAGACGCTGACCTGGCCCTGGAAGCGGAAGATCGAGCCCCACACGCAGGGGATGCCCGCGATCTCGGCGGCGTCGCCCACGAGGTAGCGGGTCGCGAAGTTGTCGGTCCCGTCGAGGACGACGTCGTAGCCCGCCAGGACGTCGAGGACGTTGGTCGCGTCGAGGCGCTGCTCGTGCAGGCGGACGCTCACGTGCGGGTTGACCTCCGCGAGGGCGTCCCGCGCCGAGACGACCTTGGGTCGCCCCACGTCCGAGCCGCCGTGGATGACCTGGCGCTGGAGGTTGGAGACCTCCACGCGGTCGTCGTCGACGATGCCGATCGTCCCGACGCCGGCCGCCGCGAGGTAGAGCAGCGCGGGGCTGCCCAGCCCGCCCGCGCCCACGACCAGGACGCGCGCGGCCCGCAGGCGCTGCTGGCCCTCGACCCCGATGCCCGGCAGCGCCAGGTGCCGCGAGTAGCGGGCCAGCTCCTGCGCAGACAGGGGCTCGGCCGAGGGGGCGACCAGCGGCGGCAGCGAGGTCATCGCGCGTACTGCTCCACGAGGGCGTCGAGCTTGGCCTCGGCCTCGCGGTGGACCTTCTTCTCGAGGATGAAGGACATGACGGGCACGACGCCCGCGAAGACCATGGTCGCGAGTCGTCCCCAGCTCCAGCGCATCTTGGACCACAGGTCCAGGACCGTCACGAGGTAGACCACGTAGACCCAGCCGTGCGCGAACGGGATCCAGCCCACGAAGCGCATCACGCCGTCGACGTCGACGAACTGGCCGACGCCGTACTTGACGATCATCTCGACGCACAGGATCAGGAGCATCACACCGGTGATGAGGGCCATCACGCGGTAGCGCTGGAGCGCGCCGCGGGCCTTGCGGACGGCGCGGTCCACGACCTCCTGCGACGGGGCGTCCGCCACGGCGTCGGAGGTCTTCTGCGAGCCGGCGGGGTCGGGCGTGGTCATGGGAAGGTTTCCTTACGCTGAGCGAAAATCCGTGGCCCGGTGTCGGTGGCCACACCTAATGTTAATGACCGTGCGCCCCCTCCCCCTCCCCGACCCTGGCACCCCTCCGCTCACCGGCCCCGGTGCCTTCCTGTGGTGGCTCGCGCGCCGCCAGTGGGGGATCCTCCTGGCCGCCGTCCTGCTCGGCATGGTCACGTTCGTGTGCCAGGCCGTCATGCCCTACGTGCTCGGTCGCGCGCTCGACGAGGGTCTCGACGAGGGCTTCGGCGCGGTCCTTCTCGGCTGGGCCGCGGTCATGCTGGGCATCGGCCTGGTGCAGGTGGGCGCGGCCGCTCTCGGGCACCGCTTCGACATCGAGAACTGGCTGCGCTCGGCCTTCACCACCTCGCAGCTCGTCGGCGACACCGTGGCGCGCTCGGGGCACACCATCACCGACGAGCTCCCCACGGGAGAGGTCGTGTCCGCGGTCGCGTCCGACGCGCTGCGCGTGGGCGAGGTCTACGCGATCGCGGCGCGCTTCGCGGGCTCCCTCATGGCGTACGCCGTGGTCGCGGGGATCATGCTGAGCACCTCGCTCCAGCTCGGCCTCGTGGTGATCCTCGGGCTGCCCGTCGTCGCGGGCATCCTCGCGTTCCTCGTCAAGCCCCTCCAGCAGCGCCAGGCCGCGCAGCGCGAGGCGTCGGGCCGGCTGACCACCCTGGGCGCGGACACCGTCTCGGGCCTGCGCATCCTGCGCGGCATCGGCGGCGAGAAGGTCTTCACGGACCGCTACCGCACCCAGTCGCAGGCCGTGCGCGAGACGGGCGTGCGGGTCGCGACCACGCAGTCCTACCTCGACGGGCTCCAGGTCCTGCTGCCGGGGCTGTTCGTCGCCCTGGTCCTGTACCTGGGCGCGCACGCGGCCGTGGCCGGGGACATCAGCCCCGGGCAGCTCGTCGCGTTCTACGGGTACGCCGCGTTCCTGTCGTGGCCGCTGCAGATCGCGACCCAGACGCTCCAGATCACGACGCGCGCCCACGTGGCCGCGAAGAAGCTCGTCAAGGTGCTCTCGGTCGTCCCCGCGACGGGCGCGACCCCCGGCACGGCGTCCGCGCCGCCCGCCGGGGCGGCCCTGGTCGACGACGCGAGCGGTGTCGAGCTCACGCCCGGCCGCGTCGTCGCGCTCGTGAGCGTGGACCCGGACGAGTCGGCGCGCATCGCCACGCGCATGGGCCGGTTCGACGACGTCGCGGAGGCGGGCACGCCCGTGCACCTGGGCGGGATCCGGCTCTCCGACCTCGACAAGGACGTGGTGCGCGAGCGCATCGTCGTCGCCGAGGCCACGCCCCACCTGTTCTCGGGCGTGCTCGGCGAGGAGATCGACGTGCGCGGCGGGAGCCTCGAGGCCGAGCTCCTGCGGGCCGTCATGATCGCCGACGCGCACGACGTCCTGGACTCGGTGCCCGACGGCCTCGCGGGCGAGCTCCCGGAGAAGGGCCGCTCGTTGTCCGGCGGCCAGCGCCAGCGCGTCGCCCTGGCCCGCGCGATCCTCACCGACCCCGAGATCCTGGTGCTCGTCGAGCCCACGAGCGCGGTCGACGCCCACACCGAGGCCCGCATCGCCGAACGCCTCGCCGAGGTCCGGCGCGGGCGCACCACGCTCATCGTGACCGCGAGCCCGCTCGTGCTCGACCACGTCGACGACGTCCTGTTCGTCGAGGACGGCCGCGTCGTCACGCACGGCACGCACCGTGAGCTCCTGCACCGCCCGCACGACGCCCACCAGGGCGCGGAGGCCTCGCGCTACCGCGCCGTCGTCGGGCGCTCGATGGACGAGACGCCCGCAGTCCCCGAGGACGACCACCTGCCCATGGGCTCCGCCGAGCTCACCGACGCCTCGAAGGGCGTGTCATGAAGCTCCCCGTCGCGGACGCCTCCCAGGTCCGCCAGCACACCGCCTACCTGGTCCGCGAGCACCGCAGGCCGCTCATCGGCCTCGCGGTCCTGCACACCGTCGCGGCGATCGCCGGGCTCGCGGGCCCGTGGATCCTGGGCCGCCTCGTCGACGCGGTCGCCCAGGGCACCACGTCGGCCTACGTCAACCAGGTCATCGCGATCGGCGTGGGCGCGGTCCTCGTCCAGGCCGTGCTCATCCGCTACGCCCAGAAGTCCTCGATGATCTTCGGGGAGACGGTCTTCGCCGAGCTCCGCGAGGACTTCCTGGAGACCGTCACGACGCTGCCGTTGTCGACCGTCGAGCGGGCCGGCACGGGAGACCTGGTCGCGCGCACGACCAACGACGTCAACCGTATCCAGCACGCCGTGCGGTTCGGCGTCCCGCGCCTCATCGTCGCGGTCGTCACGATCCTGCTCACGGTCGTGGCGAGCATGCTCACCTCGCCGCTCGTGGCCGTGTCGCTGTTCCTGGGCGTCCCGCTCATGGTCGTGGTCTCCCGCTGGTACCTTCGGCGCGCCTCGCCCGGCTACCAGCGCGAGTCCGCGGCGTACGCGGCGCTCAACGGCACCATCACCGAGTCGGTCGAGGGTGCCCGCACCGTCGACGCCCTGCGCCTGGGGGCCCGGCGCCGGGCCCGGGTCGAGGCGGACCTGCGCGAGGCCTTCGCGGCCGAGAAGTACACGCTGAACCTGCGCACGGTCCTGTTCCCCGCGGTCGACTTCACGTTCGTGCTCGCGCCCGTCGCAGTGATCGTGTGGGGCGGCTACCTGCTCTCGACGGGGCACGCCACGATCGGCGCGGTGACGACCATCGCGATGTACGCGTTCCAGCTCGCCGGGCCCGTCTGGGAGCTCATCTTCTGGCTCGACGAGATCCAGGTCGCCGCGACCTCGCTCGCGCGCATCGTGGGCGTCAAGCTCGTCGACAGCGACCGCGAGGCCGGGGACGAGGTGCCCACGGACGAGCACGTCGTGGCGCGGGACGTCGAGTACGCGTACCGCGAGGGGCACAACGTGCTGCACGGGATCGACCTCGACCTCGCGGTCGGCGAGCGCCTGGCGGTCGTCGGTCCGTCCGGCGCGGGCAAGTCGACGCTCGGGCGCATGCTCGCGGGCATCCACCCGCCCACGGGCGGCTCGGTCACGGTCGGCGGCGTCGAGCTGGTCGACCTCCCGCTCGACGACCTGCGCCGTCACGTCGCACTCGTCACGCAGGAGCACCACGTGTTCGTCGGGTCGCTCGCGGACAACCTGCGGCTGGCCGACGAGCACGCGGACGACGACGCGCTGCTCGGGGCCCTTGCTGCGGTCGACGCGCGTGGCTGGGTCGAGACGCTCCCCGAGGGGCTCGCGACCGAGGTCGGCTCGGGCGGTCACGTGCTCACGCCCGCGCAGGCGCAGCAGGTCGCGCTCGCGCGCCTCGTGCTGCTCGACCCGCACACCTTGATCCTCGACGAGGCGACGTCGCTGCTGGACCCGCGAGCGGCCCGGCACCTCGAGCGCTCGCTCAACGCCGTCCTCGAAGGACGGACGGTGGTCGCGATCGCGCACCGCCTGCACACCGCGCACGACGCCGACCGGGTCGCGGTCGTCGACGGGGGGCGCATCACCGAGATCGGTCCGCACGACGAGCTCGTCGCCGCGGGTGGCGACTACGCGCGACTGTGGAGCTCCTGGCAGCAGGAGTGAGCCCGTTCCCCTCGCGGGACCGTTCAGGGCGTGGCCGGTGTCCGGCCACGCCCTGAACGCCGTCCTGCGACGCTCTGACCTGCCGGTACGCTCTCGCCAGTCCGACATGTCCCGGCGCCGTCCGACGACCTGACAGGACGACGAGGTCCTCGGCGCACGCCCGGGTGCACAGCAGGCACCACGCCCTGCTTCCAGGCATTCCCCAGCAAGAGCCCTCACGATTGGTTGAACGTTCAACGAGGATGCGAGGGGCCATGAAGAAGACGATCGCGCTGACCGTCGGGATCGCGACGCTGTGCGCGCTCCTGCTGCTGGGCGGCACGTGGGTCTACGCCCGCTCGCAGGCCGGCACGGAGGCCGCTCCCCTGTCGGTCGGCTCGGCGACGGCCACCGACGACGCCACGGCCGGCGGGAGCGCCGACACCGCAGGCTCGTCCGTCGACGGCGTCCAGGACGGCGTCTACGCCGTGGACACCGACTCCCAGGCGGGCTACCGCGTCGACGAGGTGCTCTCTGGGCAGGACGTGACCGTGGTCGGCCGCACGGGCGACGTCCGCGGCGAGGTCACGGTCGAGGGCGGCATCCTCACCGCGGCGAGCATCGAGGTCGACATGACGACGATCGAGACCGACGACTCTGGACGCGACCGGCAGTTCCTGCGCATCCTCGACACCGGCGAGCACCCGACCGCGACCTTCGTCCTCACCGCCCCCGTCGACCTCTCGAGCCTCGCGAGCGGAACGGCCACCGTGCAGGCCACCGGCACGCTGACGATCAAGGGCGTCTCGCACGACGTCACGGCGACCCTCGACGCCCGGACCACGGGCGACGGGGCGCAGGTCAGCGGGTCGATCCCCGTCACCTTCTCCGACTACGACGTCGCGGCGCCGAACCTCGGCTTCGTCCAGGTCGAGGACGCGGGCACGGTCGAGATGCTGCTCGACCTCACGCCGTCGGACGGCTGACGGGGTCCTGCGGCAGGTCGGGCAGCCCTGCGATCCCGCCCCCGACCCCGTCGGAGCGCTTGCGCCCGCCCGCGGCCTCGTCGCGCACGAGCCGCACCCACAGGGCGACCGCGAACGCGCCGAAGATCCACCACTGGAGCGCGTAGAAGGCGTTCTGGACGTTGACCCCGTTGCCCCCCTCGATGGTCGGACGGGGCAGCAGGTGCGGGCCGCCGTCGGCCGCGGCGAGCTGCGCCGGGTCGGACTCCATGAGCACCAGGTAGCCGCCGTAGATGGGGTTGCCCCACTCGTTGGCGAGGGCCGCCGAGGAGATCGAGTCCGTCTGCCCCTCGGGCAGGCCGCCGGTCCCGGCGGCCTCCGAGGCCTGGAGGTACGCGGTGACCCGCACCTCGCCCGAGGGTACGGCGAGGGCCGCGTCGTCCTCGGCGTCCGCCGTCGGGACCCAGCCCCGGACGACCGGGACCACGGGCGGGCCGGACAGGCCGGCCCAGGACTCGCCGCCCGTGCCGTCGTCGCTCACGCGCAGCGGCGTCAGGACCAGGTAGCCCGTGCGCCCGTCGAGCGCGCGCCCCGCGACGAGGAGCTGCCCCTCGGGCTCGTACTCGCCCTCGACCCAGGCCTGGCGTCCCACGAGCTCGCCCGGGAAGGTCGACTGCGGAGGGAGCAGCACGCCGAGGCCTTCGGGTCCGGCGGCCTCGGCCTCGGCGATCTCGTGCTGCTCGGCGAGCTCGGCCCGCTGGTAGGCACGGTCGAGCTGCCACACCCCGAGACGACCGCACACGGCCGCCGCGAGGAGAAAGAGCAGCAGGAAGCCGATCATGCGGGGGCGGCGGGCGACAGCCCAGAAGCCGGGGCGAGAGGGGGCCTGGTCGGACACGACTCCACGGTAGCCGCGCGGGGGTGGCCCGAGAGAATCCCCGACCCCCGACGTGACCCAGACCACTGTCCCGGGCACGATCGCCCGTCCCGGGACCTCTCGACGAGCCGATCGGGACCTTCGTCCTTTTCTTCCCCGACAGACGCACCTCACATCCCGTGGGGCCGTCGAAACCATGCGTTGCCCCCATGGATGAGGTTGTATGAAGGTGCCACCATTCCCCGGTACAGCTGGAGCGTGCGATGACTACGACCACCTCGCGTCCGACAGAAGGAACCCCTTGGCGATCCGCCGAGGTCGCCCCCCTCTCCGAGGAGACGCTCGCGCGCGTCGACGGGTGGTGGCGGGCCGCCAACTACCTGTCGGTGGGCCAGATCTACCTGCTCGCGAACCCGCTGCTGCGCGAGCCCCTCACCCGCGACGACGTCAAGCCGCGCCTCCTCGGCCACTGGGGCACGACGCCGGGCCTGAACTTCCTGTACGCGCACCTGAACCGCGCGATCGTCGAGCGTGAGCAGTCGACGATCTACGTCACGGGCCCCGGTCACGGTGGGCCCGGCCTGGTCGCGAACTCGTACCTCGAGGGCACGTACTCGGAGGTCTACTCGGACATCACCCAGGACACCGAGGGCCTGCGCCGGTTGTTCCGCCAGTTCTCGTTCCCGAGCGGCATCCCCTCGCACGTCGCCCCGGAGACCCCGGGGTCGATCCACGAGGGCGGCGAGCTCGGCTACGCGCTCTCGCACGCCTACGGCGCCGCGTTCGACAACCCGGACCTCCTGGTCGCCGCGGTCGTGGGCGACGGCGAGGCCGAGACCGGCCCCCTGGCCACGAGCTGGCACTCGAACAAGTTCGTCAACCCCGTCAACGACGGTGTCGTGCTGCCGATCCTGCACCTCAACGGGTACAAGATCGCGAACCCCACGATCCTCGGGCGCATCAGCGACGACGAGCTGCGCGACCTCATGATCGGCTACGGGCACACCCCGTACTTCTTCACGGGCGGGTTCGACGGCGAGGACCACTACGAGGTCCACCGGCGCTTCGGGGTCCTGCTCGACGAGGTGCTCAACCACATCGCGCAGATCAAGGCCGACGCCGCAGCGGGCAACGACGAGCGCCCGGCGTGGCCCATGATCGTCTTCCGCACCCCCAAGGGGTGGACGGGCCCCAAGACGATCGACGGCAAGAAGACCGAGGACTCCTGGCGCTCGCACCAGGTGCCGCTCGCGAGCGCGCGCGACACCCCCGAGCACCTGCAGGACCTCAAGGACTGGCTCGACTCCTACCGCGTCCACGAGCTGTTCGACGACGAGGGCCGTCTCGACGCGGACGTCGCTCGCCTGGCGCCCCGGGGCACGCTGCGCATGAGCGACAACCCGCACACCAACGGCGGCCTGCTGCTCAAGGACCTGCGCCTGCCCGACTTCCGCGACTACGCGGTCGAGGTCAGCGCGCCCGGTGGGGGCATGTCGGAGGCGACCAGGGTCCTGGGCCAGTGGCTCACGGACGTCGTGCGCCTCAACCCGGACAACTTCCGGATCTTCGGCCCCGACGAGACCGCGTCGAACCGCCTGCAGGCCGTCTACGAGGTCACGGACAAGCAGTGGAACGCGGACTTCTTCGGGCCCGACGTCGACGAGCACCTCGCGCGGGCGGGTCGCGTCATGGAGATGCTGTCCGAGCACCAGTGCCAGGGGTGGCTCGAGGGCTACCTGCTGACGGGTCGCCACGGCCTGTTCTCGTGCTACGAGGCGTTCATCCACATCATCGACTCGATGTTCAACCAGCACGCCAAGTGGCTCAAGATCACGAACGACATCCCGTGGCGCCGCCCGATCGCGAGCCTCAACTACCTGCTCTCGAGCCACGTGTGGCGCCAGGACCACAACGGCTTCAGCCACCAGGACCCGGGCTTCATCGACCACGTCGTGAACAAGAAGGCGGAGATCGTCCGCGTCTACCTGCCGCCGGACGCCAACACCTTGCTCTCGACGTACGACCACGTCCTGCGCTCGCGCCAGTACGTCAACGTCGTGGTCGCGGGCAAGCAGCCGGCGCCGAACTTCCTCACCATGGACCAGGCGGTCGCGCACTGCACCCGGGGCCTGGGCATCTGGGAGTGGGCCGGCAGCGAGGTCCCGGGCGAGGACCCCGACGTCGTGCTCGGCTGCGCGGGCGACGTCCCGACCCTCGAGACGCTCGCTGCGGCCGACCTGCTGCGTCAGCACCTGCCCGACCTCAAGGTGCGCGTCGTCAACGTCGTGGACCTCATGCGCCTGCAGGACGAGAAGGAGCACCCGCACGGGCTCTCCGACCGCGACTTCGACACGCTCTTCACCACGGACAAGCCCGTGGTCTTCGCGTACCACGGGTACCCGTGGCTCATCCACCGCCTGACCTACCGCCGCAACGGTCACGACAACATCCACGTGCGCGGCTACAAGGAGGAGGGCACGACCACCACGCCGTTCGACATGGTCATGCTCAACGACCTCGACCGGTTCCACCTGGTGATCGACGTCATCGACCGCGTGCCGTCGCTGCGCTCGAAGGCGGCGGGCCTGCGCCAGAAGATGGTCGACGCCCGCCTCGAGGCACGGCAGTACACGAGAGAGCACGGCGAGGACATCCCCTCGGTCCGTGACTGGGTGTGGCCCGACGCGGGCGACACCGCGACAGAAGGGAGCGGCCCGTCGTACGACGCGGCCGCCGCTACCGGAGGCGACAACGAGTGACCAGCACCGCCCGATCCATCTACCTCGCCTCACCCGAGGGCGAGACGGGGAAGTCCACGATCGCGCTGGGCGTCCTCGACCTGCTGACCCGTCGGGTCCAGCGGGTCGGGGTCTTCCGGCCCGTGACCCGGACCGCCCCGAGCTCCGTCGCGGGGGCCACCGCCCCCGTCGACGGGGCCGGCTCCGCCGCCGTACCCCCCGCCGCTGACCGCGACTACGTGCTCGAGCTGCTGCTCGCGCACGACGGTGTCGACCTCACCTACGAGGAGGCCATGGGCGTCACGTACGACGACGTCCACGCCGACCCCGAGGCCGCCCTCGCCCAGATCGTCGCCCGGTACCACGAGGTCGCCAAGCAGTGCGACTTCGTGGTGATCGTCGGCACCGACTACACGGACGTCGCAGGCCCGACCGAGCTCGCGTTCAACGCGCGCATCGCGGCCAACCTGGGCGCCCCGGTGCTCCTGGTCGTCTCGGGCCGCGACCGCACGCCCGAGGCCATCGCGAACCTCACCGAGGTCAGCGTCAACGAGCTCCGCTCGAACCACGCCCAGCCCATCGCGGTCATCGCGAACCGCTGCCGTCCCGAGAGCATCGACCAGGTGCGCGCCCAGCTCTCGACGATCACGCCCGAGGGCCAGGGCCCCCACTCGGCGTCGGGCTCGCTGCCCGGGTGGGCCATCCCCGAGGACCCGTTCCTCAACGCACCGACCGTGGCCGCGATCATGGAGGCCGTGGGCGGACGGCTCGCGCTCGGCGACCCCGAGCTGCTGGGCCGTGAGGTCCTCGACCTGCTGGTCGGCGCCATGTCGCTCGAGCACCTGCTCGAGAAGCTCGTCGACGGCGCCGTGGTCATCACGCCCGGTGACCGCAGCGACATCCTCATCGGTCTGCTCGCGGCCCACCAGGCGCGCAACTTCCCGTCGCTCGCGGGGATCGTGCTCAACGGCGGCTTCTACCCGACCGACTCGACGGGTCGCCTGGTCGAGGCCCTCGACCCGAGCCTGCCGATCATCCGCACGGACCTCGGGACGTTCCGGTCGGCGAGCGCCGCGTCGCGCGTGCGCGGTCGGGTGTCCAAGGAGTCGCAGCGCAAGGTCGACACGGCGCTCGCGCTGTTCGAGCAGAACGTCGACGGCGCCGCGCTCGTCGCGGGTCTCGACGTGCCGCGCCCGGAGGTCGTCACGCCGCTCATGTTCGAGTACGAGCTGCTCTCGCGGGCCCGGTCCGACCGCAAGAACATCGTGCTGCCCGAGGGCGACGACGACCGCATCCTGCGTGCGGCCTCGACCCTGCTGGGCCGCCAGGTCGCCGACCTGACGATCCTGGGCGACGAGCAGTCGATCCGTGCGCGCGCGACCGAGCTGGGCCTCGACATCGACGCCGCGACCGTGATCGACCCGCACGACCCCGAGCTCGTCGAGCGCTTCGCCGAGGAGTACACGAGGCTGCGCGCCCACAAGGGCATGACGGTCGAGCGTGCGCGCGAGATCGTCCCGGACGTGTCGTACTTCGGCACCATGATGGTCCACCTGGGCCTGGCCGACGGCATGGTCTCGGGGGCGCGCCACACGACGGCCCACACCATCAAGCCGTCGTTCGAGATCATCAAGACCGTGCCGGGCGTCTCGGTCGTGTCCTCGGTGTTCCTCATGTGCCTCGAGGACCGGGTCCTGGTCTACGGCGACTGCGCCGTGAACCCGGACCCGACCGACACCCAGCTCGCGGACATCGCGATCTCGTCGGCCGCGACGGCCCTCCAGTTCGGCATCGACCAGCGCGTCGCGATGCTGTCCTACTCGACCGGCGAGTCCGGCTCGGGCGTGGACGTCGACAAGGTGCGCTCGGCGACCGAGCTCGTGCGCACGCGCCGCCCCGACCTGTTCGTCGAGGGCCCCATCCAGTACGACGCCGCGGTCGACGCGTCGGTGGCGGCGTCCAAGATGCCGGGCTCGGACGTCGCCGGCAAGGCGACGGTCTTCATCTTCCCCGACCTCAACACGGGCAACAACACCTACAAGGCGGTGCAGCGCTCGGCGGGCGCCATCGCGGTGGGCCCCGTCCTCCAGGGCCTGAACAAGCCCGTGAACGACCTCTCGCGCGGTGCCCTGGTCCAGGACATCGTCAACACCGTGGCCATCACGGCCATCCAGGCACAGGCGGGCTCGACCACCGAGCCCGGCACGAACGGAGCACCCGCATGACCGTCCTCCCGGAGCACGAGCGCTCGAACCCGTACTCGGCGTACGGGGCGCACGGCTCGGTCCTCGTGATGAACTCGGGGTCGTCCTCGCTCAAGTACCAGCTCGTCAACCCGGTCGGCGGCGAGGCCATCGCCGCGGGGACCATCGAGCGCATCGGCGAGTCGAACGGTGTCATCAAGCACCGCTTCGCGGGCAACACGACCGCGCGTGAGGAGCCCGTCCGCGACCATGCGGAGGCGCTGCGCATCGCACTGTCGCTGTTCGACGAGGTCGGGCCGCGGCTCGCCGACGCCAACGTGTACGCGGTGGGTCACCGCGTCGTCCACGGTGGCGCCCAGTTCTCCCGTCCCGTCCTGGTGGACGACGAGGTCGAGCGTCAGATCCTCGACCTGGCTCCCCTCGCACCGCTGCACAACCCGGCGAACGTCACGGGCATCTCGGTCGCCCGCGAACTCCTGCCCGACGTGCCGCACGTCGCGGTGTTCGACACGGCGTTCTTCTCGTCGCTCCCGGAGGCGGCCTCGACGTACGCCCTGGAGAAGACGACCGCGCAGAAGTACGGCGTGCGCCGGTACGGCTTCCACGGCACGAGCCACCACTACGTGTCGGGCAAGGTCGCGCGGGTCCTGGGCCGACGGCTGCAGGACCTCAACATCATCGTGCTGCACCTCGGCAACGGCGCGTCGGCCTCGGCCGTGCGCGGCGGCATCGCGGTCGACACCTCGATGGGCCTGACCCCGCTCGAGGGCCTGGTCATGGGGACCCGCACCGGGGACATCGACCCCGCGGTGATCTTCCACCTCGCGCGCAACGCGAACATGTCGATCGACGAGCTCGACGACCTGTTCAACAAGCGTTCGGGCATCAAGGGTCTCGCGGGCGAGAACGACTTCCGCGCGCTGCACGAGCTGATCGCCGACGGGAACGAGGACGCGAAGCTCGCGCTCGACGTGTACATCCACCGGTTGCGCAAGTACATCGGCGCGTACATGGCCGTGCTGGGCCGTATCGACGTCATCGCGTTCACGGCCGGTGTCGGCGAGAACGACGACATCGTGCGCGCCCAGGTCGTCGAGGGCCTCGCTGGCCTCGGCATCGCGGTCGACCCGGGGCGCAACGCGGTCCGCAGCAAGGAGCCGCGCGTCATCTCGCCCGACTGGACGAGCACGCTGGTCATGGTCGTGCCGACCATGGAGGAGCTCGCGATCGCCCGCCTGAGCGTGGAGATCGTGGAGGAGACCGAGAAGGCCGGGAAGCCCGTCACGTTCCCGCCCGCAACGTCGGCAGCATCGGCAGCGCCCGCTGAGCCGGCGGCGGCCCAGGAGCCCGAGGCGCCGCAGGAGTCCTGACCTCTCCCCCGCCGTCGTCGCGCACCCGAGCACGGCGCGACGGCACGTGCGCGCGCACGGCACTGCCCGCGCACGACCCGAGCCACGCCTCGACCCTCTAGGGTCGAGGCGTGGCTCTTCTCATCGACCCGCCGACCTGGCCGGCCCACGGGACCTCGTGGTCCCACCTCGTCTCGGACTCCTCGCTCGACGAGCTGCACGGCTTCGCCGAGCGGCTGGGGCTGGGTCGGCGCGCGTTCGACCTCGACCACTACGACGTCCCGGCCGAGCGCCACGCGGACTGCGTCGCCGCGGGGGCCCAGGACGTGTCGGGGCGCGAGCTCATCGTGCGGCTGCGGGCCTCGGGGCTGCGCGTCCCGGCCCGCGAGCGGGCGGCGGCCAAGGCCGCGGCCCTGCTGGCACGGTGGGACGCGACGCTGCCGGGGGTCCCGGGGGCGCCCGAGGTGGGTGAGGACCTGGTCGCCCGCTGGCACGAGCCGCACCGCGCCTATCACGGGCCCGCGCACCTGGCTCACGTGCTCGACTCCCTCGCGGTCCTGGAGGGCCGCTCGCCGGGCGTGCCCTCTCCCGGGGAGCCTGCGCCGTCGGGCACGTCGCTGCGCGCGCAGCTCGCCCTGTGGTTCCACGACGCGGTCCACGAGGGTGTCGCGGGGCAGGACGAGGAGGCGTCGGCCGCGCTCGCGGTGGAACGCCTGTCCGGGCTCGTCCCCGGCCCGACGACGCCGCTCACCGGTGACGGGCCTCTCCCGTCGGGCGGGGCGCGCCTGACGCCCGACGACGTCGCGGAGGTCGCGCGGCTCGTCCGTCTCACGGCCACGCACGACCCGGCCCCCGACGATGCCGCGGGTGCGCTCGTGTGCGACGCCGACCTCGCGATCCTCGGCAGCGCGCCCGACCGGTACGCCCGCTACGTCCGGCAGGTGCGGACCGAGTACGCCCACGTGCCCGACGAGCAGTTCGCGGCGGGCCGTGCCGCGGTCCTCGGACAGCTTCTCGCGCTCCCGTCCCTCTTCCGGACACCGCTGGCACGCGACCGCTGGCAGGAGCGTGCCGAGCAGAACCTGCGGACCGAGCTCGCGGGTCCGGGCGCGCACGGTCACGCGCACGGCGGCGACGTGCACCACTAGGCGCGGCCGGGACGACCGACACCTCCCCGGGGCGCACCGTGCGTACGGTCGAGGTCGTCCTCGTGAGCGGAGACGGCTCGAGCGAGGACTACGACGAGCCGACCGCGATGCTGCCCTGGCTCGTCGGGCACGGCGTACCCGCGGAACGCGTCGTGCGCGACGTCGCGGGACTCGACACCCACGACACGTACGTGCGGGCGCGCGCGGTCTTCGGGGTCACGGAGACGCTCCCCGCCGCTAGGGCAGGCGCAGCTTCTTCATGACCGCGAACGCGGTCGTGAGCAGGCGGCTCGCACGGTCGGCGGGCTGCGCATAGAGGGTGTCGAAGCTCAACCCGCGCGAGACGCCGCGCTGGACCACGATCGTCTGCGCCTCGGTGAGCGCCTCGATCCCCTCGCGCCCGTGCCGACGCCCCACGCCCGAGCTCTTGAACCCGCCCATGGGTGCCGCGACCGAGCCGAACGCCGACGCGTAGCCGTCGTTGATGTTGACGGCCCCAGCCTCGACCTGCGCCGCGAGCCGGCGCCCGCGCGCGGTGTCCTGCGTCCAGATGCTCGCGCTGAGCCCGAGGTCCGAGTCGTTCATGGCCCGGATCGCGGCCGCGTCGTCGGGCACGCGGGTCACCGTGACGACCGGGCCGAACGTCTCCTCGCGCGCGCACTCGGCCGTGGGCGGCACGTGGTCGAGGACCGTGGGCGCGTAGAAGAACGGGCCGATGTCCGCGCGGTGCACGCCGCCGGCGAGCACGCGGGCGCCCTGGGACAGGGCGTCGTCGACGTGAGCGACCACGCGGTCGAGCTGCGCCTGCGACGTGAGCGAGCCCATGTCCACCGAGTAGTCGAGCGCGGTGCCGAGCCGGAGCTCGCGCACGAGCGGGACGAACGCGTCGAGGAACTCCTCGGCGACGTCCTCGTGCAGGATCAGCCGCTCGACCGAGACGCAGAGCTGGCCGCTGTTGGAGAAGCACGCGCGCACGGCGCCCTGGGCTGCGGACGGGACGTGCGCGTCCGCAGCGACGTACAGGGGGTTCTTGCCGCCGAGCTCGAGCGTGGTCCCGATGAGCCGCTCGCCCGCCTGCGCGGCGACCTTGCGCCCCGTCGCGGTCGAACCCGTGAACGCGATGTGGTCGACGAGCCCCGTCAGGGCCGCGCCGATCTCCCCGCCGCCTGCCACGACGAGCAGGAGGTCACCGGGCAGCCCGGCCTCCTCCAGGACCTCGGCGGCCCACAGGGCCGTCAGCGTGGTCTGCGGATCCGGCTTGACCACCACGGCGTTGCCTGCGACCAGGGCCGGCAGGGCCTCGGCGAGCGCCAGCGTGAGCGGGTAGTTCCAGGGGGCGATGGCTCCGACCACGCCGACCGGGCGACGGTGCACGCTCGCGCGCGTCAGGACGGGGAGCATGCCGCCCACACGGCGTTCTGCCAGGTAGTGCGCGGCCCGCACGCCGTAGTGGCGCGTGACCTGGGCGATGTCGCCGACCTCCTCGAACGCGCTGCGGCGCGACTTGCCAGTCTCCATCTGCAGCAGGTCCAGGATCTCGGCCTGCCGCTCGAGGACCAGGTCGTGGAAGCGCAGCAGCACCGCGGAGCGCTCGGCGACCGTGGTGTGCGCCCAGGAGCGCTGCGCCCGACGCGCCCGTCCGACCGCGACCGCGACGTCCTCGACCGAGGACAGGGGGATCGATGCGAGCGGCGCCCCGGTGAACGGGAGGACCGAGCGGTGCTCGCCCGCCGTGTGGGAGGTGACGACGCGGGCCACGAGGGGAGCGACGACGTCGGGCTCCAGCACGTACGTCGCGGAAGGGTGCTCCGGGTCCAGGAGGCCGTCGATGGCGGCGCTGCCGTCCGGTGTTTCGCTTGCCATGCGTGACAGGTTACGCGGCGGTACCCCCGGGCAGAACATCCTTCACACAATCCCCTTTGGTACGTCTCGCCCGGCGTGCCTCGTCCGGGTCCGCGGCGACGCGGGGGGCTCGGCCCGGCAGCGCCGTCCCGTTCAGCCCTGCGTCGCCCAGGTACGCGCACCGTCGAGCAGGTGGGCGAGGGCGTCGTCGACGACCTGGGCCGGGTCCCGCTCGGCGGCGACCTCGGCCCACCAGACGAGCGCGGCGAAGTTGGCCGCCGAGCACGCCGCGGCGAGCGACCGGGCGCGCAGCGACGGCTCGGGCCCGCCCTCGGCGCGGGTCAGGAACGACTCGACGAGCGCGGCCGACGTGCCGATGCGCGAGGTTCCCCAGGCGAGCAGCTCGTCGTCCGACCCGATGAGCCGCAGCCGTTGGCGCGTGACCTCGAGCGCGTCGTCGGGGAAGGTCGAGGACGCGACGAACGCGGCGCGCACCACGTCGAGCGCCTCGGCCAGGCTCGCCGGGCTGCTCGCGCCGAGCACGTCGGCGATCGCGTCGCGCGCCTCCCCCGAGCCGCCCCAGACCATCGCGGCCTTCGACGGGAAGAGGCGGAAGAGGGTCCGCCGACCGACGCCGCACGCGCTCGCGACGTCGTCCATCGTGACGTTGCCGAAGCCCCGCTCGGTGAACAGGCGTAGAGCCGTGGCGGCGACGCGCGCCGGGTCGACCGTGGCAGGTCGGCCGCGGCGTGCGGGTGTCTGCGACATCACATCTCCTCGCGAAACATATTTATGGCACTGAGTGTTAGAAAGGTAGCAGGAGCCGCACCCAGGCACCTCGACCCGGCGGAAGGACCCCCATCATGAGCACGTCGACCATCCCGAACCGATTCTCCGGCGCGACCGTCGTCGTCACCGGCGCAGGCTCCGGCATCGGCAAGGCCACCGCGACCAGGCTCCTCGCCGAGGGTGCACGCGTCATCGCGAGCGACCTCGACGCCGACCGCCTCGCCGCACTCGTCGCCGAGAGCGGCGAAGCCCCCCTCCTGACCATCGTGGGCGACGTGTCCGACGACGCCGTGATCGCCAGCATCGTCGAGGCCGGCGAGGGGCGCATCACGGGCCTCGTCAACAACGCCGGGATCATGGACTCGTTCGTCCCCACGGCCGAGATCGACGACGCCCTGTGGGAGCGCGTCATGCGCATCAACGTGACCGCGCCCATGAAGCTCATGCGCGCCGTGCTGCCCGCGATGGTCGAGGCCGGCCACGGCCGGATCGTCAACGTCGCGAGCGAGGCCAGCGTGCGCGCGGGCGCCTCGGGCACCCCGTACGCGACGTCGAAGCACGCGGTCGTGGGTCTGACCAAGAGCACCGCGCTCTTCTACGGCCCCGCGGGAGTGCGCGTCAACGCCGTGGCGCCGGGCGCCGTCGCGACCAACATCGAGGCGCCCTTCCGCTCCGAGCTCGGCGCCAAGCGCCTCGGGCCGATCATGCAGGCGACCGTGCCCGAGCCCGCGACCGCCGAGCAGCTCGCGGCCTCGATCACCTGGCTGCTCTCCGAGGACTCGGCCAACGTGAACGGCGTGCTCCTCATGTCGGACGGCGGCTGGTCGACCATCTGACGGTTCCCCCGGGTGTCGAACCCGAGGCCGGTCACGCAGCTCGTCGCGGCTGCTCGACCGACCTCGGGTTCGGCACCTTCGTCGTCTCAGACGAGGTCGCGGCCGAGGACCGTGCACTCGGTGTCGGCGTACCCGAGCCGCTCGTAGAAGCCCAGGACCTGCGTGTTGGTCGAGCGCACCATGAGGCGCACCTTGCGCACGCCCTGCGCCGCGAGCCAGGCCTCCGCGGCGACGACCGCGTCGCGACCGAGCCCCGTGCCCTGCAGGTCGGGCGCCACCGCGACGTAGTAGATCCAGCCGCGGTGCCCGTCGAACCCGGCCATGGCCGTCGCGACGACCGCGCCCGCCTCGCGCCCCGGAGCGCCTGGGGCACCCGGGGCGCCCGTGCGCGCGACGAGGATCGTCGAGGAGGGAGCGGTCCGGACGTCCGCCACGTCGAGGCGCGGGTCGTTCCACGGGCGTGCGAGGCCGCAGGCCTCCCAGAGGGCGACGACCTGCTCGACGTCGTCGTCCGTGATCTCGTGGAAGGCGACGCCGCCGACGGTCAGCGACTGCGGTGCGGCGGCGTCGGGCACGGCTGCGGGCGCGCCCGCGCCGAGGGCGTTCGTCAGCCCGACCCCGTCGCGGATGCGGCCCGGGGCCATCAGCGCGGCTGGTACGGCGAGACGACGACCTCGACGCGCTGGAACTCCTTGAGGTCCGAGTAGCCCGTCGTGGCCATGGCGCGCTTGAGAGCACCCACGAGGTTGAGCGTGCCGTCGGCCTGGCGGCCCGGGCCGAACAGGATCTCGTCGAGCGTGCCGGCCGTGCCGACGCTCACGCGCTCGCCGCGAGGAAGCTGCGGGTGGTGGGCCTCCGAGCCCCAGTGCCAGCCCTTGCCCGGAGCCTCGGTCGCGCGCGCCAGGGCAGCACCGAGCATCACGGCGTCGGCGCCGCACGCGACGGCCTTGACCAGGTCGCCCGAGCGCCCCACGCCCCCGTCGGCGATGACGTGCACGTAGCGGCCGCCCGACTCGTCGAGGTAGTCCCGACGCGCGGCCGCGACGTCCGCGACGGCCGTCGCCATGGGCGCGTGGATGCCGAGGCTGACACGCGTCGTGTGCGCCGCGCCGCCGCCGAAGCCCACGAGGACTCCGGCCGCTCCGGTGCGCATGAGGTGCAGGGCCGCGGTGTAGGTCGACGCGCCACCGACGATGACCGGGACGTCGAGCTCGTAGATGAAGCGCTTGAGGTTGAGCGGCTCGGCGTTGCCCGAGACGTGCTCTGCGGAGACCGTGGTGCCACGGATGACGAACAGGTCCACGCCGGCGTCGACGACCGTCTTGTAGAACTCCTGCGTGCGCTGCGGCGACAGGGCTCCCGCGACCGTGACGCCCGACTCCCGGACCTCCTTGAGGCGCTGGGTGATCAGCTCGGCCTTGATCGGCTCGGCGTACACCTCCTGCATGCGGCGCGTCGCGCTCGGGGCGTCGAGCGTCGCGATCTCCGCGAGGATCGGCTCCGGGTTCTCGTACCGCGTCCACAGGCCCTCGAGGTCCAGCACGCCCAGGCCGCCCGCGTTGCCCAGGGCGACCGCGGTCGCCGGGCTCATGACGGAGTCCATGGGGGCCGCCAGGATCGGCAGGTCGAAGTGGTAGGCGTCGATCTGCCACCCCACCGACACGTCCTCCGGGTCACGCGTACGCCGGGAGGGGACCACGGCGATGTCGTCGAAGGAGAAGGCGCGCCGTCCGCGCTTGCCACGACCGATCTCGATCTCGTTGCTCACCCGACGAGGATACCGGCCCCGGGCGCGGGCACGCCCTCCCGAGCCACGCGGTGGACCAGGGCGTCCCAGCAGCACCGCCCGGCAGGGCTGTCAGTGGCCGCTGGCATGCTCCCAGCAGAGACCAGGGACGGTCGCGAACGGCGAGGAACGCCGGGCCACCACCCACAGGACGACGGCAAGGAGCACGACGATGAGCTGGACGACCGGACCGCTGCTGGGGTTCGACACCGAGACCACCGGGGTCGACGTCACGAACGACCGCATCGTGACCGCAGCGCTCGTGCGGCGCGTCCCCGGAAGGAGCACCGAGGTCCGCACCTGGCTCGTCGACCCGGGCGTCCCCATCCCCGCGGAGGCGGCCGCGATCCACGGCATCTCGACCGAGCACGCGGTCGAGCACGGGGTGGCCCCCGGCCCCGCGCTCGAGGAGATCGCGTCGCTCATCGCCGCGGACCTCGCGATCGGCGTGCCCGTCGTCGCGTTCAACGCCGCGTTCGACCTGTCGCTGCTCGACGCCGAGCTCGCCCGGCACGCGCTGCCGACCCTGGGCGAGCGCCTGGGGCGCGAGGTCACGCCCGTGGTCGACCCGCTCGTGCTCGACCGGTCGCTCGACCGGTACCGCAAGGGCAAGCGCAAGCTCGGCGACCTGTGCGCGCACTACGGCGTGACGGACGGCGGCAACCTCCACACCGCGGACGTCGACGTGCTCGCGACCCTCGACGTGCTCGAGGCCATGACCCGTGTCTTCCCCGAGCTCGCCGAGCAGGACCTCGACTCGCTGCACCGTCACCAGATCACGGCGCACCGGGACTGGGCCGAGAACTTCAACTCCTGGCGCGCCGGGCAGGGGTACGTCGGTGCCGGGGCAAGCACCGCCTGGCCGTCGTGAGCACGGTCGGCCGACCATGAAAACCTCATAGAACATATGGGCCGCCCGTGACGATCCCGTGAAGCCCCTCCGCGCCGCCGACATCGACGCGCCGATATCTCATCGATGAGTTATCGTCGGCTCATGACCATGGTCGACGAAGCACCCCAGCACCTCGCACAGGTCGCCGCCCTCATCCGCGGCGCACGCCAGAACAAGGGCCTCACCCAGGCCCAGCTCGCCGAGCGCCTCGGGACGAGCCAGAGCGCGATCCACCGGATCGAGCAGGGCTCGCAGAACGTGAGCCTCGACATGCTCGCCCGCATCAGCGCCGCTCTCGACTCGGAGATCATCTCGTTCGGCGCACCGAAGCACTCCCACCTGCGGGTCAGCGGCGGACACGAGCTCTCGGGCCGCATCGAGGTCAACTCCTCGAAGAACGGCGCGGTCGCGCTCCTGTGCGCCTCGCTCCTCAACCGCGGACGCACCACGCTGCGCCGGGTCGCGCGCATCGTCGAGGTCGACCGCATCGTCGACGTCCTGCGCAGCATCGGCGTGCAGGCCACCTGGTCGGCAGACGGCCGCGACCTCGAGATCGTCGTGCCCGAGCAGCTCGACCTCGCGTCGATCGACGTCGACGCCGCGCGCCGCACCCGCTCGATCATCATGTTCCTCGGGCCCCTCCTCGGCCTCCAGGCCCAGTTCTCGCTCCCCTACGCGGGCGGTTGCGACCTGGGCACCCGGACCGTCGAACCCCACATGATCGCGCTGCGCCCGTTCGGGCTGTCCGTCACCGCGGCCTCGGGAAACTACGAGGCGATCGTCGCGGCGCCCGGCACCCAGGACCTCAGCGTGGTCCTCACCGAGCGCGGCGACACCGTCACGGAGAACGCGATCATGGCCGCCGCGTCGCGAGAGGGCGTGACCACGATCCGCAACGCGAGCCCCAACTACATGGTCCAGGACCTCTGCTTCTACCTCGAGCTCCTGGGCGTGCGCATCGAGGGCATCGGCACGACCACGCTGCGCATCCACGGGCGCACCGACATCGACGCCGACGTCGAGTACGCGGTCTCCGAGGACCCGGTCGAGGCCATGAGCCTCCTGACGGCCGGGATCGTCACGGGCTCGGAGATCACGGTCGCCCGCGTCCCGATCGAGTTCATGGAGATCGAGCTCGCGACCCTGTCCGAGATGGGTCTGCGCTACTCGCTCTCCCCCGAGTACCTGGCACTCAACGGGCGCACCCGCCTGGTCGACGTGACCGTCCACCCGAGCCAGCTCCACGCACCGATCGACAAGATCCACCCCATGCCCTTCCCGGGGCTCAACATCGACAACCTGCCGTTCTTCGCCGTCATCGCGGCGTGCGCGAGCGGGCACACCCTCATCCACGACTGGGTGTACGAGGGCCGGGCGATCCACCTGACGGACCTCACGCGCCTCGGAGCCGACGTCCGGCTCCTCGACTCTCACCGGCTCGACATCACCGGACCGACCCACTGGTCCGGAGCCGAGGTGAGCTGCCCTCCCGCGCTGCGACCCGCCGTCGTGATCCTGCTCGCGATGCTCGCGGCGAAGGGCACCTCGGTGCTGCGCAACGTCGACATCATCTCGCGCGGCTACGAGCAGCTCCAGGAGCGGCTCATCGAGCTCGGTGCGCGGATCGAGACGTTCCGCGACTGACCCCGGGCGACCGGCGACGGGATCCGCGCACGACGTGGCCCGCACACGACAGGACGGGCGTGACCGAGAAGGTCACGCCCGTCCTGTCGTGCTTCGACGCCCGCCGCGGCGGGCGCGAGGTCAGCGCCCCGTGTAGTTGGGAGCCTCGACCGTCATCTGGATGTCGTGCGGGTGCGACTCCTTGAGCCCGGCCGGCGTGATGCGCACGAACTTGCCGCGCTCCTGGAGCTGCGGGATCGTGTGCGCGCCGACGTAGAACATCGACTGGTGCAGGCCCCCGACGAGCTGGTGGGCGACCGCGCCGAGCGGGCCACGGTAGGGCACCTGCCCCTCGATGCCCTCGGGGACGATCTTGTCGTCGCTCGCGACGTCCGCCTGGAAGTAGCGGTCCTTGGAGTACGACACCTTCTTGCCGCGCGAGGCCATGGCCCCGATCGAGCCCATGCCGCGGTAGAGCTTGTACTGCTTGCCGTTGACGAACACGAGGTCACCGGGGCTCTCGTCGCAGCCCGCGAGGAGCGAGCCGAGCATGACCGTGTCCGCACCCGCGACGAGCGCCTTCGCGATGTCGCCCGAGTACTGCAGGCCGCCGTCGCCGATGACCGGCACGCCGGCCGGGCGGCACGCGAGCGAGGCCTCGTAGATGGCCGTGACCTGCGGGACGCCGACGCCCGCGACGACCCGGGTCGTGCAGATCGAGCCCGGGCCCACGCCGACCTTGACGCCGTCGGCTCCGGCGTCGACGAGCGCCTGCGCGCCCGCGCGGGTCGCGACGTTGCCACCGACGACCTGGACGTCCTTGAACGCCGGGTCCGCCTTGAGCTTGCGGATCATGTCGAGCAGGAGGCGTGCGTGGCCGTTCGCGGTGTCGGCGACCAGGACGTCCACGCCGGCCTCGGCGAGCGCCGTCGCGCGAGCCCACGCGTCGCCGAAGAACCCGATCGCCGCACCGACGCGCAGGCGACCCTCGCCGTCCTTGGTCGCGCCCGGGTACTGCTCGGTCTTGACGAAGTCCTTGACGGTGATGAGACCGCCCAGCCGGCCCTCGGCGTCGATGAGCGGGAGCTTCTCGATCTTGTGCTTGGCCAGGAGCGCGGCCGCGTCGTCGCGCGCGATGCCGATCGGGGCCGTCACGAGGGGCATGGGGGTCATGATCTCGAACACGCGCCGCTCGGCGAAGTCCGCGGGGTTGACGAACCGCAGGTCCCGGTTCGTGATGATGCCGACGAGCGTGCCGTCGGGCTCCACGACGGGCAGGCCGGACACCCGGTACTGACCGCACAGCGCGTCGAGCTCGGCGAGCGTGGCCTCCGGACCGACCGTGACCGGGTCGGTGATCATGCCGGACTCGGACCGCTTGACGAGGTCGACCTCCTTGGCCTGCGCCTCGATCGACAGGTTGCGGTGGATGATGCCGATCCCGCCCTGGCGGGCCATCGCGATCGCCATGCGCGACTCGGTCACCGTGTCCATCGCCGCCGAGAGCAGCGGTGCGGACATGGTGATCTCGCGCGTCAGCCGGGCGGTCGTGTCGACCTCGCTCGGGATGACGTCCGTCTCGTTCGGGAGCAGGAGGACGTCGTCGTACGTCAGTCCGGTGAAGCCGAAGGGGTCGTGTGCGGGGGCTGCGAGAGAGTCGGTCACATCAAGATTCTACGCTCAGGGCCTCGGGCATATTCCCGGCCGTCCCGCCACCGAGACGACCGGGGGACGGCCGGGTGACGGCCGGGAGCGTGCGCGTGGCGCAGGTCACCGTACGACGGCGAGGGCCTCGTGGAGCAGACCGGTGAAGCTGCGCACGCGCTGGACCGTCGAGGCGTAGGGCAGGCTCGCCGCCGCCTCGTCGTTCGCGAGACCGACGAAGATCGGCAGGTCCGGGTTGGCCTCGTGCAGGGTGTGCACGACGTCGAGCACCGGCCGGGGCTGCATCGTCACCACGGCGATGGCCGCTGGGCGGACCATGGTGACGAGCTCGAGCGAGCGGTGCGCCGTGGCCGAGCCCGTGACGATGCGAGCCATGGCCCCCTGGGCGCCGAGGGCCGCCGCCAGGGCGTGCGCAGCGAGCGGCACCTGCTCCCCGGGCGCGGCGAAGATCAGCACGATGCGGCGCATGCGGCTCGGGTGGTTGGGCGGCGGACCGCCTCCCGCGACGAGCGCCTCCTCGGACGCGTGCGTGTACTCGCGCAGTGCGGCCAGGGTCGCGTTCGAGAACACGACCTCGGGCATCTCGCCCGGGGACGCGAGGAACGTCCGCTCGGCGATGCGGTGCAGCGCGGGCTCGACGAGCGTCGACCACCAGTGCCCCGGGTCCGTGCCGGGCGCGATACGCAGGAGCTGGTCGCACTTCTTCTGGTCGAACGCGATGGCGGCGTCCACGACGTCGGACACGCTCGTCAGACGAGGCGCCCCCAGGCGGATGGGCTCGTCGTCGGCAGATCGTGGCACCGAGCGCAGCAGCCGCACCCCGCCGGAGGGCGTGTCGGTCGCCTGGGACGAGCCGCCGCCGGGCGCGGGGCCTTCCTCCAGGTCACCCCCTGCGTCATCAGCGCCGTCGGCATCATCGGCGCCGTCGGCCTCGGCGTCGCCCGCGTCGCTCTCGAGGGCCAGCTCGGCCTCGTCCGCGTCGAGGGCTGCACGCGCTGCGTCGACGGGGGCGACCCCCTCGAGCGTCAGGCGACGCATGATGACGAGCCGCGCGACGTCGTCGGCGGTGTACCGGCGATGGGAGCCGGCGGTGTGCTCCGAGGGCCCGAGGCCGTAGCGACGGTCCCAGGTACGGAGGGTGGCCGGGGCGACGCCCAGCCTCTTGGCAACGGCCGCGACGGCGAGAGCTGGTGCCTCGGTCGCCTTCCGTCGGGGCCCGCCGGGGTTCGGGGCGGACCGGAGTGAATTCATGCACCCGATTCTGCCGACCGGTTCAGTCGCTCGCCACTTCGGACGCGGCGTGTCTCAGTCCGTGATGCCCGGAATGGCTGAACCACGCGTGAAACGAGTGCCGTTCGCGCCACTCCGTGCCCAAATCGATGCAGACCTCGCAGAACCGGTTCACGAAGTTGCCCACCTCAGCCACTTGAACAACTTCTGCAACGCTTGTAGGTTGTCCTGCATGACAGAGATCTCGAGGCTCCCCGGACCGGTCATGGAACTGTGGGAATGGCAGTACCAGGGTTCGTGCCGCGACCAGGACGACACCCTCTTCTTCCACCCGGAGGGCGAGCGAGGCTCGACCCGACGACGACGCGCCGAGGCGGCCAAGGCGATCTGCGCCTCGTGCCCGGTGATGATGCAGTGCCGCGAGCAGTCCCTCAAGGTCCGCGAGCCCTACGGGGTCTGGGGCGGCCTCAGCGAGGACGAGCGCGCCGCGATCCTGGCCGGCGTCGCGAAGACCGGCTGACCTGCCGACCGGCCGGGCCCCGCCCGGCCTGCGCACGCGAGCCGTCCGCGCAGCACCCCGCACCACCCGTCAGCATCCACCACACGTCCCCGGCGCCCGCGCCGGCCTCGAGATCCCGCCGGCACCGGACATGACGAAGGGCCCCCCCACCGACAGGTTGCGGGGCCCTTCGTCACCAGCAGAGCTGCTGGACGTCAGCCGGTGATCAGAAGATCAGGAGACGACCACGGCGAGGATGTCGCGCGCGGAGAGCACCAGGTACTCCTGGCCCCCGTACTTGACCTCGGTGCCGCCGTACTTGCTGTAGATGACCTTGTCGCCGACGACGACGTCCAGCGGGACGCGGTTGCCGTTGTCGTCGATACGACCCGGACCAACGGCCAGGACCTCGCCCTCCTGGGGCTTCTCCTTGGCGGTGTCCGGAATGACCAGGCCGGATGCGGTCGTGGTCTCGGCCTCGAGGGCCTTCACGACGATCCGGTCCTCGAGCGGCTTGATGGGGACCGACACGTCGGACCTCCGTTTCGCTGTGAGAACTGCAACGGGTAGGTGTCGAGCGCAGCCTGCCGTCCGTCGTCGCGGGTGCCGGACCGGCGGGAGTCGCTCTCGTCGCCCTCACCCGAAGGTGCGGACGACCTACGCTCAATCTAGGTCCGCATTAGCACTCGGTCAAGGCGAGTGCCAACGCGCGCCGGGCGTGGAAAGATCGATGCATGGACGCGTCGGCACTGACCAAGCTGCTCAGCCCGGCGGGATGGTCGCTCCTCAGCGCACTCCCGCCCTACGACGAGCGCCAGGCCATGGTGCTCGCGACCGGCCTGCGCGCCCAGGGCGTCGACCCCGAGCTCGCCGCGGCAGCCCTCACCCAGTCCCGCCTGCGCGCCAAGGCCCACCTCAAGTTCGACGCGTTCGCCGACGGCATGCTCTTCACCCAGGACGGTCTCGAGCAGGCGACCCGGCTCGTGGTCGCGGCCCACCACGCACAGCGCTACCACGCGGCCGGCGTCAACAAGGTGGCCGACCTGACGTGCGGCATCGGCGCGGACTCCATGACCTTCGCCGGGACCGGCCTGCAGGTCCTCGCGACCGACGTCGACGAGGTCACGGCCTCGATCGCGACGGTCAACCTGCGCCACTTCCCCGAGGCCGAGGTCCGCCACGCCGACGGCCTGAGCATCGACCTCGTCGCGGAAGGCGTCGACGGTGTGTTCGCCGACCCGGCGCGGCGCACGCGGTCGGGCACGCGGATCTTCGACCCGCGCTCGTACGCTCCCCCGCTCGACGACGTGTGGGCGCTGCGCTCGGTCGTGCCCGCGGTCGGGATCAAGGTCGGTCCTGGCATCCCGCACGCGGGGCTGCCCGCCGACGCCGAGACCCAGTGGGTCTCGGTCGACGGCGACGTCGTGGAGGCCGCACTCTGGTTCGGGCCCCTCGCCCCGGACGGCCCCGGACGCACGGCCCTCGTGCTGCGCACCACGACCGACGCCGACGGCAACCACCGCACGACCTCGCGCACCCTGCGCCACGACCAGGGCGACGACGAGCCCGTGCCGGACGTCGGCGCCGTCGGGCACTACCTGTACGAGCCCGACGGCGCGGTCATCCGCGCCGGGCTCGTGGCCCACGCCGCGGCGGAGCTGGGCGGGCGGCTGCTCGACCGGACCATCGCGTACGTCACGACGGACCACCCCGCGCCGCGCGCGGTCGTGGGCAGCGCCGACAGCGCTGATCTTGCGACCGGCTACCGTGTCCTGGACGTCATGCCCTTCAGCCTCAAGAAGCTCAAGGCGTACCTGCGCGAGCGGGGCGTCGGGCGGCTGACCATCAAGAAGCGAGGCACGGCCGTCGTGCCGGAACAGCTCCGCAAACAGCTCGACCTGCGCGGCACCGCGGAGGCGACCGTCGTCCTGACCCGGGTCGGCGGGTCGCAGCAGGTCCTGGTCGTCGAACCGTTGACCCGGCCCGACGGCACGAGCGTCCTCGACTCCCCCACGCCTGGAGAAAGGGGCTGATCGGTGCACCTTCCCTTCGCCCGGTCCGAGCGCTCGTCCGTCGGCATCGAGTGGGAGCTCGCGCTCGTCGACAAGGACTCGGGCGACCTGCGCCAGGTCGCCCAGACCGTGCTGGACGCCGTCGAGCCCACCGACGGGACCCAGCACCCGCACATCCGCCAGGAGCTGCTCCTCAACACGGTCGAGGTCGTGAGCGGCGTGTGCCGCACGGTCGGCGACGCCGGCCGCGACCTCGAGGCCGCGATCGAGGAGATCCGCGTCCTGACCGACCCCCTGCGCGTCGAGCTCATGAGCGCGGGCACGCACCCGTTCGCGCGCTGGGCCCAGCAGAAGGTCACGGACAAGGAGCGCTACGCGACCCTCATCGACCGCACGCAGTGGTGGGGGCGGCAGATGCTCATCTACGGCGTGCACGTGCACGTCGGGATCGAGGACCGCGCCAAGGTGCTGCCCATCTCGCGCGCCATGCTGGGGTACTTCGCGCACCTCCAGTCGCTCTCGGCGTCGTCGCCGTTCTGGGGCGGCAAGGACACGGGCTACGCGTCGAACCGTGCGCTCATGTTCCAGCAGCTCCCGACCGCGGGCCTGGGCTTCCAGTTCGAGACGTGGGAGCAGCTCGAGGGCTACGTGGGCGACATGATGCACACGGGCGTGATCGACCAGTTCGACGAGGTCCGCTGGGACCTGCGGCCGTCCCCACGCTTCGGCACGCTCGAGACGCGCATCTGCGACGGCGCGACCAACCTGACCGAGGTCCTCGCGCTCGCCGCGCTCAACCACTGCCTGGTCGAGCACCTGTCGACGCTGCTCGACGAGGGCAAGGAGCTCCCCACGATCCCTGCGTGGTTCGCGCAGGAGAACAAGTGGCGCTCGGCGCGCTACGGCATGGACGCGATCATCATCCTCGACCGTGCGGGCAACGAGGAGCTCGTGACCGAGGCGGTGAGCAAGCTGCTCGTCGAGCTCGAGCCCGTCGCGGCCCGTCTGGGGTGCCTCGCCGAGCTCGACGACGTGCGCCTCATCCTGCGCCGCGGCGCCTCCTACCAGCGGCAGCGGGCCGTGGCGCGGCGCAACGGGGGCGAGCTCGATGCCGTCGTGCGTGCGCTCGTCGCGGAGATGCGGGCGGGCCGCCCGCTCTGACAGGGCCTGCAGCGTCCCCGCGCGCCGGTCCGGATATTGCGTTGCCCCTGCTGAGACCATGGGACGCATGGATCCTGCGGACTTCTACACGGGCATCGTCGCCGAGCTCTACGCTCCCCTGAAGTCGGGCTACGAGGACCCGGAGCGCTACGCGCGCTTCGTGCTCGACTCGGGCGAGCCGGCCCTCGAGCTGGGCTGCGGCGACGGGGACCCGCTCCTGGTCCTGCGCTCGCTGGGCCTGGACGTCGAGGGTGTGGACTCGTCGGCCGACATGCTCGAGCGGTGCCGCGAGCTCGCGGCCGTCCAGGGGCTCGACGTCACGCTCCACCACCAGCGCATGGAGTCCCTCGACCTGCCGCACACGTACCGTTCGATCTTCCTCGCGGGCCCCACGTTCTGCCTCCTGCCCGACGACGACACGGCACTCGCGGCGCTGCGCGGCATCCGGTCCCACCTGACCGAGGACGGGACCGCCCTGGTCCCGCTCTTCGTCCCGTCCCCCACTCCCCCCGAGGCGGTGGGCGTCCCTCGCGAGACGACGCGCGAGGACGGCGCCGTCCTGCGGGTCGGGGTCGTGGCCGAGGAGCGCGACGAGCACACGCGGACCCAGCGCAGCGCGCTGCGCTACGAGCGGGTGCTCGACGGCGCGAGCACGGTGGAGGAGCGGCTCTGGACGATCCACTGGTACACGCAGGACGGGTTCCGCGCGCTCGCCACGGCGGCAGGCCTCGAGACGGTCGCCGTCCAGGACGAGGACGGGCACCACGCCGCGGCGGACGCCGACGAGTTCACGTTCCTGCTGCGCCCTGCGCGCTGAGGCGCGGCACGCGTCAGCGCGCCGGTCTGCGCAGGTCCTGGCTCAGACCGAGACGGTCGTGAGCGGCATTGACGAGTCGACGGGGATGTCCAGGCCCGACGGCGCCACACCGGCCCGGACGACGGCGGACCCGAGCGCGGCGATCATCGCGCCGTTGTCGGTGCAGTAGCGGATCGGTGGGATGCGCAGGTCGATCCCGGCCTCGGCGCAGCGCTTGGCGGCCATGTCGCGGAGCTGGGAGTTGGCGCTGAACCCACCGCCGACCACGAGGGTCTCGACGCCGTGCCGCTGGCAGGCCGCGATGGTCTTGGCCGTGAGGACGTCGGCGACGGCCTCGGCGAAGGAGGCCGCGACGTCGTTCAGGGGCACCTCGAGGCCGCTGTCGGTGCGGGCCTCGACCCACCGTGCCACCGCGGTCTTGAGCCCCGAGAACGAGAAGTCGTACGCGTGCTTCTCCTGGTCCTTGCGGGCCGTGAGGCCGCGCGGGAACCGGATCGCGGTCGGGTCGCCCTCGCGCGCGAGGCGGTCGATGTGCGGACCGCCCGGGTAGGGCAGGCCGAGCAGGCGGCCGACCTTGTCGAAGGCCTCGCCGGCGGCGTCGTCGAGCGTCGAGCCGAGCTCGGTCACGTCGGTCGCGATGTCGTCGACCAGGAGCAGCGAGGAGTGCCCGCCCGAGACCACGAGCGCCATGACGCGCTCCGGGAGCTCGCCGTGGACGAGCTCGTCCACGGCGGCGTGGCCGATCACGTGGTTCACGCCGTAGAGCGGCTTGTTCAGGCCGATCGACAGGGCCTTGGCGGCCGACGCGCCGATCGTGAGCGGCCCCACGAGACCGGGCCCTGCCGTCACGGCGATCGCGTCGATCTCGGACAGGTCGACGTCGGCCTCGCCCAGCGCGCGCTGGATCGTGGGGATCATCGCCTCGAGGTGGGCGCGCGAGGCGACCTCGGGGATGATGCCGCCGTAGCGGGCGTGCTCGTCCATGGAGCTCGCGACCGCGTCGACGAGAAGCTCGCGCCCGCGCACGAGCGCGACGCCCGTCTCGTCGCAGGACGACTCGATGCCGAGGACCAGGGGCGCGCCGAGGGTGTCAGAGGAACCGCCAGAAACCATGGTTCCCAGCGTAGTCGCGTGGCGGCGGTCGTCGTGCGCGGCGCCGCACGGGGACCGCGGGGACGCGCCCTGACCAGCACGTGGCCGGGCGCCCCGGACCGGATGTGTCGCACGTCACGGCCCCGAGCGGGAAGGGTGATTGATCCTTCAACTGTTGACCGAGGCATGAGCACCGAGACCTTCACCCCCATCGACGCCGCCTTCGACGACCTGCTCGAGATCGACGCCTCGACCGCCGACCTCCTGTTCCGCGAGGCCCGGACCGTGCACGCCTTCGAGGACGAGGCGGTGCCCGACGAGAAGATCCAGGCCGCCTACGACCTGGTCCGCTGGGGCCCGACCGCCATGAACACCGTGCCGCTGCGCCTCCTCGTGGTCCGCGACCCCGAGGCCCGTGCGCGCCTCGTCGAGCACATGGCCGACGGCAACAAGGCCAAGACCCTCGCGGCCCCGCTCACGATCGTCGCCGCGGCCGACCCCAACTTCCACGAGTACCTCCCGGTCCTCGCCCCGCACATGGAGGGCGCCAAGGAGAACTTCGAGGCTGCCGGTGTCGAGACCCGCGCGGGCATGTCCCGCACGTCCGCGCTGATCCAGGTCGGCTACTTCATCGTGGGCCTGCGCGCCGCCGGTCTGCACGTCGGCCCCATGGGCGGGTTCGACGCCGCGGGCATCGACGCCGAGTTCTTCGGCGAGAACGGCTGGAAGTCGCTCGTCGTCATCAACGTCGGCACCCCGGCCGGCGAGGGCGCGACGTACCCGCGCCAGACGCGCCTCACGTTCGACCAGGCCTCCGAGACCCTCTGAGACCCTCTGAGGCGACCGCCCAGCACGTCCCCGAGACCCGTCCGGTCAGGCCCCCGTGGCCACCGGGCGGGTCTCGTCGTTCGACCACTGCGACCACGATCCCGCGTACAGCGCGGCGTCGACCCCGATCGTCGCGAGGGCCGCGACCTCGTGCGCGGCCGTGACGCCCGACCCGCAGTACACGCCGACCTGCCGACGCGCGCCGCGCTGCACGCCCAGGTCCGCGAAGCGCTCGCGCAGCGCGGCCTCGTCGAGGAAGCGCCCGTCGGGTCCCAGGTTGGCGCTCGTCGGCGCGCTCACCGCGCCCGGGACGTGTCCCGCGCGCGGGTCCACGGGCTCGACCTCGCCCCGGAAGCGTTCGCCCGCCCGCGCGTCCAGGAGCAGTCCGTCGCCCGACGACGCCAGGTCCGCCGCGTCGTCGGGCGTGAGCGTGGGGAGCGCGCCCTGGGACAGCACGACGTCGCCCGGGACCGGGACCACCTCGCCCGTCTCGAGGGCCAGGCCCGCGGCGGTCCAGGCGCCCAGTCCCCCGTCGAGCAGGCGGACGTCCGCGAGGCCAGCCCAGCGCAGCAGCCACCACGCGCGCGCGGCCGACGTGGCCCCCACGGCGTCGTACGCGACCACGCGCGACCCCGCGCGCACGCCCCAGCGGCGGCACGCGGCCTGGAGGTCGGCGAGGTCCGGCAGCGGGTGGCGGCCCCGCGCCGGTGACGGCGGAGCCGCGAGCTCGGTCTCCAGGTCCACGAACACCGCGCCGGGCAGGTGCCCCGCGAGGTACTGCTCGTGGCCGTCGGTCACGCCGAGCGCCCAGCGGACGTCGAGCAGGACCAGGTCACCCGTGCCCGCGGCGAGCTCGTCGTGCAGCGCCCGCGCCGAGACGAGCACCGCGTCCCGAGCGCTCACGCGACGCCCGGCTCGTCCGGGAGCGCGTCCCTCTCGCCGGCCGCGGGAGCGGTCTCGACGGAGTCGTCTGTCAGCTCGAGGCGCATCGTGTAGGCGTCGACGTCCTCCGGCTGGTAGTACCGCTTGCGGATGCCGAGCTGCTCGAAGCCGAACTTGCCGTACATGGCCAGCGCCGCGTCGTTGTCGACCGCGACCTCCAGCAGGACCGCGCTCGCGCCCACCTGGCGCGAACGGTCGATCAGCGCCGTCAGGAGCACCGACCCGATGCCCAGGTGGTGGTACTGCGGGTCCACCCCGATCGTCATGATCTGCGTGACGTCGCCGTCGAACCACAGCCCCGCGTAGCCGACGAGCTCCTGGGGTCCGGCCGCGTAGATCCGGACGGGCTCGGCCGCGACGTACCAGCGGCCCAGCGCGCCGAGCTCCTCGGCCAGCATCCCGTACGTCCAGGCGCTCGGGCCGAACAGCTCCTGCTCGAGGCGCACGACGCGCGGCAGGTCCGCCGCGCGCAGCGGACGCAGCTTGACCTCGTAGTGGGCGCTCACGCCCCGCTCGCCTTCCGGTCCGCCGCAGGGGCGTCGGTCGCGCGCTTGCGGGCCGCGGGCTCCTGGACGTCCGGGCGGCGCAGGTACAGCGGCTCGGTGGGCTGGTCGAGGCCTGCGTCCCTGCGCGCGATCGCGAGCCGCGCCAGCACGACCGCGTCGGGGACGAGGGGGGCGTCCTCCGCGAGCGGCAGGTCATCGGGGTAGAGCGCGGCGCCCTCACCCACGACCACGGCACCCTCGGCCTGGTCGGCCAGTCCTGCGGCCGGCCCCACGTCCGGGCCGGCGACGAGCTCGACGACCGGCGTCGCGTGCGGTCCCTCGTACGCCACCACGCGGTAGCGCGCCCAGTAGACCTCGCGCCGACGCGCGTCGGCCGTCGCGAGGACCTCCTCGCCCGGGGTCAGCCCCAGGTCGCTCACGGCCTGCGCGGCGATCGCGTCGAGCCCCGAGACACCGAACGCCGGGATGCCGAGCGACAGCGCGAGAGTGCGCGCCGTGACCAGCCCGACCCGCAGGCCCGTGAAGGGTGCAGGTCCCGTACCCGCGACGACGGCCGTCAGAGCGGTACGGTCCACCCCGGCCTCGGCGAGCACCTCGCTGATGAGCGGGGCCAGGGTCTCGGCGTGCCGACGGCGCTCGTCCGCCGAGCGCACAGCGAGCCGTTCACCGCCGTCCCCGACGAGGGCGACCGCGACGGCGGCTGACGTATCGAGCGCGAGAACTGCCACGGTCCCAGCCTACTGATCCGTAGGCCGGTGCGCGGCCAGGTCCTGGGCCGAGCCACCGGCGGCCGGGTCCGCAGCGGCGTGCTCCGCAGCGGCCTCGACCGCCGCACGCAGCCCGTCGGCGAGGCGAGCGACCTCGGCCCACCGGTCGCCCAGGGCCCGCACGGTCACGTGCCGGACGCCGGCCTCGGGCGACTCGTCCTCGTCGTCCGGGTCGATCGGCTCGTCGGTCTCGCCGGACCGGGACGCCTCGCCCGTGGCAGACGTGTCGACACCACCCCGGGGGCGCTCGATCGTGATCTCCAGGCGGTCCTCCGCGAGCGACTCCACGAGGTCCTGCCCCCACTCGACGACCGTGACCGACTCGTCGAGGCTTGCGTCGAGGTCGAGGGCCTCGACCTCGTCGAGCGAGCCGAGCCGGTAGGCGTCGACGTGGACCAGGTACGGGCCGTCCGCGAGCGGAGGGTGGACGCGCGCGATGATGAAGGTCGGCGACGCGACCTGGCCGCGCACCCCCAGCCCCGTGCCGATGCCCTGCGTCAGCGTCGTCTTGCCCGCGCCCAGGTCGCCCGTGAGCATCACGAGGTCCCCCGCACGCAGCTCGCGCGCCAGCGCCAGGCCGAACGCGCGGGTCGCGTCCGCGTCGGGCAGGTCGAAGGTCAGGTCGGTCATGACAGCCACTCCTGGTCGTCGTGCGTGCGCTCACGCAGCGTGTGGTCCTGTGCGCGGTCCGGCCGCGCTGCGGCAGGCGTCCCGAGGGCGCCGGACGCACCGGTGGTGAGATCCGCCGTCGGGCCCGACGCACCGCCGTCCCGGTAGACGCGCGGTACGCGGGCCCCCAGGCGCGTCGTGATCTCGTAGCTGATGGTCCCGGCGGCCAGCGCCCAGTCCTCGGCGGTCGGCGCTCCGCCGCGCGCGAGGCCCGTGCCGGGTCCGAACAGCGTCACGACGTCACCGGCCTGCTCTGCGGCGTACGGGCCCAGGTCCAGCACGAACTGGTCCATGCAGACCCGCCCCGCGACGTGCAGGACGCGGCCCGTGCCGTCGACCCCGCCCGCCTCGTCGACCGGGCCGCCGACCAGCACCGGCCCGCCCGGCCGCTCGGGCAGCGCACCCGACGCGTGCCGCGGGATGCCGTCCGCGTACCCCAGGGGCACCACGCCGAGGACCGTCGCCTGCGACGTCGTGTAGGCGTGCGCGTACGACACGCCCTGGCCCTCCGGGACGCGCTTGACCGTCGCGAGCTCGGCCTCGAGCGTCATGGCCGGGGTCAGGCCGAAGTCGTCGGGCGTCCCGAGCTGCGGGACCGGCGAGAGGCCGTACACCGCGAGACCCGGACGGACGAGGTCGTAGTGCACGCGCGGGTTCGTCAGGGTCGCCGCGGAGTTCGCGAGGTGGCGCACCTCGAACCGGGCGCCCGCGCTCTCGGCCGTGCGGACCGCGTCGTCGAAGACCTCGACCTGGCGCAGGACGGTCGGGTGCTCGGGCTCGTCCGCGAACGCGAAGTGCGACCAGATCCCGACGACGCTCAGCACGCCCTCGGCCTCGGCCCGCAGCGCGGCGTCGAGCGCCGCAGGAAGCTGGTCCGGCATGATCCCGTTGCGGCCCAGCCCCGTGTCGATCTTGAGGTGCGCGCGGGCCGGGCGACCGGCCGCGCGCGCCGCCTCGGCGAGCTCCTGGAGGGCCCACACCGAGGCGACCGAGACGTCGATCTCGGCCTCGACCAGCGCCTGGAGCGGTGCGCCCGGCGCGTACAGCCACGTCAGGATGCGCGCCTGGTCGGGGCGGACACCCGCGGCGCGCAGCGCGAGCGCCTCGGAGACCTGGGCCGTGCCGAGCCACGTGGCACCGCCCGCGAGCGCCGCGCGGGCGCTCGGCAGCAGGCCGTGACCGTACGCGTCGGCCTTGACGACGGCCATGACCTGCGCGGTGCTCGCGCGGGACGCGAGCGCCTCGACGTTCGAGCGGATCGCGCCCAGGTCGATCACCGCGCGCGCGGGGAAGTAGTCGGCGGGGCGTGGGGCACCGGCCGCCGTGAGAGGGGTGACGTCGTCCGCGGATCCGTGCCTGGGGTCGCTGAAGGGGCTCACGGTCACCGATTCTCTCACCGGTTCCTTCACCCGCCTGCGGGGGCACCGCCGACGGTGACGCATCTCCCCGCCGACGGCGACCGCAACCCCCGTCGAGGGTGACCGCACCCCCGCCGACGGTGACGCCGGCGGACCTAGGGCCACTCCTGGAGGGGGCGCGTGGTCTCGAACCGCCGCTGCTTCCCGCTGAGGGGGTCGACGAACTCGATCGAGCGTGAGACGAGCTGGAGGGGCCGACCGAAGTCGTCGGGGCGCACGTCGTAGAACGTCGGGTAGAAGTTGTCGTGCAGGATCGGCAGACCGAGCGAGTTCATGTGCAGCCGGAGCTGGTGGGTCTTGCCGGTGTGCGGCGTCAGGCGGTAGAGGCCGAGCGTGCTGGGTTCCCCCTGACCCGAGCCGACCGTGACCTCCCGGGTGTCCAGGAGCTCGACGAGGCTCTCGGAGTTCGGCTCGCCGGGCACCTCGAACGCACGCATGACGCCGCGCTCCTTGTGGATGCGGCTGCGCACGACGCGCGGGAGCTCGAGCCCCGGGTCGACGCCCGCGACGGCCTCGTAGACCTTGGTCACGCGACGCTCGGCGAAGAGCGTCTGGTACGGACCGCGGACCTCGGGTCGTACGGTCAGTACCAGGACCCCGCCGGTGACGCGGTCGAGGCGGTGGGCGGGCGAGAGCTCGGGCAGGTCGAGGTCTCGGCGCAGCCGCACGAGCGCGGACTCCGCGATGAACGCCCCCCGCGGGATGCTCGCCAGGAAGTGCGGCTTGTCGACCACGACCAGGTCGTCGTCCTGGTACAGCATCTCGATCTCGAAAGGTACACGCGTCTCGACGGGCGGGTCCCGGTAGAGGAAGACGCGCGCGTGCTGCGCGAAGGGCGTCTCGGCGGTCACGGGTCGCCCCAGGTGGTCGACGACCTCGCCCGCGTCGACCTTCTCCCGCAGGCGCGGCTCGTCGTCGGGGAAGCGGTGGATCAGGTGGTCGAGGACGGTCTCCCACCGGGGCGCCCCCTCGCTGCCGTCACCGTTCCCCGGCAGGACGACGCGCGTCGCGTTGAGCCCGTCCCGCACGGGCAGCGGCTGGAACGGGATCCGTCGGCGACGCGGCGGGACACGGGGGGTCGTCGGGGTGGGCACGGCCACCACGGTAGCCGTTGCCCCCGAGCAGGGTGTCCGCGCGGGACGGGGGCGGTGCTCAGGGATGCACGACGACGTCGGCCCGGTCCCGCGTCGAGGCCACCAGCCGGGCGTTGGTCTCGTCGGAGCCGAGCACCCAGTCCCGCGCGGCAGCGAGCGACCTGCCGTGCCGGACGTGGCGGGCCACGAGACGCTCGACCCGGGTCTCGTCGGGAAGCTCCACGAACCACACCTCGTCGAGGAGTCCGCGTACCGCGTTCCAGCGCCCCTCGTCGTGGCCCTCGCCGAGCAGCAGGTAGTTGCCCTCCGTGAGCACGAGCTCGACGTCGGGCGTCACGGGGATCGACCCGGCGACGGGCTCCTCGAGGTCCCGGTCGAACGCCGGGGCGTAGACCGTGGCTCCCGGGCGCGGCGACCGGAGCCGTTCGAGGAGCGCCACGAAGCCGTGCGCGTCGAACGTGTCCGGTGCCCCCTTCCGGTCGCGGCGCCCCAGTCGCCCGAGCTCCACGTCGGCGAGGTGGAACCCGTCCATCGGCACGACGACGGCGCGCACCGCCGGCGCCCCGGAGACCGGGTGCGCGAGCGACGCGAGGACCTCGCCGGCGAGCGTCGACTTGCCGGCTCCCGGCGCACCCGCGATCCCGACGAGCACCCGCACGGGACCGCCCGGTCCCTGCGCACGCCGTGCCGTGTCGACGAGCGACCGGCACCGCGCCGCGAGGGCAGCCGCGACGTCACCCTCGACCACGACCTGCTCACCCTCGATCGGCATGCGTCGCCCTCTCGTCTCGTCACCCTCGGCGGGCTCGCGTGTAGCCCTCGGCGGCTGAGACCGTCACCCTCGGCGGAGCAGCTCCGCGACCACGCCCGGCAGCGCCTCTGCGACGTCCAGCGCCGCGACGGGTCCCCCCGGGTTCGCCCGGGCGCCCGCCCACCCGTGGACCGTAGCAGCCGCAGCAGCGAGCTCTGCCGCCAGGCCGGGCTCCTGCACCACACGCTCGCTGTACGCCGCCAGCAGGGCACCCAGAAGACCCGTGAGGACGTCTCCTGCCCCGGCCGTCGCGAGCCACGCGGGTCCGTCGGCCTGCGACCACGCCCCGGCCGGACCGACCACCACGGTCGCCGCCCCCTTGAGCAGCACGGTCGCGCCCGTGAGGTCGTGCGCCCTGCGCGCCCAGCGCACCGGCTCTGCCTCGACGCCCGCGCGGTCGACGTCCTCGCCCCGCGCTCGCAGGAGCGCCGCGAGCTCCCCCGCGTGCGGCGTCAGGACGACCGACGCCGGACAGCGGTCCGGGAGCAGCGACAGGGCCCCGGCGTCGACCGCGGCCGGTACCCGCGGTCCCGCCACGTCCTCGGCCAGCACCCCGCACGCGATTGCGAGCGCGTACCGGGTCCGCTCGTGCTGCCCGGCGTCCGCGCTCTGCTCGCCGTCTCCGTTCCCGCCGCTGTCCCGTGCGCCACCTCGCTCCTCCGCCGCCGGGATCCCCGAGCCGAGCGCCCACGCCTGCACCCTGCCCTCGGCGGGCACGGCCTCGGGGCGCGCCGAGACGACGACGTGAGCGACGTCGTCGGGCCCGCGATAGCGGACCATGCCCGCGCCCGCGCGGACCGCCGCCGTGACGGCCAGGACCGCCGCGCCCGGGAAGGTGGGCGTGCCGGCGACGACGCCCAGGACACCGCGCGTGTACTTCTGGTCGGTCGGACCGGGGACGGGCCACAGGCGAGCGACGTCGGCGCGCTCGAGGCGCCGCACCACCGGGCCGCGCGCACCACCGACGTCCTCGAGCCCGACGTCGACGAGCGTCACGACCCCGGCGAGATGCGTCGCGGGGGGCAGCAGCAGCCCGGGCTTGAGCGCGCCGAACGTGACCGTCCGGTCGGCGGGGAGCACCGGCCCGGGGACCGAGCCGTCGTCGACCCCGATGCCGCTCGGCGTGTCGACCGCGACGACCCACGGGCCCCCGTTCCCCGACCCGGCCGAAGGCACCCGCCCCACAGCCCTGCGCGTCCGCCGCGACCGCTCGTCCACGAGAGCCCCGACCAGCTCCCCTGCCAGGCCACGCAGCGCCCCGCTCGCGCCGATCCCTACCAGCCCGTCGACGACCACGTCGGCCGCGAGGACCGTGTCCAGGACCTGCGACCAGCGAGCGCGCACGGCCGGTGCCGTCAGGTCGAGCACCCTCCCGCCCGCGCGACGCAGGGCCGCCACCCCCTCGGCGTGCGGGTGCTCGCTCGTGCAGACCGCCTCGACCGCGACACCGCGCCGCGCCAGGTACGCCCCCGCGAACAGGGCGTCGCCGCCGTTGTTGCCCGAGCCCACGAGGAGCACCACACCTCGACCGGTCACGCGCCGAGGTCGCGCTGCGCCGTCGGGCGTCCCGCTGTGCGGGCCGCGCCGAAGGTCCTGCGCCACGACGGTCGCGAGCGCGAACGCGGCCCGTTCCATGAGCGGGACCCCGCGGTCGAGCAGCGGCTCCTCCGCGGCGCGGACCTGGGCGGCGGTGAACGCTTCGATCATGGGCCCATCCTGCCCCGCCGCCACGCTCCCCGCCGGACCACCGGCGCACCGGACCCGGCGCGCCCGCGGTCTCCCGGGCTAGATTGGCGACCATGCGATTCGGACTCTTCATCCCGCAAGGCTGGCGCCAGGACCTCGTCGGCATCGACCCTTCCGAGCAGTGGGAGACCATGCGCTCCCTCGCGCGCCACGCGGACACCGCACTGGCCGGCGAGCGCCTCCCGGGTGCGCGCCACGCGTGGGAGTCGGCGTGGGTCTACGACCACTTCCACACCGTGCCCGAGCCCACGGGCGAGGCCACGCACGAAGCCTGGACGCTCATGGCCGCGTTCGCCGCATCGACCGAGCGCGTGCGTCTGGGCCAGATGTGCACGTGCATCGCCTACCGCAACCCCGCCTACCTCGCGAAGGTCGCCGCGACCGTCGACATCGTGAGCGGCGGCCGCACCGAGATGGGCATCGGCGCCGGCTGGTACGAGCACGAGTGGCGTGCCTACGGCTACGGCTTCCCCGGCGCGGGCGCGCGCCTGGGCGCGCTCGACGAGGGCGTGCAGGTCATGGAGCAGATGTGGCGCACGGGATCCGCGACACTCGACGGCACGTACTTCCAGGTCGACGGCGCACTGTGCCACCCGCAGCCTCTCCAGGTCCTCGACGGCGTGGGGCCGGACGGCGCCGACGCCCCGAGCATCCCGCTGTGGATCGCGGGCGGCGGCGAGAAGAAGACGCTGCGCATCGCGGCCCAGCACGCGCAGTACACGAACTTCGACGGCCGGCTCGAGGACTTCACGCACAAGTCGGAGGTGCTGCGCGGGCACTGCGAGGCGATCGGGCGCCCCTTCGAGGAGATCACGCGCTCGTCCAACTACAACGTGGTCATCGGGGCGACCGAGGCCGACGTCGAGGACCGCCTGCGGTGGATCGGCGAGCACTACGCCAAGACCGTCCCCGCGAAGGCCGAGGAGACCGTGGCCGACTTCCGCTCGGGCCCGCTCGTCGGTACGCCCGAGCAGATCGTCGAGAACCTGCGCAAGCTCGAGGGCGCGGGCATGACGTACGCGATCACGTACTTCGCGGAGGCCGCGTACGACCGCACCGGCCTCGAGCTGTTCGAGCGCGAGGTCATCCCGGCCCTGCAGGGCTGAGCCGCACTCTGGCCCGTGCCGGCGGCAGGCTCGGTGCCGAGCATGCGGTTGGCGTTCGTCTCGACGTGTTTCACGACGCCAACCGCATGGTCGACCGACACGAACCGCATGCTCGACGGCGGACCCCTCAGCCCTCCGCGACCACCATGGCCGACGCGATCCCCGCGTCGTGCGAGATCGACAGGTGGAACGTCGCGATACCCAGCTCCGTGGCCCGCGCCTGGACCGTCCCCGAGATCTCGACCTGGGGCGCTCCCCCGACGACCCGGTGCACCGTCGCGTCCTGCCAGCGCATGCCGCCGGGCGCACCGAGCGCCTTCGCGATGGCCTCCTTGGCGGCGAACCGGGCCGCGAGCGACGAGGGGGGCAGGTCCCGCTCGGCCGGGGTGAACAGCTTTTCGCGCAGGCGCGGCGTGCGTTCGAGCGTGTCCATGAACCGCGCGACGTCGACCACGTCGATACCCACCCCGATGATCATGCGCTCACCCTATGCGCTGGCGCCGGCCTGCCGAGGGCCGCGAGGGCCCGGCCTCGGACGCCGGAAGCCCGCCGGGCGCGGGCACGGCGGGCTTCCGTCGGAGAGCGGGACGGCCGTCTACTCGACCGTGACCGACTTCGCGAGGTTGCGTGGCTGGTCGACGTCGAGCCCCTTGGCCGTGGCGAGGGCCATGGCGAAGATCTGCAGCGGGACGACCGCGAGCAGCGGCGACATGAGGGTGGGCGACTGCGGGATCCAGAAGATCTCGTCGGCGTACGGCAGCACCGCGTCGTCGCCGTCCTCGGCGATCACGAGGGTCCGCGCGCCGCGCGCCCGGATCTCCTGGATGTTGGAGACGACCTTGGAGTGCAGCGAGTCGCGCCCGCGCGGCGAGGGCACGACGACGAACACCGGCTGCCCCTCGTCGATGAGCGCGATGGGACCGTGCTTGAGCTCGCCCGCGGCGAAGCCCTCGGCATGGATGTACGCGAGCTCCTTGAGCTTGAGCGCGCCCTCGAGCGCGACGGGGAACCCGACGTGACGCCCCAGGAAGAGGACCGACGTCGCGTCCTTCATGGAGCGCGCCACGGCGCTGACGTACTCGCCGCGCTCGATGACGGTCTGGATCTTGCGGGGCATCTCGCGCAGGTCGTCGAGGATCTCGCGGATCTCGTCGGGGAACTTGTTGCCGCGCAGCTGCGCGAGGTAGAGGCCCAGGAGGTAGGCCGCGGTGATCTGCGACAGGAACGCCTTGGTCGAGGCGACGGCGATCTCGGGCCCGGCGTGCGTGTACAGGACGGCGTCGGACTCGCGCGGGATGGTCGACCCGTGCGTGTTGACGATCGAGATGACCTTGGCGCCCTGCTCGCGCGCGTGGCGCACGGCCATGAGCGTGTCCATGGTCTCGCCGGACTGCGTGACGGCGACGACGAGCGTCTTCTCGTTGACGATCGGGTCGCGGTAGCGGAACTCGTGGGCGAGCTCGACCTCGACGGGGATGCGGCACCAGTGCTCGATCGCGTACTTCGCGACGTGCCCCGAGTAGGCGGCCGTGCCGCACGCGACGACGATGATCTTGTCGACGGTCCGCAGCACGGCCTCGTCGATCCGCAGGTCGTCGAGGACGAGGCGGCCCTCGGCGTCGGTGCGCCCGAGCAGGGTGTCGCCCACGGCGTGCGGCTGGTCGTGGATCTCCTTGTCCATGAAGGACGTGAAGCCACCCTTCTCGGCGGCTGCGGCGTCCCAGTCGACCGTGAAGCGCGTGGCCTCGGCGGGCTTGCCGTGGAAGTCGACGACCTCGACGCTGTCCGGGGTGATGGTGACGATCTGGTCCTGGCCGAGCTCGAGCGCTTCCTTGGTGGACGCGATGAACGCGGCGACGTCGGAGCCGAGGAAGTTCTCTCCGTCCCCGAGCCCGACGACGAGCGGCGAGTCGTGCCGGGCGCCGACGACGGTGGTCGGGGCGTCCGCGTGGACGGCGAGCAGGGTGAACGTTCCTTCGAGCTGGCGGGCGACGTAGGCCATGGCCTCGGTCAGGTCCCCCGTGCGGCGGTAGGCACGGGCGAGGAGCTGGGCGGCGACCTCGGTGTCGGTCTCGGAGAGGAACGTGGCGCCGTCGGCGAGCAGGGACTCGCGAAGTCCGCTGTAGTTTTCGATGATCCCGTTGTGGATCACGGCGAGGCGGCCGTCGTCGGCGAGGTGGGGGTGCGCGTTGGTGTCGTTTGGGGCGCCGTGCGTCGCCCAGCGGGTGTGCCCGATCGCCGCGGAGGCCGCGGGCAGCGGGTGCGCCTGGAGCTCGTCGACGAGCTTGACGAGCTTTCCGGACTTCTTGGCCGTCGCGACGTCCGTCTGGTCGGGCGCGACGAGCGCGACCCCGGCCGAGTCGTAGCCGCGGTACTCGAGCCTGCCGAGTCCTTCGAGGACGACGTCGAGGGGTCGCCCCGACGCTTCAGGAGGGCCTGCGTAACCCACGATTCCACACATGGTTTCGGAGTCTAGCCGGACGTCCTGGAGGCTTCGCAGCCGCGACATCTTGCGGTTCTTTGTTAGCGGTCCGGCCTGTTCGTGTTCACGGTGCGGCCCGACGTCCGGCAGAATCGTCCGAGTGGTTCCTTCCTCCGACCTGCCCGTCCCTCCGCTCGAGGGCGCTCCCGCGACCGATCAGGACGCCTCGCCCGGGTCCAGGCGCCTGCCCGACCTCTCGACGGCGTCCCCGTACGTCGATCTGGACCGTTCAGCGTGGAGCAGGCTCTCCGAGTCGACGCCGCTGCCGCTGACGGACGCCGACGTCGTCAAGCTCCGCGGCCTGGGCGACCCGATCGACCTGGCGGAGGTCGACGCGATCTACCGCCCCATCTCGCGGCTGCTCAACCTCTACGTGACGGCGACGAGCGGCCTGCACGAGGCCACCTCGACGTTCCTGCGCGAGAGCTCGACCCGCACGCCGTACGTGATCGGGGTCGCGGGGTCGGTCGCCGTCGGCAAGTCGACGACGTCGCGCATCCTGCGCGAGATGCTCGCCCGCTGGCCGGAGACCCCCCGGGTCGAGCTCATCACGACGGACGGATTCCTCTACCCGAACGCCGAGCTCGCACGCCGCGGGCTCATGGAGCGCAAGGGGTTCCCCGAGTCGTACGACCGGCGCGCCCTGATCCGGTTCCTGTCTCGCGTCAAGGCGGGAGTGCCCGAGGTCCGCAGCCCCGTGTACGACCACCTGACCTACGACATCGTCCCGGGGGCCGAGACCGTCGTCCGCCGACCGGACGTCCTCATCGTGGAGGGCCTCAACGTCCTCCAGCCGGCCCGTCCGGGACCGTCCGACGACCAGGCGGTCGCGGTGAGCGACTTCTTCGACTTCTCGATCTACGTCGACGCGCGCACGCGCAACATCCGCCAGTGGTACGTGGACCGGTTCCTGTCGCTGCGCCGGACGGCGTTCGCGCGCCCCGAGTCCTACTTCAAGCGCTACGCGACCCTCACGGACGAGGAGGCCGTCGAGAAGGCCAAGTCGATCTGGGACTCGATCAACGCGCCGAACCTGGAGGAGAACATCCTGCCGACGCGGGGGCGCGCGACTCTCGTGCTGACGAAGGGCTCGGACCACTCGGTCCAGCGCGCCCGCCTGCGCAAGGTCTGAGCGCGCCGGAGGTCAGGAGGCGCGACGGACCACGCTCGGGTCGCCCTCCACGCCCGACGACGTCGCGGTGGTCGGGTCGGTCGGCTCGCCGTGGATCGGGGTGGCGCCGGCTGCGTCCTGGACGGCTTGCCGAGCGGCCTCCCGGGCCCGGCGCCTGCGTGCCATGGCGTTCATGACGCGGTCGACGATCACGCCGGACAGCACACCCATGACGACGCCGATGACCATGGCGAGCAGCGGCTGGTGCCCGAGCCACTGCGCTGCCACGAGCCCGATGAGCACCGAGTAGAGGGCCCAGGTGACGGCGGCCAGGCCGGAGTAGGCCATGAAGCGGCGGCGGGGGTATCCCACGGCGCCTGCGGTCATGTTGACCGCGACCCGGCCGATCGGGACGTAGCGGGCCGCCAGGATGAAGGCTGCGCCGCGCGCCTTGAGCGCCTGGTCGGCCCACGCGACCGCCTTGCGGCCGCGCACGGTCCGCAGGAAGCGGATGCGCTCGGTCCCGATCCCGCGGCCCAACGAGTAGGCGATCTGGTCGCCCGTCCAGGCTCCTGAGGCAGCGATGACCAGGACGAGCACGAGGTTCGGGTTTCCCGAGGCGCTGGCCGCGACGGCGAGCGTGATGACGACCGACTCGCTGGGGATCGGCGGGAAGAAGCCGTCGATCGTCGCGAAGGCGTACAGGGCGGGGTAGATCCATGCGGACGCCGCGAGCGCGAGGACCCAGATCTCCAGGTTCTCCAGGAAGGTCGAAACGGCCTCGATCACGGGTCCTCTGTTCGTCGGTCGGCGGGGCGGACCAGGCTGGTCACCGGCTGGTCACCGGCTGGTCACAGGCATCGTGTCGACGCCTGTGACCAGCCTACGGATACGGAGGCCCGACACCATCGGGGAAACCCCCCAGTCTGCCCTGATGTCGACCCCCACCTTCCGAGGACGATTCTGCCGGATCGTCAGGCCGGTCACGTCATCCTCCGGAGGGAGATCCACCCCTAGGGAGGTCCCCCGCAGGGATGCTGTGACGTCCTCCGGACGATGTGTTCCGTGCTCCGGGCGCGCGTTCGGTGCTCCGGTCCCCGCGACGTCAGGGCAGCCGGAAGCCCAGCACCTCGGACGCCTCGGTGGGGTCCGGGGTGCCACCCCAGTACCGCATCATGTTGTCGTTCGAGGAGAGCGACCGCAGCTCCGCGTGGTCGAGGTAGAGCTCGCCCCGCAGGTGGTCGGTCTCGTGCTGGACGATCCGCGCGGGCCATCCCGTCAGGACCTCGTCCACGGGCGCACCGTGCTCGTCCTGCCCGGTCAGGCGTACGGACCGGTGCCGCGCGACGACGGCCTGCCACCCGCTGACGCTCAGGCAGCCTTCGAAGAAGGACCGCCGTTCGTCGTCCGCCGCGGTGTAGGACGGGTTGACGAGCACCCGGAACGGCACGGGGTACCGCTCCCGGAGGTCCGCGTCCTCGGGGTCGGTGACGCCCGCGTCCTGGACCACGGCGACCGCGAGCCCTAGCCCGACCTGCGGGGCGGCGAGCCCGACGCCCGGGGCCGCGTGCATCGTCGTGCGCATCGCCTCGACCAGCCGGGGGAAGAGGTCCCCAAGCTGCCCGGTGTACGCCAGGGCGGGACGGCGAAGGACGGGGTGCCCGGCCTGCACGATGGGCAGCACGCCGTCGTCGTACCGTGCGAGGTGCGCCGCGACCTGGTCCCTCAACGACTCGTCGACGGGACCGGCGAACCCGCCTCCCGGCCCGGGGGCGGCAGGTCGACCCGTCACAGGGCCAGCCGGTCCCGGACGACGCCCGCGAGGGACTCGGCGACAGCGTCCGCGGTGGCCTGCGTCGCTGCCTCGACCATGACCCGCACGAGCGGCTCGGTGCCCGAGGAGCGCAGGACCACGCGCCCGGTCTCGCCGAGACGCTCCTCGGCGGCCGCGACGGCCTCCTGGAGCACCTCGTCGGTCGCGGTCCGCGCCTTGTCCACGCCGCGCACGTTGAGCAGCGTCTGGGGCAGCTTGGGCACGGCGCCCGCGAGGTCGGCCAGCTTGGCGCCGGACTCCTGGATGCGCGCAGCGAGCTGGAGCGCGGTCAGCACGCCGTCGCCCGTCGTGGCGAACTGGGACAGGATGATGTGGCCCGACTGCTCGCCACCGAGCGTGTACCCCTTGGCACGCATCTCCTCGAGCACGTAGCGGTCGCCGACCCCGGTCTGGACCGTGCGGATCCCGGCCTCGCGCATCGCGAGGATCAGGCCGAGGTTGCTCATGACGGTCACGACGAGCGTGTCGTCGGCGAGGCGGCCCTTGTCCTTCTCGGCGAGCGCGAGCACGCCCATGATCTGGTCCCCGTCCACGAGGACGCCGCGGTGGTCGACCGCGATGCAGCGGTCCGCGTCGCCGTCGAACGCGACACCGAAGTCCGCCTCTGACGCCACGACGACGGCCTGGAGCTGCTCGGGGTGGTTGGACCCGCACTTCTCGTTGATGTTGCGCCCGTCGGGGCTCGCGTTCATCACGACGACGTCGGCGCCCGCGGCACGCAGCGCGGCAGGTCCGACGTCGCTCGCGGCGCCGTTCGCGCAGTCGACCGCGATCCGCAGGCCGGAGAGCGGGAGCGCGTCCCCGGTCGCCCCGATGCTCGCGATGAGGTGCTCGACGTAGTCGGCACCGGCGCTCCCGGTGTCTCGGCGCACGCGGCCGACCTCGGCGCCGAGCGGGCGGTCCCACTCGGCGTGGAGCTGGCGCTCCATCTCGTCCTCGAGCGAGTCCTCGAGCTTGATGCCGCCGCGGGCCAGGAACTTGATGCCGTTGTCGGCCATCGGGTTGTGCGAGGCCGAGATCATCACGCCGAAGTCCACGTCGAGCGTGCTCGTGAGGAACGCGACGGCCGGGGTCGGCAGGACGCCGACGTCGAGCACGTTGACCCCGGCGCTCGCGAGGCCCGCGGTCACCGCCGCGCCCAGGAACTCGCCCGAGGCACGCGGGTCTCGCCCGATCACGGCACGCGGACGGTGCCCGTCGGGTTGTCCGGTGCGTCCCAGCACGTTCGCGGCAGCCACGCCCAGGCCGAGCGCGAGCTCGGCCGTGACGTCCCTGTTCGCCAGCCCCCGCACGCCGTCGGTGCCGAACAGTCGTCCCATGAGTTTTCCTCCCTCAACGGGACGGTACAGGCACCAGGGCCTGCCCCGCCCCCGCCGCGAGCCGACCGGTCCGGTCGCTCGTCAGCATCCCTGACAAAAGACGACGGCCCCGGTGGACTGTGTCCACCGGGGCCGTCGTGCGCAAGCGCTGGATCAGCGCTTGGAGTACTGCGGAGCCTTACGGGCCTTCTTGAGCCCGGCCTTCTTGCGCTCGACGACGCGTGCGTCGCGAGTCAGGAAGCCGGCCTTCTTGAGTGCCGGGCGGTTGTGCTCGGCGTCGATCTCGTTGAGCGCACGGGCGATGCCGAGACGCAGGGCGCCGGCCTGGCCGGACGTGCCACCACCGTTGATGCGGGCGATGACGTCGAAGCGACCCTCGACGTCGACCAGCTTCAGCGGGGAGTTCACGAGCTGCTGGTGCACCTTGTTGGGGAAGTACCCCTCGAGGGTGCGGCCGTTGATCTTCCACTGGCCGGTGCCGGGCACCAGGCGCACGCGGGCGATGGCCTCCTTGCGACGGCCCAGGGCCTGCGCGGGGGCGGTGATGCTCTGGCCACGGCCCGTGGGGGCTGCGCTCTCAGAGGTGTAGTTGCTGGGAGTCTCTTCGTCCAGCACGTCGATGTCGACGGTGGTCTCGGCCACTGGTGTGTCCTCGCGTCCTAAGTTCTCGTCTACGAGCAGGCGGAGCCTACTGCGCGACCTGGGTGATCTCGAAAGTCTTCGGCTGCTGCGCGGCGTGCGGGTGCTCAGAGCCTGCGTAGACCTTGAGCTTGCCGAACTGGGCGCGGCCGAGCGAGGTCTTGGGGATCATGCCGCGGACGGCCTTCTCCACAGCACGCTCGGGGTGCTTCTCCAGCAGGTCGCTGTACGCGACCGCCCGAAGACCACCCGGGTAACCGGAGTGGGTGTAGGCAAGCTTCTGCTCGCGCTTGTTGCCGGTCAGGGCGACCTTGCCGGCGTTGATGACGATGACGAAGTCACCGCCGTCGACGTGCGGAGCAAAGGTGGCCTTGTGCTTGCCACGGAGCAGGGTCGCCACGTGGGTGGCGAGACGGCCCAGGACGACGTCGGTCGCGTCGATGACGTACCAGTCACGCTGGACGTCGCCGGGCTTCGGGGTGTACGTACGCACGGTCGTAGCCTTCGTTTCGTGTCTTCGGTGTCTTCGGCGCAGGAGCCTGCGTCCGACAAGTCGTTTGGCCTTCGGTTGACTGCTGTCCAGGTCACGGAGCGAGTGGGCGCACAAGTGACGAGATACCGAAGGGGAAGCACAACGACTCAACAGACTACCTGGACGGCCCGTGCAGGGTCAAAACATGCTGCGTCACACCGAGGGCGGTGAGGCCCCTCGGTGAGCAGCGTGCCCGACGGCGCACGCACGGGCGCCAGAGCGCCGGTTCAGGCGGTTGCCCGGTGGTGGTCGTGGGAGAGGCCGGTGGTCGCGCCTTCCCGAGGACGAGGATACGCGCCGGGGCGCAGGTCGGCACACGCGTCGCACTGGAGCGTGCGCGCGACGCCCGCGCAGTCGGCGCAGAACAGGCGCAGCGTCTGGCAGCCCGGGTCGACGCAGTTCTCGTACTTGGCCGTCGGGCCGCCGCACTCGCTGCACGCGCCGAGCGGGACGGTCTCGGTCCCGAACTCGACGTGCATGCGCTCGTCGAACACGTAGAGCGACCCCTCCCACAGCCCCTGGTCGCCGAACGTCTCGCCGTAGCGCACGATCCCGCCGTCGAGCTGGTAGACCTCCTCGAAGCCGCGCGCGAGCATGAGCGAGGACAGGACCTCGCAGCGCACGCCGCCCGTGCAGTAGGTCACGACGGGGCGGCCCTTGAGGTCGTCGTACGCGCCCGAGTCGAGCTCGGCCACGAAGTCGCGGGTCGTCTCGACGTCGGGTACGACCGCACCACGGAACTTGCCGATCGCGGCCTCGAACGCGTTGCGGCCGTCGAAGAACACGACGTCCTCGCCACGCTCGGCCACGAGCTCGTGCAGCGCCTCGGGGTCGAGGCGAGCCCCGCCGTCGACCACGCCGTCCTGGTCGACGGTGAGCTCGTCGACCGCGCCGAAGCTCACGAGCTCGGGTCGTACCTTGACCGACAGGCGCGGGAAGTCGCGGCCCGTGCCGTCCGACCACTTGACGTCGATCCCGGCGAAGCCCGGGTACTGCTTGGTGGTCTTGACGTACTGCTTGAGGTTCTCGACCGTCCCGCCCAGCGTCGCGTTGATGCCGTGCTCGGAGACGATGACGCGTCCCGTCAGTCCCCACTGCTCCCCCAGGGAGCGTTGCCACAGCTGCACCGCGCGCGGGTCGGCGAGCGGTGTGAAGGCGTAGAAGAGGATGATCTTGGGGACGGCCATTGCTCCATTTTAGGAGCCCGACGGCGGCGTGCAGGTCGTGCTACCGGCCCGCCGCCGTACGTGTGGCCTTCCTCACCGCACGCTCACCGCACGCCGCCGGGTCCGGCACCTGCCGGTCACCGCTGGCGCTTGACCCGCTCGACGTCCCAGACCGGTTCAGGAGTCTCGACGACGCGCCCGTCGGAGCCGAACACCACGAACCGGTCGAAGCCGCGCGCGAACCATCGGTCGTGCGTGACGGCCAGCACCGTGCCCTCGAACGCCGCGAGGCCCGACTCGAGCGCCTCGGCCGAGTGCAGGTCGAGGTTGTCGGTGGGCTCGTCGAGCAGCAGCAGGGTCGCTCCCCCGAGCTCGAGCAGCAGGATCTGGAAGCGCGCCTGCTGCCCACCCGACAGCGTCTCGAAACGCTGCTCGGCCTGACCGACGAGCTCGTAGCGGTCGAGCGCCTTGCTCGCGGGCTCGCGGCCCATGCCGTCACGGGCGCCGTCGCCGCGGTGCAGGATCTCGAGGAGGGTGCGGCCCTCGAACTCGGGGTGGGCGTGGTTCTGCGCGAACCACCCCGGGCGCACCCGTGAGCCCAGCACGGCACGGCCGGTGTGGGCCACGGGCGGGACGATCGCGCCGTCACCCGAGCCCGACGCGTCCCCGGCACCGTCGAGGACCGGGCGGTGCTCGACGTCCGGGTCCGACCCACCGCGAGCGAGCAGGCGCATGAAGTGCGACTTGCCCGAACCGTTGGACCCCAGGATCGCGACGCGCTCGCCGAAGAAGACCTCGAGGTCGAACGGCGCCATGAGCCCCGTGAGCTCGAGCTGCTCGCACGTCACTGCCCGCTTGGCCGTGCGCCCGCCCGTGAGGCGGACCTTGACGTTCTGCTCGTGCGCCAGGACCTGCGGCGGGCCGGCCTCCTCGAACTTGCGCAGGCGCGTCTGGGCGGCCTGGTACCGGCTCGCGAGCCCGTCGTTGAAGGCGGCCTTGTTCTTGAGGGTGTTGACGAGGTCCTTGAGCTTGGCGTGCTCCTCCTCCCAGCGGCGCAGGAGCTCCTCGAGGCGGCTGCGACGGTCGGCCCGGGCCTCGGCATACGTCCCGAAGCCACCGCCGTGGACCCAGATCGTGCCGCCGGCCGCCGTGGGCTCGACGGTCGCGACCTGGGTCGCGGTCCGGGCCAGGAGCTCGCGGTCGTGGCTGATGAAGAGCACGGTCTTGGGCGAGGCCGCGAGCTTCTCCTCGAGCCACCGCTTGGTGGGCACGTCGAGGTAGTTGTCGGGCTCGTCGAGGAGCAGCACCTCCTCGGGGCCGCGGAACAGTGCCGTGAGGACGAGACGCTTCTGCTCGCCGCCGGACAGCGTGCGGACCTCGCGGAACTGGGCCTGCTCGAACGGGATCGACAGCACCTCGTCCGTGACCTTGTCCCACTCGGCCTCGGCCTCGTACCCGCGCGCGTCGGCCCAGTCGGCGAGCGCCTGCGCGTAGCGCATCTGGGACGGGGTGTCGTCGACCGTCATGATGTCCAGCTCGGCCGCCGCGAGCTCGCGCGCGGCGTCGCGGATCGAGGGCTGCGCGAGGTCGACGAGCAGGTCACGGACCGTGCGCTCGTCGTCGATGCGGCCCACGAACTGGCGCATCACGCCGAGCCCGCCGCTGCGTCCCACCGTGCCCCCGTGCGGGGAGAGGTCGCCCGCGACGATGCGCAGGAGCGTCGTCTTGCCGGCGCCGTTGGGCCCGACGAGGGCGACCTTGGCCCCGTCCGCGACGCGCAGGGTCGCCCCGGCGAGGAGGGGGCGCCCGTCGGGCAGGAAGTAGCTGATGTCGCTGATGTCGATGTGACCCACGGGCACATCCTCCCTGCCCGATGCCCTCGTTGACGATTCCTTTCGCCGACGGTGACGTACCTGACCGCCGACGGTGACGTCCACGCCTGCCCAGGGTGACCGCCTGCCGAGCGCACCGTCGCCCCCGGGGGCGCTCCGCCGTCGGGCAGCGCGCCCGGCCGTCACGGGCACGCGGAGTCCCACGCGGGCTGCGAGAACGCCTCCGCGGTGACAGTGTGGAGGGATGAGCGACGACACACCTGCCACCCGGACAGACCCCGCCCTCGGCACCGAGGGCGACTCCGACCAGCTCCAGCGCGACGACACCCTGGTCGACCGCGGCGTCGACGACGTGCTCGACGAGGGATACGCCCCGCCCGAGCGTGCGCCCCTGACCTACGCGCACCCCGAACGGCTCGAGGAGGACGGCGAGTCGCTCGACCAGCGCCTCGCCGACGAGGAGCCCGAGGACTGGGAGACCGACCCGCTCGACCGGCCTGACACGACACGCTCGGGGCGCCTCGTGGCGGACCCCGACGCGCTCGACGGCCGCGTCAACGACACCTACGCCGACGACGCCGGGATCGACGGTGCGGCGGCGAGCGCCGAAGAGGCCGCGATCCACATCGTCGAGGAGCCGTAGGGGCTACGGCGTCGGGGACGTCCCGGCCGCGTGCGGGGGCGCACCCGCGTCCCACACGTCCTCGTCCATGCGCACCGCACGGACGCGCTCGGCCCGGGCCGCGAGCTCGTCGTCGGGCGGGTAGGTGACCTCCTCGAGCACCAGGCCGTGCGGCGGGACGACGCCGGCGCCCGCGTCCCTGCGCCTCGCCGCCAGGACCTCGGCCGGCCACGAGACGGGACGACGCCCCTCCCCCACGGCGACCGACGCCCCGACCAGCGCACGGACCATGTTGTGGCAGAACGCGTCCGCACGGACGTGCGCGACGACGAGCCCCGCGTCGGGCCCGCCGGTCGCCCGCTCCCAGGACAGGTGCTGCAGCTCGCGGATCGTGGTCGCGCCGGGCCGCGGCTTGCAGAACGCCGCGAAGTCCCGGACACCGAGCAGCGGCTGGAGCGCCTCGTGCATCGCGTCCGCGTCGAGCGGCTTGCGGTTCCACAGGACCCACTCGCGGCGCAGGGGGTCGCGCAGGGCGGGGTCGTCGACGATGCGGAACGTGTAGCTGCGGAACAGCGCCGAGAATCGCGCGTCGAACCCCTCAGGCGCAGGCGCCGCCCGGTGGACCACGACGTCGCCGGGAAGCACCCCTCCGAGGCGCGCGACGAGCGCGTCACCAGGGGTGCGGTCCGAGCGGCCCGGCATCGCGTCCCACGCAGCCCGCGGCAGGTCGACGTGCGCGACCTGCCCGCGCGCGTGGACCCCCGCGTCGGTCCGGCCCGCGACGGTCAGGCGCGGCGGTTCGCCCCGCAGGATTCGTCCGAGCCCCTCCTCGAGGGCCCCTTCGACCGTCCGCAGGCCGGGCTGACGTGCCCACCCGGCGAAGGCCGTGCCCTGGTAGGCGAGGTCCAGGCGGACGCGGACCGGCTGCTCGTTCGTCACGTGCACCTACGCTAGCGCCCGTTACTGTGCTGACATGCCCGAACGCTCCTCCGGCCCCGACTCCCCCGAGCTGCGCACCCTCGCGGTGGACTGCGGCGGCGGCGGAATCAAGGCCAACGTGCTCGACGCCGCCGGGACCGCGCACGCGACCCCCGTCCGGGTCCCGACGCCGTACCCCCTGCCCCCGTCGCTCCTGGTCGACGTCGTCGCGCAGATCGCCGACCGCCTGCCGCCCGCGGACCGGGTCACGGTCGGCATGCCCGGCATGATCCGCCGCGGCGTCGTCGTGCACACCCCGCACTACATCACGCGCTCGGGGCCGCGCAGCAGGATCGACCCGGCGCTGGCCGAGCAGTGGGCCAGCTTCGACGTCCAGGCGGCCGTGGGCGAACGCCTCCGGATGCCCGCGCTCGTCCTCAACGACGCCGAGGTCCACGGGGCGGGGGTCGTCGCCGCGTCAGGACTCGAGCTCGTGCTCACGCTCGGGACCGGGCTGGGCTCGGCACTGTTCCACGGCGGACGCCTCGCACCACACCTCGAGTGGTCGCACGCGCCCGTCCGGCGCGGCACGACGTACGACGAGTACGTCGGCGAGGTCGAGCGGCGGCGCCTCGGGAACGGCCTGTGGTCACGGCGCGTGGTCGCGCTCGTCGAGGGGCTGCGGCCCGTGTTCTGGTGGGACCGGCTCTACCTGGGCGGAGGCAACTCGCGCCAGATCACGCCGTCCGCGCTCGAACGCCTCGGCGACGACGTCGTGATCGTGCCCAACTCGGCGGCCCTCGTGGGCGGGGCAAGGGCCTGGGACCTGCCGCTCGCCTGACCTACCGGTCGAGCTCGCGGTGCGCCGCGAGGACCGCCCGGTTGAACGCGACAGGACGGTCGAGGCTCACGAGGTGCTTGGCACCCGGGATCACGACGAGCTCGGCCCGCGCGCCACCCGAGCGTGCCGCCGCGACGTACGCGCGCTCCCCGAACCGGAAGTGGTCCCACCGCCCGTTGACGAACCACACGGGCGAGTCCGTCGCCGACAGCGCGGACAAGGGCACCGTGCGTCCCACCTCGTCCAGGATCGCCGTCATGGTCGTCAGCGCGAACCCACCCGCCCCGATGTCCTCGATACCCGCCGCAGGGAGCGTCCTGCGCACGAGCGCCTGGTTGAGCGCGGCACCGTTGTCGGGCAGCCTCTCGATCCGGTCCGCAGCGACGCGCCAGGCGACGCGCAGGCGCGACGCCGGCACGGTGCAACAGCTCGCAGCGACGAGCCCCACGACCTGCCCGGGGAACCGCGCACGGTGCTCGATCCCCACGTACCCGCCGAGCGAGAGCCCGACGACGAGCGCGCGGCCTCCCAGGCCGTCCACAGCCCCGGCGACGGTCGCCACCGCACCGTCGAGCGTGAACACCTCGTCCGTCCGCTCGCCGTGCCCGGGCAGGTCCACGGCCGAGGCCACGATGCCGGCACGATCCATGGCCTCGAGCTGCGCCCGCCACATCGTGCGGGACGTACGCGAACCATGGACGAACAGCACCGGCAGACCCATACGGACCAATCTAGGGGCCCGACGGCTCGCGCACCCGCACGACGGGCGCTCGGCCGTCGGGTACCCGCCGGCGGGTACGGCGAAGGGCCCGGCACCAGATGGTGCCGGGCCCTTCAGAAGATACCCGTCCGGCTGAGCCGGGGCGGGATCACTTCTCCTTCGAGTCCTTGGCGTCCTCGACGGGGGCGTCCTCCACGACGGGAGCGTCCTCGACGACGGGAGCGTCCTCGATCTTGGCGTCCTCGACCGGGGCGTCCTCGACCTTGGCAGCCTTGGGCTTGCTGGCCTTCTTTGCAGCCTTCTCGGCCTCGCGGACGACGGCCTGCTTGGGGCTGACGGGCTCGGTCACGAGCTCGATGACCGCCATGGGGGCGTTGTCGCCCTTGCGGTTCCCGACCTTCGTGATGCGCGTGTAGCCACCGTTGCGCTCCGCCATCTGCGGGGCGATCTCGGTGAACAGCGTGTGCACGACGGACTTGTCGCGGACGACGGTCATGACGCGACGACGAGCCGCCAGGTCACCGCGCTTCGCGAACGTGATGAGGCGCTCGGCCACCGGGCGCAGGCGCTTGGCCTTGGTCTCGGTGGTCGTGATGCGGCCGTGCTCGAAGAGCTGCGTGGACAGGTTCGCGAGGATGAGACGCTCGTGAGCCGGGCCACCGCCGAGCCGCGGACCCTTGGTGGGGGTAGGCATTGATCTTGCTCCTTAGAAGTGGATCGTGCGTGCGGCCGCGCCGCGAGCACGGAAGGTCAGAACTGCTGCTGCCCGTCGGAGAACGTCGCCTCGTCCTCGTCGGCCTCGTAGTAGTCCGCCGTGGAGGGGTCGAAGTCCAGCGGCGAGTCCTTGAGGTTCAGGCCGAGCTCGGCGAGCTTCTCCTTGACCTCGTTGATGGACTTCGCGCCGAAGTTCCGGATGTCCAGCAGGTCTGCCTCGCTGCGAGCGACGAGCTCGCCGACCTGGTGGATGCCCTCGCGCTTGAGGCAGTTGTACGAGCGGATCGTGAGGTTGAGCTCCTCGATAGGGAGCGCGAGGTCCGCAGCGAGCGCGGCGTCCGTCGGGGACGGGCCGATCTCGATGCCCTCGGCCTCGACGTTCAGCTCACGGGCGAGGCCGAAGAGCTCGACGAGCGTCTTGCCGGCCGAGGCCAGCGCGTCGCGCGGGGAGATCGCCTGCTTCGTCTCGACGTCGACGATCAGCTTGTCGAAGTCGGTGCGCTGCTCGACACGGGTCGCCTCGACCTTGTACGTGACCTTGAGGACCGGCGAGTAGATCGAGTCGACGGGAACACGGCCGATCTCGGCGTCGAAGGACTTGTTCTGGTTCGCGGAGACGTAGCCACGTCCACGCTCGACCGTCAGCTCGATCTCGAGCTTGCCCTTGTCGTTGAGGGTGGCGATGTGCAGGTCCGGGTTGTGGACCTCCACACCCGCCGGCGGGACGATGTCCGCGGCGGTGACCGCGCCAGCACCCTGCTTGCGCAGGTACATCACGACCGGCTCGTCGTTCTCCGAGGAGACCACGAGGTTCTTGATGTTGAGGATGATCTCGGTGACGTCTTCCTTGACACCGGCAACGGTGGTGAACTCGTGGAGGACACCGTCGATGCGGATCGAGGTCACTGCAGCGCCCGGGATGGACGAGAGCAGGGTGCGACGAAGCGAGTTGCCGAGGGTGTAGCCGAAGCCAGGCTCGAGCGGCTCGATGGAGAAGCGCGAACGGTTCTCCGAGATGACCTCTTCGGTCAGGGTGGGGCGCTGTGCGATCAGCACTGGTGTGTTCCTTTCGGTGTGCGTCCGCTATATGACGCATCACGGGCAACGCGTGCTCCTGGACGGGACTCTGTCCACCCGTCCAGGGTGCTGCGCCCGTCGTCGCGCCGGCCGGCAGGACCGGGGGCGACGCGACGACGAGCGGAGCAGAGGATCAGACGCGGCGACGCTTCGGGGGGCGGCAGCCGTTGTGAGCCTGAGGCGTGACGTCCTGGATCGAGCCGACCTCGAGGCCCGTCGCGGTGAGCGAACGGATCGCGGTCTCACGGCCGGAGCCGGGGCCCTTGACGAAGACGTCGACCTTCTTGACGCCGTGCTCCTGGGCGCGGCGGGCCGCGGACTCAGCAGCGAGCTGCGCGGCGAACGGGGTCGACTTGCGCGAGCCCTTGAAGCCGACGTGCCCGGCCGAGGCCCAGGCGATGACGGCACCGGTCGGGTCGGTGATCGACACGATCGTGTTGTTGAACGTGCTCTTGATGTGCGCCTGGCCGTGGGGGACGTTCTTCTTGTCCTTGCGGCGCGGCTTGCGGGCCGCGGTGGCGCGAGTCTTGGGAGGCATTTCTGGATCTTCTCCTGGTCTGAGGTGTTCGGACCGGGTCGGCGTGCGCCGCGCGGGTGAGCTCGAGGCTCAGGCGTGCTGCACGCGTTCCACGGACTACTGCTTAGCGGGCCTTCTTCTTGCCGGCCACGGTGCGCTTGGGTCCCTTGCGGGTACGCGCATTGGTCTTGGTGCGCTGCCCGCGGACGGGCAGGCCACGGCGGTGACGCAGGCCCTCGTAGCAGCCGATCTCGACCTTGCGGCGAATGTCAGCAGCCACCTCACGGCGGAGGTCACCCTCGAGCTTGTAGTTGCCCTCGAGGTAGTCACGCAGCGCGACGAGCTCGGTGTCACCGAGGTCCTTCACGCGAACGTCCGGGGAGATCCCGGTGGCGGCCAGCGTCTGCTGGGCGCGGGTACGGCCGACGCCGTAGATGTAGGTGAGCGCGATCTCGAGCCGCTTCTCGCGGGGGAGGTCGACGCCGACAAGACGTGCCATGTGCCTTCCGGCTCCTGTTACTTCGTTCGGAGGTCTACCGCACCATCTTCCCGCGGAGCTGCGGGCCCCGGCCTCCGAGCCGGGGGTTCCCCTCAGTGGGCCTGTGCGGCCCGACCGTGAGGTTCGTGGTGGTGCGCTGGTTGGCACCCGAGGGTGCCGGCGATCGGTCCGCTCTCGCGGACCTGGATCACCGTGCGCCGGAGCGCCGGGGACTCAGCCCTGGCGCTGCTTGTGGCGCAGGTTCTCGCAGATCACCATGACGCGACCGTGCCGGCGGATCACCTTGCACTTGTCGCAGATCTTCTTGACGCTGGGCTTGACCTTCATCAGTCTGTTCCTCCGCCGCCGCACGCACGCGCGGGCGAACCCAGGCCTGCGGCAGCAGTTGTTTCGAGTGGTGGATTCTTGACGACTACTTGTAGCGGTAGACGATCCGGCCACGGGACAGGTCGTACGGGCTCAGCTCCACCACCACTCGGTCCTCGGGGAGGATCCGGATGTAGTGCTGTCGCATCTTGCCCGAGATGTGAGCCAGAACCTTGTGCCCGTTGGCCAGCTCCACGCGGAACATCGCGTTCGGCAGGGCCTCGACCACGCTGCCCTCGATCTCGATGACACCGTCCTTCTTTGCCATATCCTCCGCTAACTCTCGTCCGAACTGCTTCCCACGCACCCGTGCTCTACGAGGACCGGTGAGTGGACGTCGTGTGCATTCCGCCCTGCTGCCCGGTCGGTTGAACTCGAACAGGGAACGCGGACTACACCCAGCGGACTATCCTACGGCATTGATCCAGGAGAAGGAACCGGAGCCACTGTGCTGCCGGACACGTGGACGCCAGACGACCTCGTCGGCCCTCGCTGCGCGGACGTGAGGAGATCTGCGGGGGCCGCGCGGGAGCCCGCACGACGCGCCAGGCCCCTCCTGAACGGGGCCTGAGGGCCCGACGGCCGTGCTACCGCTCCCCCGGCACGTCGACGGCCCGTCCCCTGCCTGATGGGGCAAGGAACGGGCCGGTCGCCGAGGGCGGGGCTCAGACGTCGAGGGGGGCGACCGTCACGCCGAGCTCGGCGAGCTTTGCTGCGCCGCCGTCCGGGGCCGTCAGGACCCAGATGCCGTCCTCGAGGATCGCGACGCTGTGCTCCCAGTGCGCGGCACGCGCACCGTCGTCGGTCACGACCGTCCAGTCGTCCTCGAGCACCTGCGTGAACCGCTCGCCACGGGTCACCATGGGCTCGATCGCCAGGCACATGCCCGGCTTGAGCCGTGGCCCACGCTCGCGCGTGCGGTAGTTCAGGACGTCCGGCGGCTGGTGCATCGACGTCCCGATGCCGTGCCCCACGTACTCCTCGATGATCCCGTACGGGACGCCGTCCGCCGCTGCCGACGACTCGATCGAGTCCTCGACCGCGTTGCCGACGTCCCCCAGGCGCTCCCCGGTCGCCAGGGCGGCGATACCGGCCCAGAGCGCCCGCTCGGTCGCCTCGACGAGCGCGACGTCCGCCGGGTCTGCGTCGGGCAGGACGAACGAGAACGCGGAGTCCCCGTGCCATCCGTCGACGATCGCACCACAGTCCACCGACACCACGTCGCCCGGGAGCAGCTCGCGCGTCCCCGGGATGCCGTGCACGACCTCGTCGTTCACGGACACGCACAGCGTCGCCGGGTAGCCGTGGTAGCCGAGGAACGACGGCGTCGCGCCGGCGTCACCGATCACGGCCGCGGCCAGCGCGTCCAGGTCCGCGGTCGTCATGCCCGGACGCACCGCCGAGCGGACCGTGGCGAGCGCGTCAGCGACCACCAGCCCCGCCCGGCGCATCGTGCGCACCTGGTCGACCGTCTTGTACTCGATCTTCTCGCGACCGAACACTTCGCGTTCCTACCGTCCCCGGGTCAGCCGACGAGAGGCGCGAGCGCCTCGACGAGACGCGCGGTCACGTCGTCGATCTCACCGATGCCGTCGACCTGGGCCAGCAGGCCCCGCTCGGCGTAGGCGGACGTGAGCGGAGCGGTCTGCTCGGCGTAGATGTCGAGACGGCGGGCGATCGCCTCCTCGGTGTCGTCCTCGCGCCCCTCGATCTCCGCGCGCTTGCGCAGGCGGGCGAGGAGCTCGTCACGGTCCGCGGTGAGCTCGAGGACCGCGTCCAGCTCGACGCCGAGGTCTGCGAGGATCCCGTCGAGCTCGACGACCTGGGCCGCGTTGCGCGGGTAGCCGTCGAGGATGAAGCCGCGCGCGACGTCGTCCTGCGCGAGGCGGTCACGGACCATGTCGTTCGTCACCGAGTCAGGGACGAGCTCGCCCTTGGCCGTGTACTCCTGCACCAGCTTGCCCAGCTCGGTGCCGCCCTTGATGTTCGCACGGAAGATGTCGCCCGTGGAGATCGCCGGGATGCCGTAGTGCTCCGCCAGACGAGCCGCCTGGGTGCCCTTGCCGGCGCCCTGGGGACCCATGATGATCAGGCGAGCGGAGCCCGTGCTGGAGCGCGGAGCGTCGGAGGTCAACTCTGAGGTCAACGGAGGAACCCTTCGTAGTGACGCTGCTGCAGCTGCGAGTCGATCTGCTTGACCGTCTCGAGGCCGACGCCCACCACGATGAGGATCGAGCTACCACCGAACGGGATGTTGGTGCTCACCCCCAGCAGGACCAGGACGAGCGTCGGGATCAGCGCAACGAGCGCGAGGTAGATGGCACCCGCCGAGGTGATGCGGGTGATGACGTAGTCGAGGTACTCGGCCGTGGGGCGACCGGCCCGGATGCCCGGGATGAAGCCGCCGTACTTCTTCATGTTGTCCGCGACCTCGTCCGGGTTGAACGTGATGGCCGTGTAGAAGAAGCAGAAGAAGACGATGAGCACCACGTAGATCGAGATGTGGATCGGCGAGGCCGGGTCCGCGAGGTACTTCGTGACCCACTGGACCCACCCTGCCGTCGTGTCGCCGAACTGGGCGATGAGGCCGGGGACCGCGAGCAGCGACGACGCGAAGATGACCGGGATGACGCCGGACATGTTGATCTTGATCGGGATGTAGGTGCTCGAGCCGCCGTACATCTTGCGTCCGACCATGCGCTTCGCGTACTGGACCGGCACACGGCGCTGGGACTGCTCGACGAAGACCACCAGGCCGATGACCAGGACGATGACCGCGATCATGATCGTGAAGTTGATCGCACCGTTCGAACCGCCCGCGATGGACCACAGAGCGACCGGGAAGCTGGCGGCGATCGACGTGAAGATGAGGAGCGACATGCCGTTGCCGACACCGCGCTCGGAGATGAGCTCGCCGAGCCACATGATGAGGCCGGTACCCGCGGTCATGGTGATCACCATGATCGCCGACGTCAGGAAGCTGTTGTCGGGGATCACGGGGACGGGGCAGCCAGGGAAGAGCAGGCCGCTGCGGGCCGTCGTGATGACGGTCGTGGACTGCAGGATGGCGAGGGCGATCGTCAGGTAGCGCGTGTACTGCGTGAGCTTCGCGGTGCCGGACTGGCCCTCCTTGTGCAGCGCCTCGAAGTGAGGGATGACCACGCGGAGCAGCTGCACGATGATGCTCGCGGTGATGTACGGCATGATGCCGAGCGCGAAGATCGAGAGCTGGAGCAGGGCGCCACCGCTGAACAGGTTCACCATGCCCAGGAGGTTGTTCTGGCCCTGGGTGTCGATGCACTGCTGGACGTTGGCGTAGTCCACACCAGGGGTCGGGATGAACGAGCCCACACGGAAGATCGCCATGATCGCGATCGTGAACAGCAGCTTGCGCCGCAGGTCAGGTGTCCGGAAAGCCCGGGCGAATGCGCTGAGCACCTATCCTCCTGGCCCGCCGAGGCGGGATGTCGTGTCGCCGGTTGGTCGGCGAGATGTGACGCACCCGGCACGGGACGCCATGGGGCACCTTAGCCGCTGCGCCGCGATGGACGGCAAATTGAGACAACCGGCGATGATTCTACGTTCCCCCGAGCAGCGGCGGCACCGGCAGCCACCCCCAGACGCAGACAGGGCCGACAGCGCATCGCGCTATCGGCCCTGTCCTACGTGTCAGTCCTCCGAGACGGAGCCACCGGCCGCAAGGATCTTGTCCTTGGCGGAAGCCGAGAACGCGTCGACCGCGACCTCGAGCTTGACGGTGACCTCACCCGTGCCGAGCACCTTGACGAGCTCGCCCTTGCGGACGGCTCCCTTGGCGACGAGGTCCTCGACGGTGACGGAGCCACCCTCGGGGTACAGCGCGGAGAGCTTGTCCAGGTTCACGACCTGGTACTCCGTGCGGAACGGGTTCTTGAAGCCACGAAGCTTGGGCAGACGCATGTGCAGCGGCATCTGTCCACCTTCGAAGCGCTCCGGCACCTGGTAACGGGCCTTCTGGCCCTTGGTACCACGGCCGGCCGTCTTACCCTTCGACGCCTCACCACGACCCACGCGGGTCTTGGCCTTCTTGGCGCCGGGGGCGGGACGGAGGTGGTGGACCTTGAGGGTGCCACCAGCGCCGACGGTCTGCTGCGCCTCGACCTTGGGGGCCTCGGTCGCAGCAGCCTTCTTGGCAGGAGCCTTCTTCTTCGGAGCGTCGGTCGAAGCCTCGACCGCGGTCTCCTTCTTGGCCTTCTCAGCCATGATCACTCGACCTCCTCAACGGCGACGAGGTGCGCCACCGTTGCGACCATGCCGCGGATCTCCGGGCGGTCCTCCTTCACGGCGGTGTCGCCGATCCGCTTGAGGCCCAGAGTGCGCAGCGTGTCGCGCTGATTCTGCTTGCCGCCGATGGCGGACTTCGTCTGGGTCACCTTGAGTCGAGCCATCACGCACCTACCCCAGCTGCGCGTGCACGAAGGAGCGCGGCCGGAGCCACGGCCTCGAGCGGCAGGCCACGACGCGCTGCAACAGCCTCAGGCTGCTCCAGGTTGCGCAGTGCCTCGACCGTCGCGTGCACGATGTTGATCGCGTTGGACGAACCGAGCGACTTGCTCAGGACGTCGTGGATGCCCGCGCACTCCAGCACGGCGCGCACCGGACCACCGGCGATGACACCGGTACCCGGGGCTGCCGGACGCAGGAAGACGACACCGGCGGCTGCCTCACCCTGGATGGGGTGAGGGATGGTGCCCTGGATGCGGGGAACCTTGAAGAAGTTCTTCTTGGCCTCCTCGACACCCTTGGCGATCGCCGCGGGGACTTCCTTCGCCTTGCCGTAGCCGACGCCGACGGTTCCGTCGCCATCGCCCACCACGACGAGCGCGGTGAAGCTGAAGCGGCGGCCACCCTTGACGACCTTGGACACGCGGTTGATGGTGACGACGCGCTCGACGAAGGCGTTCTTCTCGGCGGCGTCACCACGGCGACCGTCACCACGGCGACCGTCGCGACGATCGCCGCCGCGGCCTCCGGAGTTGCGGTCGGTCGACTCGTTGGCGGCACCCGTAGGGGCGCCGGTGTTGCTGCGCTGCCCTGCAGCCATCAGAGAATCCTTTGCTTCCGTACCGTGTACACGGTGGTGGTTTCGGCCATCATCACAGGGACAGACCGCCTTCGCGGGCCCCGTCGGCGACTGCAGCCACCCGGCCGTGGTACTTGTTGCCACCGCGGTCGAAGACGACCGAGTCGACACCAGCGGCCTTGGCACGCTCGGCGACGAGCTCGCCGACCTTGCGGGCCTTCGCGCTCTTGTCGCCGTCGAACGACCGCAGGTCGCCCTCGATGGTCGATGCGGAAGCAACGGTCTGGCCGATCGTGTCGTCCACGATCTGCGCCGTGATGTGGCGCGCAGAACGCGTCACGACGAGGCGGGGACGCGCGGCCGTGCCGGCGATCTTCTTGCGCAGGCGGAGGTGGCGACGCTTGCGCGAAACTGCCTTGCCCTTGCCGAGAACCTTGAGAGCCATCGTTACTTACCAGCCTTTCCGACCTTGCGGCGGACGACCTCGCCGGCGTAACGCACACCCTTGCCCTTGTACGGCTCGGGCTTGCGGATCTTGCGGATGTTCGCAGCGACCTCGCCGACCTGCTGCTTGTCGATGCCCGAGACCGAGAACTTGGTCGGGGACTCGACAGCGAAGGTGATGCCGGCCGGTGCGGAGATCACGACGGGGTGACTGAAACCGAGAGCGAACTCCAGGTCAGTGCCCTTCGCGGTCACGCGGTAACCGGTACCGACGATCTCGAGCTTCTTCTCGTAGCCCTGGGTGACACCGGTCACCAGGTTCGCGAGAAGGGTGCGGGTCAGGCCGTGCAGAGCGCGCGATGCACGCTCGTCGTTCGGGCGCGTCACCACGAGGGTGTCAGCGTCCTGGGAGACCTCGATGGGGGCGGGGATGGTGTGCTCCAGGGACCCCTTCGGGCCCTTGACCGTCACCAGCGCGCCGCTGATCGTGACATCCACTCCGGCGGGAACCGGAACGGGGATCTTGCCGATACGAGACATGGCGTATCTCTCCTTTCCGATTACCAGACGTAGGCGAGGACTTCTCCGCCCACGCCCTTCTTGGCTGCCTGACGGTCGGTCAGGAGGCCGGAGGACGTGGACAGGATCGCCACGCCGAGGCCACCGAGAACCTTGGGCAGGTTGGTCGACTTCGCGTACACACGCAGACCGGGCTTCGACACGCGGCGCACACCGGCAAGGGAGCGCTCACGGTTCGGGCCGAACTTCAGCTGGATCGTGAGGTACTTGCCCACGGGCGCGTCCTCGACGGTCCAGCCGGAGATGTAGCCCTCGGCCTGCAGGATTTCAGCAATGTGCGACTTCAGCTTCGAGAACGGCATCTGAACCGTCTCGTGGTAAGCCGAGTTCGCGTTACGCAGACGGGTCAGCATGTCTGCGATCGGGTCGGTCATCGTCATTGGGCTTCAGCCCTTCCTCGCCGGGGTATCTGGCCGGCTCCCCGAGGGGAACCGTGCCAGACCTGCGACGTAGTTGTTACCAGCTGCTCTTGGTGACGCCGGGAAGCTCGCCACGGTGTGCCATCTCGCGGACGCAGATACGGCACAGGCCGAACTTGCGGTACACGGAGTGCGGGCGACCGCACTTCTGGCAGCGAGTGTAGGCGCGGACCGCGAACTTAGGCTTTGCGGCTGCCTTGTTGACCAGGGCCTTCTTCGCCATGTCAGTTCTCCTTGAAGGGGAAGCCGAGACGGCGCAGCAGGGAGCGGCCCTCGTCGTCGGTCGTCGCCGTCGTCACGATCGTGATGTCCATACCGCGGACGCGATCGATCTTGTCCTGGTCGATCTCGTGGAACATCGACTGCTCCGTGAGACCGAAGGTGTAGTTGCCGTGGCCGTCGAACTGCTTGGCCGAGAGTCCGCGGAAGTCGCGGATACGGGGCAGAGCGATGGACAGCAGGCGGTCGAGGAACTCCCACATGCGGTCGCCGCGCAGCGTGACGTGCGCGCCGATCGGCATGCCCTCACGCAGCTTGAACTGAGCGATGGACTTGCGGGCCTTGGTGACCTGCGGCTTCTGGCCGGTGATGGCCGAGAGGTCGCGGATGGCACCCTCGATGAGCTTCGAGTCCTTGGCCGCGTCGCCGACACCCATGTTGACGACGATCTTCGTCAGTCGTGCAACCTGGTTGACGTTCTCGTGGCCGAACTCCTCGAGGAGGCCGGCGACGATCTCGTCGCGGTAGCGCTGCTTGAGACGCGCGATCTCAGGGGCTTGCAGTTCAGTGCTCATCAGATGTCCTTACCGGAACGCTTGGCGACGCGCACGCGAACCTTGCGCGTACGGCCGTCACGCTCGACCTCTTCGGTGCGGTACCCGACGCGGGTGCCCTTCTTGGTCTCCGGGTCGACGACCATCACGTTGCTCACGTGGATCGGCGCCTCGACGACCTCGATGCCACCGGTACGCGTCCCACGCTGGGACTGACCCACCTTGGTGTGCTTCGTGACGCGGTTGATGCCCTCGACGATCACGCGGTCGGAGTCCGTGAGGACCTCGAGCACGCGACCCTGCTGGGTGCGGTCCTTGCCAGAGATGACGACCACCAGGTCGCCCTTCTTGATCTTCGCCATGTTCAGAGCACCTCCGGAGCCAGCGAGATGATCTTCATGAACCGCTTGTCACGCAGCTCGCGGCCCACGGGACCGAAGATGCGCGTACCACGGGGCTCGCCGTCGTTCTTGAGGATCACGGCCGCGTTCTCGTCAAACTTGATGTAGGAACCGTCCGGACGACGGCGCTCCTTGGCGGTGCGTACGACGACCGCCTTGACGACGTCGCCCTTCTTCACGTTGCCACCGGGGATAGCGTCCTTGACGGTTGCGACGATGACGTCGCCGATTCCGGCGTAGCGACGGCCCGAACCGCCGAGAACACGGATGCAGAGAATCTCCTTGGCACCCGTGTTGTCGGCGACGCGAAGTCGCGACTCCTGCTGGATCATGTAGTGAACTCCTGTCGTCGAGCCGGTTCTCGCGGAGCGAGCCTTGCCGAACGGATAGCTGTCAGTGCCGGGTCCCTCGCGGGTGAACCGGCCAGGTGCGGCGGGGTCTCGCCGCCCTGTCTACTGGTTGCCGCACCTTGGTGCGGCCGAGACCGGTGGGGGGGGGGGGGGGGGGGGGGGGGGGGGGCG
>NZ_JACSQE010000012.1:79331-167583 GCF_014836745.1 Oerskovia gallyi
CCCCCCCCCCCCCCCCCCCCCCCCCGACCTGGTAGGCACAGGGCCTACTTGGCCTTCTCGAGGATCTCCACCAGGCGCCACCGCTTGGTCGCGGACAGCGGGCGGGTCTCCATGATAAGGACGAGGTCTCCGACACCAGCAGCGTTCTGCTCGTCGTGGACCTTGACCTTGCTCGTGCGTCGGATGACCTTGCCGTAGAGCGGGTGCTTGACCCGGTCCTCGACCTCGATCACGACGGTCTTGTCCATCTTGTCGCTCACCACGTAGCCGCGCCGCGTCTTGCGGTTGGCGCGCTGCTCAGCGGCCGTCTCGGTCACCGGTGCGGCGTTCGTTGCGTTCTCGCTCATTCCAGCCTCACTCACTCACGCTCGGTGCGGTACGGATACCGAGCTCGCGCTCGCGGAGGATCGTGTAGATCCGCGCGATGTCGCGGCGCACGGCCTTCAGGCGACCGTGGCTCTCCAGCTGGCCGGTAGCCGACTGGAAGCGGAGGTTGAAAAGCTCCTCCTTGGCCTTCTTCAGCTCGGCGACGAGCTTCTCGTCGTCGAACGTGTCAAGCTCGCTCGAAGCCAGTTCCTTGGTTCCGATAGCCATCAGTTGCCACCACCCTCGCGCACCACGAAACGGCACTTCATCGGGAGCTTGTGGATCGCGCGGCGCATGGCCTCGCGAGCCAGGGGCTCCGGGACACCGGCCAGCTCGAAGACGATGCGGCCGGGCTTGACGTTGGCGATCCACCACTCGGGCGAACCCTTACCAGAACCCATGCGGGTCTCCGCCGGCTTCTTGGTCAGCGGGCGGTCCGGGTAGATGTTGATCCAGACCTTTCCGCCTCGCTTGATGTGGCGGGTCATCGCGATACGAGCAGCCTCGATCTGGCGGTTCGTGACGTACGCAGGCTCGAGAGCCTGGATGCCGAACTCGCCGAACGCGATCTGGTTGCCACCCTTCGAGGCGCCGGAGCGCGAGGGGTGGTGCTGCTTACGGTGCTTCAGCCTGCGCGGGATCAGCATGCTCAGGCCTCCGTTCCGGACTCAGGAGCCTTCTCGGCGACAGGTGCCTCCGCCCCTGCAGCTGCAGGTGCCTCGGACTGTGCCGGACGCTCGTTGCGACGGCCGGCGCCACGACGGTCTCCGCCACGGTCAGGACGGTCGCCACCGCGGGGGCCACCACGGCCCTGGCGGGGAGCGGCGGTCGCCTGCTGCGCAGCGAACTCCTTCTCGGTCATGTCGCCCTTGTAGATCCACACCTTGACGCCGATACGGCCGAAGGTGGTGCGGGCCTCGAAGAAGCCGTAGTCGATGTTCGCGCGGAGCGTGTGCAGCGGCACACGGCCTTCGCGGTAGAACTCCGAACGGCTCATCTCGGCGCCACCGAGGCGGCCCGAGCACTGGACACGGATGCCCTTGGCCCCGGCGCGCTGCGCGGACTGCATGCCCTTGCGCATCGCACGGCGGAAGGACACACGGCTCGCAAGCTGCTCGGCGATCCCCTGGGCCACGAGCTGAGCATCGATCTCAGCGTTCTTGACCTCGAGGATGTTGAGCTGGACCTGCTTGCCCGTGAGCTTCTCGAGCTCGCCGCGGATGCGGTCTGCCTCTGCGCCACGGCGGCCGATGACGATACCCGGGCGTGCCGTGTGGATGTCCACACGCACACGGTCACGGGTGCGCTCGATCTCGACCTTGGAGATGCCGGCACGCTCGAGGCCGGTGGCCATGAGCTTGCGGATCTGCACGTCCTCGCGGACGTAGTCGCGGTACCGCTGTCCGGGCTTGGTGCTGTCGGCGAACCACCGCGACCGGTGGTCGGTGGTGATGCCGAGGCGGTACCCGTGCGGGTGAACCTTCTGTCCCACTATCGGGCCCTTCCCTTCGTGTCTTCGCGCGGAACGAGAACCACGGTGATGTGGCTCGTCCGCTTGAGGATCTGGCTCGCGCGCCCCTGAGCGCGAGGCCGGAACCGCTTGAGGGTCGGGCCCTCGTCCACGAACGCCTGGGCAACGACGAGCTCCTGCTCGTCGAATGCCACGCTCGCGCGGTCGGCCTTCACCCGTGCGTTCGCGATCGCGCTCTCCACGACCTTGCGGATCGGCTCACTCGCGGCCTGCGGTGCGAACTTCAGCACCGCGACGGCCTCGGTGGCCTGCTTGCCACGGATGAGGTCCACGACGCGCCGGGCCTTCTGGGGCGTGACACGGACGAACCGCGCCTGCGCCTTGGCTTCCATTGCTGTCCTGCCTTCTTGTCTCGTCATGACGTTCGGAGTCGTCGTCTCGTGATCTGCGTCTGCACGCAGATCAGCGACGACGGCCCTTCTTGTCGTCCTTCACGTGGCCGCGGAAGGTCCGGGTGGGTGCGAACTCGCCGAGCTTGTGGCCAACCATCGACTCGGTGACGAACACCGGAGTGTGCTTGCGCCCGTCGTGCACGGCAAAAGTGTGACCGAGGAAGTCGGGCGTGATGACCGACCGACGGGACCAGGTCTTGATGACGTTCTTGGTCCCCTTCTCGTTCTGGACGTCCACCTTCTTCTGAAGGTGTCCATCCACGAAGGGGCCCTTCTTCAGGCTGCGTGGCATCTGTCAGGCTCCTATCAGCGCTTCTTGCCGGTACGGCGACGACGCACGATCAGCTTGTCGCTCGGCTTGTTGGGACGGCGGGTACGACCTTCGGCCTGGCCCCAGGGGCTGACCGGGTGACGTCCACCGGAGGTCTTGCCTTCACCACCACCGTGAGGGTGGTCGATCGGGTTCATGGCGACACCACGGACGGAGGGGCGCTTGCCCTTCCAACGCATACGGCCGGCCTTGCCCCAGTTGATGTTCGACTGCTCGGCGTTGCCCACCTCGCCGACCGTCGCGCGGCAGCGCAGGTCGACGTTGCGGATCTCACCGGAAGGCATACGCAGCTGGGCGTAGGGGCCGTCCTTGGCGACGAGCTGCACGGAGGCACCAGCCGAACGGGCGATCTTCGCGCCGCCACCGGGCTTGAGCTCGATGGCGTGGATGACCGTACCGGTCGGGATGTTGCGCAACGGCAGGTTGTTGCCGGGCTTGATGTCAGCGCCGGCGCCGTTCTCGATGACGTCGCCCTGCTTCAGCTTGTTCGGCGCGATGATGTAGCGCTTCTCGCCGTCCGCGTAGTGCAGGAGCGCGATGCGTGCCGTGCGGTTGGGGTCGTACTCGATGTGAGCGACCTTCGCGGGCACGCCGTCCTTGTCGTGGCGACGGAAGTCGATGACGCGGTATGCGCGCTTGTGGCCACCACCCTTGTGACGGGTGGTGATGCGACCGGTGCTGTTGCGGCCACCGCTCTTGGTGAGCGGACGGACCAGCGACTTCTCCGGCTGCGAGCGCGTGATCTCGACGAAGTCGGCAACGCTCGAGCCGCGGCGGCCGGGCGTCGTCGGCTTGTACTTACGGATTCCCATGGGGATCTGTCCTCAATCTGCTCTCGTCCGGCCTCAGCCGACCGGCCCGCCGAAGATGTCGATCGTGCCCTCGCGGAGGGTGACGATCGCACGCTTGGTGTCCTTGCGCTTGCCCAGTCCGAAACGCGTCCGCCGGGTCTTGCCCTTGCGGTTGATCGTGTTCACGGAGGCAACCTTGACCGAGAAGATCTGCTCGACGGCAATCTTGATCTCGGTCTTGTTGGCCCGCGGGTCCACGAGGAAGGTGTACTTACCCTCGTCGAGGAGCCCGTAGCTCTTCTCGGAGACCACCGGCGCGAGCAGGATGTCGCGGGGGTCCTTCGTCACGGCGGTCACTTCGCGGCCTCCTCGGCCTCGTCAGCTGCTTCCGACTCGGACGCGACGGCCTTGACCGAAGAGCCCGTGGCGGGTCCGGCGAGGAACGCAGCGAGTGCGCCCTCGGTGAAGACCACGTCGTCGGAGACGAGCACGTCGTAGGTGTTCAGCTGGTCAGCGACCAGGAGGTGCACCTGCTCCGCGTTGCGGAGGGACTTGCTCGTCAGCTCGTCGCCACGCTCCAGCACCACGAGCACGTGCTTGCGGGGAGAGAGGTTGGCGAGCGAGTTGATCGCGGCCTTGGTCGACGGCTGGCCGTCGATCCCGAAACCGGTCACGACGTGGACACGGCCGGCACGAGCCCGGTCGGACAGGGCGCCGCGCAGGGCAGCAGCCTTCATCTTCTTGGGGGTGCGCTGGCTGTAGTCGCGCGGCGTCGGGCCGTGAACGACCCCACCGCCGGCGAACTGAGGAGCACGGGTCGAACCCTGACGGGCGCGGCCGGTGCCCTTCTGCTTGTACGGCTTGCGTCCACCACCGCGGACCTCGCCGCGGCTCTTGGTGTCGTGCGTGCCCTGACGGGCTGCAGCGAGCTGCGCGACGACAACCTGGTGGATCAGCGGGACGTTCGTCTGGACGTCGAACACCTCGGCGGGAAGGTCGGCGGTGCCGGCCTTCTTGCCCGTGGCGTCGAGGACGTCAACAGTGAGAGCTGCCATGAGTGTCATGCTCCCTTCACGGCGCTACGCACGAGGACGACGCCGCCCTTGGGGCCGGGCACTGCGCCCTTGACGAGCAGCAGACCCTTCTCTGCGTCGACCGCGTGGACGGTCAGGTTCTGCGTGGTCTGACGGTCGAAGCCCATCCGACCGGCCATGCGCACGCCCTTGAAGACTCGCGACGGGGTCGAGGCCCCACCGATCGAACCAGGCTTGCGGTGGTTGCGGTGCGCACCGTGGGAGGCACCCACGCCGTGGAAGCCGTGACGCTTCATGACACCGGCGGTGCCCTTGCCCTTGGTGGTGCCCACGACGTCGACCTTTGCGCCGGCCTCGAAGGCCTCCGCGGTGATCTCCTGGCCGAGGGTGTACTCACCGGCATCGGTGGTGCGGATCTCGGTCACGTGACGGCGCGGCGTGACGCCGGCCTTCTCGAAGTGGCCCTTGAGGGGCTTCGTGACCTTGCGCGGGTCGATCTGGCCTGCGGCCAGCTGGACCGCGGCGTAACCGTCGGTGTCCGCGGTGCGGACCTGGGTCACGACGTTCGTGCCCACGGCGACGACCGTGACGGGGACCAGGCGGCCTGCCTCGTCCCAGAGCTGGGTCATGCCGAGCTTCGTGCCGAGCACGGCCGTGACGGGCCGCTCGTTCTGCTGGGGCGTAGTCATGTTGTCCTCCCGCCTCAGAGCTTGATCTCGATGTTCACGTCCGCAGGCAGGTCGAGACGCATGAGCGAGTCGACGGCCTTCGGCGTGGGATCGATGATGTCGATAAGCCGCTTGTGCGTGCGCATCTCGAAGTGCTCGCGGCTGTCCTTGTACTTGTGAGGCGACCGGATGACGCAGAAGACGTTCTTCTCCGTCGGCAGCGGCACCGGGCCCACGACCGTTGCACCAGCGCGGGTGACAGTGTCGACGATCTTGCGCGCCGAGCTGTCAATCACCTCGTGGTCGTAGGACTTGAGCCGGATGCGGATCTTCTGTCCCGCCATGGCGTCGTCTGACTCTCTCTCTCGAACCGCTAGCTGTCCGACCCCCGCGCTCGGGCGTGTCGCCTATCGCGACCTACCGAGCGCACGCACCGAGAACGGTGCAGGGCCGTTGGATATGTGAACCGCCGACACATCGGGCCAGCTTCTGGCGCCCGACGGCGTCACAGCCGTTCACAACGTTGTCGAGCCTGTGCAGAACCTGAGCTCCGCGGGGTCCTCGATCTGTGTCGACAGAGAGTTCAACCCGCGGCAACCTCGGAACACCGAGGTCCGCATGCTTAGCGGTTCAACACACTGTTCGACACATGAAAGAGCGCACCCGTAACAGGCAACCTGAACAGTCTGCCACAGGAAACCGTGGAAGACCAATCGTCGTGCACGAGACATCGACCACCGGGGCCGACCTCGTGCGACGACCGACGTGCTCACGCGTCGAGCGGGCACGTCGTCCATCCAGGGTAACCTCCCCGGGCGCTCTCGCCGAACTGTGTGACCAGGCGCACCGTCCTCGGACGACCACCGCATCGAACGGCGCGGCGTGCTGCCGCGGCCGGTACGTCCCTGACCAGCAAAGATGCTGCGCGGGTGCTTCCGGGCGGGGCACCACCCCGACGACACATCTCGCCGATCCGGATCCTCGGATCGGTCACGCACCGCCTGCACGACCCTTCGGACCGACCGGTGATCGAGCCGACGACCGTTCGGGGGGGACCGCGCGCCTCTCCCCTCCCCCCCGGGACGCCCAACGGCGGCGGCGCCGCCCACTGGCGCCACCGCCCACCGGCGGCGCCGCGAGCCGCGAGCCGCGCGACGTTCCGTGCGGATCGACGTGCGCCCCGCTGGCGCTGCGGTGCGGTCGCGGCCCCGGCAGCCGGCGCACCCTTGGCAGGGCCTCCCGTCGCCTGCCCCGGCAGCGCGCAGACGTCGACAGCCCCCGCTGCCCCGGACTCCCCTGGGTACGCCGAAGGGCCCGGGTACCTTGCGGTACCCGGGCCCTTCGGTCAATCCTTCCCGGAACCCCCGAGCGCGAGGCTCAGGAGCCGGGGTGGATCAGGAGATCAGAAGATCACTTGATGATCTTCGTGACACGGCCCGATCCGACCGTACGGCCGCCCTCACGGATGGCGAAGCCGAGGCCCTCCTCCATGGCGATCGGCTGGATCAGCTCGACCGTCATCTCGGTGTTGTCGCCGGGCATGACCATCTCGGTGCCCTCGGGCAGCGTGATGACGCCGGTGACGTCCGTGGTACGGAAGTAGAACTGCGGGCGGTAGTTCGAGAAGAACGGGTTGTGACGCCCACCCTCGTCCTTGCCCAGGATGTAGACCTGAGCCTCGAAGTCGGTGTGCGGGGTGATCGAACCCGGCTTGACGACGACCTGGCCGCGCTCGACGTCCTCGCGCTTGATGCCGCGGAGCAGCAGACCGGTGTTGTCGCCGGCCTGAGCCTCGTCCATCTGCTTGTGGAACGTCTCGATACCCGTGACCGTGGTCTTCTGCGGGTTGCGGATGCCGACGATCTCGACCTCCGAGTTGACCGCGAGGGTGCCGCGCTCGACCTTGCCGGTGACGACGGTTCCACGACCGGTGATCGTGAAGACGTCCTCGACGGGCATGAGGAAGGGCTTGTCGAGCTCACGGACGGGCTCGGGGACGTTCTCGTCCACGGCCTCCATGAGCGCCTCGACGGACTTGACCCACTCGGGGTCGCCCTCGAGAGCCTTCAGACCGGAGACGCGGACCACGGGGGCCTCGTCACCGTCGAAGCCCTGCGAGGAGAGGAGCTCGCGCACCTCCATCTCGACGAGCTCGAGGATTTCCTCGTCCTCGACCATGTCGGACTTGTTCAGCGCGACCAGCAGGTAGGGGACACCCACCTGGCGGGCGAGCAGAACGTGCTCACGCGTCTGAGCCATCGGGCCGTCGGTGGCGGCGACCACGAGGATCGCGCCGTCCATCTGAGCAGCACCGGTGATCATGTTCTTGATGTAGTCGGCGTGACCGGGAGCGTCGACGTGAGCGTAGTGACGCTTCTCCGTCTCGTACTCGATGTGCGCGATGTTGATCGTGATACCGCGCTGCTTCTCTTCCGGAGCCTTGTCGATCTCGTCGAACTTGAACTCGGGGTTCACGTCCGGGTACTTGTCGTGCAGCACCTTGGAGATCGCTGCCGTCAGCGTGGTCTTACCGTGGTCGACGTGACCGATGGTTCCGACGTTGACGTGCGGCTTGGTCCGCTCGAACTTGGCCTTCGCCACTGGGGTCCTCCTGGGACTTGGGTAGTTGTGCCGAACGATGCAGATGCGCAAGACATCTGCGGGGCGTGCGGGTCGCTACAGGTTGATGGTTGTTACAGGGTCTTCGACCTGTGGGGACTCACTCGCCCCGGGTCTTCTTGATGATCTCTTCGGCAACGTTCCGAGGGACCTCGGCGTAGCTGTCGAATGACATCGAGTACACAGCGCGACCCTGGGTCTTCGACCGCAGGTCACCGATGTACCCGAACATCTCGGACAACGGTACTTGAGCACGGACGACCTTGACACCCGTCGCGTCCTCCATGGACTGGATCATGCCGCGACGAGAGTTGAGGTCACCGATCACGTCGCCCATGTACTCCTCGGGCGTACGCACCTCGACCGCCATGACCGGCTCCAGCAGAACCGGGTCCGCCCGCTTGACGCCCTCCTTGAGGACCATCGAGCCGGCAATCTTGAACGCCATCTCCGAAGAGTCGACATCATGGTACGCGCCGTCGATGAGCGTAGCCTTCACGCCCACGAGCGGGAAGCCGGCGAGGACGCCCAGCTGGAGGGCGGCCTGGATACCGGCGTCGACCGACGGGATGTACTCACGCGGGATGCGACCACCGGTGACGGCGTTCTTGAACTCGTAGAGTTCGCCGCCCTCGGTCAGGTCGAGAGGCTCGAAGGTGACCTGCACCTTGGCGAACTGACCCGAACCACCGGTCTGCTTCTTGTGCGTGTAGTCGATCTTCTCCGCGGTACGGCGGATGGTCTCGCGGTACGCGACCTGCGGCTTGCCGACGTTGGCCTCGACGTTGAACTCGCGACGCATGCGGTCGACGAGGATGTCGAGGTGGAGCTCGCCCATACCGCCGATGACGGTCTGGCCGGTCTCCTCGTCGAGCTTGACGCGGAAGGTCGGGTCCTCCTCGGCGAGCTTCTGGATGGCGACCGAGAGCTTCTCCTGGTCGGCCTTCGTCTTGGGCTCGATGGCCACGTCGATGACGGGCTCCGGGAAGGTCATCGACTCGAGGACCACGGGGTTCGCGATGTCACACAGGGTGTCACCGGTCGTCGTGTCCTTGAGGCCGATGAACGCGTAGATGTGCCCGGCGCTGCCGAGCTCGACCGCGTTCTCCTTGTTGGAGTGCATCTGGAAGATCTTGCCCAGACGCTCCTTCTTGCCCTTGGTCGCGTTGAGCACCTGGGTGCCCGGCGTGACCTGGCCGGAGTAGACGCGGACGTACGTCAGCTTGCCGAAGAACGGGTGCGAGGCGACCTTGAACGCGAGGGCCGAGAACGGCTCCGTGGCGTCGGGGTGGCGCTCGACGATCTTCTCCTCGTCCTTGACGTCGTGGCCGTTGATGGCCGGGACGTCGAGGGGCGACGGCAGGTAGTCGATGACCGCGTCGAGCATGGGCTGGACGCCCTTGTTCTTGAACGCGGAGCCGCAGAGCACCGGGAAGGCCTCGCCCGAGACGGTGAGCTTGCGGATCGCGGACTTGATCTCCGCGAGCGTCAGCTCTTCGCCGTTGAGGTACTTCTCGAGGAGCTCCTCGTCTGCTTCGGCGACGTTCTCGATGAGGTCGGCACGGTACTGCTGCGCCTTCTCCAGGAGGTCCGCGGGGATCTCCTCGATCTCGTACGCCTCGCCCATCTTCGTCTCGCCGCGCCACACGAGTGCGCGCATCTCGAGCAGGTCGACGACGCCCGTGAAGTCGCTCTCGGAGCCGATCGGCAGCTGGATGACCAGCGGCTTGGCCTTGAGGCGGTTCACGATGGTGTCGACCGTGAAGTAGAAGTCCGCGCCGAGCTTGTCCATCTTGTTGACGAAGCAGATGCGCGGGACGTTGTACTTGTCGGCCTGGCGCCAGACGGTCTCGGACTGGGGCTCGACGCCCTCCTTGCCGTCGAAGACAGCGACAGCGCCGTCGAGCACACGCAGGGAGCGCTCGACCTCGACCGTGAAGTCCACGTGGCCAGGGGTGTCGATGATGTTGATCTGGTTCTTGTTCCAGAAGCAGGTCACGGCGGCAGACGTGATCGTGATGCCGCGCTCCTTCTCCTGCTCCATCCAGTCGGTCGTCGATGCGCCGTCGTGCGTCTCACCGATCTTGTAGTTCACCCCGGTGTAGAACAGGATGCGCTCGGTGGTCGTGGTCTTACCGGCATCGATGTGGGCCATGATGCCGATGTTGCGGACCTTGTTCAGGTCGGTCAGCACGTCAAGTGCCACGGGTACTTCCCCTTTGTGTGGGTTGAGTCGGGGGCGCTGCTTCTACCGAAGCCGGCCGGACCCGCCGACGGCCCCGGGGGTGAACCCCCAGGGCCGGTCGGGCGGACTACCAGCGGTAGTGCGCGAAGGCCTTGTTGGACTCGGCCATCTTGTGCATGTCCTCACGACGCTTGACCGCGGCACCGAGGCCGTTGCTCGCGTCGAGGATCTCGTTCATGAGGCGCTCGGTCATGGTCTTCTCGCGACGAGCGCGCGAGTAGTCCGTGAGCCAGCGCAGCGCGAGCGTCGTGGAACGCGTGGGGCGCACCTCGACGGGGACCTGGTAGGTCGCGCCACCGACACGGCGCGAACGGACCTCGAGGGCCGGGCGCACGTTCTCGAGAGCACGCTTGAGGACGACGACGGGGTCACCGTCGGTCTTCGCGCGGACACCCTCGAGGGCACCGTAGACGATCGCCTCGGCGGTCGACTTCTTGCCGTCCAGGAGGACCTTGTTGATGAGCTGGGTGACGACCGGGGAACCGTAGACAGGGTCGACGATGAGCGGCCGCTTCGGGGCGGGGCCCTTACGAGGCATTAGCTCTTCTCCTTCTTGGCACCGTAGCGGCTGCGAGCCTGCTTGCGGTTCTTGACGCCCTGGGTGTCGAGTGCGCCACGGACGATCTTGTAGCGGACACCGGGGAGGTCCTTCACACGACCGCCGCGGACGAGCACGATGGAGTGCTCCTGGAGGTTGTGGCCGACACCGGGGATGTACGCGGTGACCTCGATCTGGGACGAGAGCTTCACGCGTGCGACCTTGCGCAGTGCGGAGTTCGGCTTCTTGGGGGTGGTGGTGTACACACGCGTGCACACACCACGCCGCTGCGGGGAACCCTTGAGGGCGGGAGTCTTGGACTTCCCTGCCTTCGAGGTCCGCCCCTTGCGGACGAGCTGCTGGATCGTAGGCACTACGTCTCCGTGTCTTCTCGAGCTGGACCGGGGTGATCCCCGGCGGTGGTCTCAACGGGCTGTGGGCGCCGACGGCAAACGGCACCTGCGACGCAGAGCGTCGCAATCGCCACGTACCACCGGCTCGATGGTCCGGGCTGGGCTCGCGAACGATCCGAGGATCGTCCGAAGAGCTCAGTCACCGGAATGCTCGCGCACTCACATCGGCACGCTGGAAACGACACAGCGTGCACGACGGCGCGGGCACGGTCTACTACGTTACCTGCCACGTGGCAGGTAGTCAAAGAGACAGGGGGTGATCCCGGCGCGTCCTGCGCGCTGGGACCACCCCCTGTGCTACTCGGCTCGTCGTGGCCCGACGACGCAGGGTCGCAGGGCCACGACGCCGGGGTCAGCGGTAGTCGCCGAAGTCCAGGTCCTCGAGCGGGATCGCCTCGCCGGAGCCCATGCCGAGCCCCTGGAAGTCGATCTCGTCGTAGCCGAAGCTCGGGTAGAGCTCCGTCTTGGCCTGCTCGGTGGGCTCGACCTCGACGTTGCGGTAGCGGGGCAGGCCCGTACCGGCCGGGATGAGCTTACCGAGGATGACGTTCTCCTTGAGGCCGAGGAGCGGGTCACGACGACCGCTCATCGCCGCCTCGGTGAGGACGCGCGTGGTCTCCTGGAAGGAGGCCGCCGACAGCCACGAGTCGGTCGCGAGCGACGCCTTCGTGATGCCCATCAGCTCGGGACGGCCGGAGGCCGGCTGGCCACCCTCCGACACCGCGCGACGGTTGGCGTCCTCGAAACGCCCACGCTCGGCGAGCTCGCCCGGGAGGAGCTGCGAGTCGCCCGAGTCCAGCACGGTCACGCGACGCAGCATCTGCCGCACGATGACCTCGATGTGCTTGTCGTGGATGTCCACGCCCTGGGAGCGGTAGACCTCCTGGACCTCGTCCACCAGGTGCTTCTGGGTGGCGCGAGGGCCGAGGATGCGCAGGACCTTCTTCGGGTCGACGGCGCCCTGGACCAGCTGGGTGCCGACCTCGACGTGGTCGCCGTCGCTGACGAGGAGGCGCGAACGCTTCGTCACCGGGTAGGCGAGCTCCTCGGAGCCGTCGTCGGGGGTCAGGACGATGCGGCGCGTGCGCTCCGCCTCGTCGATCGTGATGCGACCCGAGAACTCCGCGATGGGGCCCTCACCCTTCGGGGTACGTGCCTCGAAGAGCTCGGTCACACGGGGCAGACCCTGCGTGATGTCGTCCGCGGAGGCCACACCACCGGTGTGGAAGGTACGCATCGTCAGCTGCGTGCCGGGCTCACCGATCGACTGGGCCGCGATGATGCCGACGGCCTCGCCGATGTCGACGAGCTTGCCGGTGGCCAGCGAGCGGCCGTAGCACTTGGCGCACGTGCCGACGCGGGACTCGCAGGTCAGGACCGAGCGGACCTTGACCGTGTCGATCCCGGCCGCGAGCAGGGCGTCGATGACCAGGTCACCGGCGTCGTCCCCCGCCTTGGCGATGACGTGACCGTCCGCGTCCTCCACGTCGGAGGCGAGGGTGCGCGAGTAGATGCTCGTCTCGACCTTGTCGTGACGGACCAGACGGTCGCCGATCTTCTCGCCCACGGGCAGCGTCAGGCCGCGCTCGGTGCCGCAGTCCTCCTCGCGGACGATGACGTCCTGCGACACGTCGACCAGACGACGGGTCAGGTAGCCCGAGTCGGCGGTGCGCAGTGCGGTGTCGGCGAGGCCCTTGCGGGCACCGTGCGTCGCGATGAAGTACTCGAGGACCGAGAGGCCCTCGCGGTAGTTGGACTTGATCGGGCGAGGGATGATCTCACCCTTCGGGTTCGCCACGAGGCCGCGCATACCGGCGATCTGACGGACCTGCATCCAGTTACCACGAGCACCCGAGCCGACCATCGTGTAGACGGTGTTGCGCTCGGGGAAGCTCGCACGCATCGCGGTCGCGACCTTGTCGGTGGCCTGCGTCCAGATCTCGATGAGCTCCTGGCGACGCTCGTCGTCGGTGATCAGACCGCGGTCGTACTCCTGCTGCACCTTCAGAGCACGAGCCTCGTGCTCCTCCAGGATCGCCGCCTTCGCCGCGGGGGTCGCGACGTCGGAGATGGCGATGGTGACACCCGAACGGGTGGCCCAACGGAAACCGGCCTCCTTGAGAGCGTCGAGCGAGGCAGCGACCTCGACCTTGGGGTAGGTCTCGGCGAGCTCGTTGACGATCGTCGAGAGCTTCTTCTTGTCGACGATGCCGTTCACGTAGCCGTAGCTGACCGGCAGCGTCTCGTTGAAGAGCGCACGGCCGAGCGTCGTGGCGAAGACGAACGGCTCCCCCGGGACGAAGCCCTCGGGGGCCTCTCCCTCGGCGAAGACCAGCCCGTCCATGCGGATGCTGACCTCGGCGTTCAGGTCCAGCGAGCCGGCGTCGAAGGCCATGATGGCCTCGGCGACCGAGCTGAACGCGCGCCCCGCACCCTTGGCATCCTTCTTGTCGTTCGTCAGGTGGTACAGACCGATGATCATGTCCTGCGAGGGCATGGTGACCGGACGGCCGTCCGACGGCTTCAGGATGTTGTTGCTCGAGAGCATGAGGATGCGTGCCTCGGCCTGGGCCTCGGCCGACAGCGGCAGGTGCACGGCCATCTGGTCACCGTCGAAGTCCGCGTTGAACGCGGCGCACACGAGCGGGTGCAGGTGGATGGCCTTGCCCTCGACCAGCTGGGGCTCGAAGGCCTGGATGCCGAGACGGTGCAGCGTCGGTGCACGGTTGAGCAGCACGGGGTGCTCGGTGATGACCTCTTCGAGGACGTCCCACACGACCGGGCGAGCACGCTCGACCATGCGCTTGGCGCTCTTGATGTTCTGCGCGTGGTTGAGGTCCACGAGGCGCTTCATCACGAACGGCTTGAAGAGCTCGAGGGCCATCTGCTTAGGCAGACCGCACTGGTGCAGCTTGAGCTGCGGGCCGACCACGATGACCGAACGGCCCGAGTAGTCGACACGCTTGCCGAGCAGGTTCTGACGGAAACGACCCTGCTTGCCCTTGAGCATGTCGGAGATCGACTTCAGCGGACGGTTGCCGGGGCCCGTGACCGGGCGACCACGACGGCCGTTGTCGAAGAGCGAGTCCACAGCTTCCTGCAGCATGCGCTTCTCGTTGTTGACGATGATCTCCGGGGCGCCCAGGTCGAGAAGACGCTTGAGGCGGTTGTTCCGGTTGATCACGCGGCGGTACAGGTCGTTCAGGTCCGAGGTCGCGAAGCGGCCACCGTCGAGCTGCACCATGGGGCGCAGGTCCGGCGGGATGACCGGGACGGCGTCCAGCACCATGCCCGTGGGCGAGTTGGTGGTGGTCAGGAACGCGTTGACGACCTTGAGGCGCTTGAGCGCACGGGTCTTCTTCTGGCCCTTGCCGCTGCGGATGATCTCGCGCAGGAGCTCCGCCTCGGCGACCAGGTCGAAGTCCTGGAGACGCTTCTGGATCGCCGCGGCGCCCATCGAGCCCTCGAAGTAGTTGCCGTAGCGGTCCTGGAGGGCGCGGTAGAGCATCTCGTCGCCCTCGAGGTCGGCGACCTTGAGGTTCTTGAAGCGGTCCCAGACCTGGTCCAGGCGGTCGAGCTCGGCGTCGGACCGCTTGCGGATCGCCGCCATCTCACGCTCGGCCGAGTCGCGGACCTTGCGGCGGGCGTCGGCGCGAGCGCCTTCGGCCTCGAGCGCGGCCAGGTCGGCCTCGAGCTTCTGGGCACGGGTGTTGATGTCGTTGTCGCGACGGTCCGTGATCTCCTTCTTCTCCAGGTCGATCTCGTTCTGGAGGTTGGGGAGGTCTTCCTGACGGCCCTCGACGTCGACCGAGGTGATCATGTAGGCGGCGAAGTAGATGACCTTCTCGAGGTCCTTCGGTGCCAGGTCGAGGAGGTAACCGAGGCGGGAGGGCACACCCTTGAAGAACCAGATGTGCGTGACAGGGGCGGCGAGCTCGATGTGGCCCATGCGCTCACGGCGCACCTTCGAGCGCGTCACCTCGACGCCGCAGCGCTCGCAGATGATGCCCTTGAAGCGCACGCGCTTGTACTTGCCGCAGTAGCACTCCCAGTCCCGGGTGGGGCCGAAGATCTTCTCGCAGAAGAGTCCGTCCTTCTCGGGCTTGAGGGTGCGGTAGTTGATGGTCTCAGGCTTCTTGACCTCGCCGTGAGACCAGTCACGGATGTCGTCTGCCGTGGCCAGTCCGATACGCAGCTCGTCGAAGACATTGACGTCGAGCAAGGTGGTCCTACTTCCTTCGTCTGCCGGCCTGTCCGGGGTTCGTCCCGGCCGGCGCGGTGGAGGTGCTACAGAGTGTCGGGTGGCGGGGGGGGCGGCCGTCCAGGGACGCCCCCACCGCTTCCGAGATCAGATCTCGTCGATCGTGGATGCTGCGTTGGGGCGACGCGACAGGTCGATGCCGAGCTCCTCGGCAGCGCGGTACACGTCGTCGTCGGACTCACGCATCTCGATGGAGACACCGTCGCTCGAGAGCACCTCGACGTTCAGGCACAGCGACTGCATCTCCTTCAGGAGGACCTTGAAGGACTCCGGGATGCCCGAGTCGGGGATGTTCTCGCCCTTGACGATCGCCTCGTAGACCTTCACGCGGCCCGGGACGTCGTCGGACTTGATCGTCAGCAGCTCCTGGAGGGTGTACGCCGCGCCGTATGCCTCGAGCGCCCACACCTCCATCTCGCCGAAACGCTGTCCACCGAACTGCGCCTTACCACCCAGCGGCTGCTGCGTGATCATCGAGTACGGACCGGTCGAGCGGGCGTGGATCTTGTCGTCCACCAGGTGGTGGAGCTTCAGGATGTACATGTAGCCCACGGAGACCGGCTCCGGGAACGGCTCGCCGGAGCGGCCGTCGAACAGACGTGCCTTGCCGTCGCGGCCGACCATGCGGTTGCCGTCACGGTTCGGGAGCGTCGTGGAGAGCAGACCCGTGAGGGCCTCCTCCTCGAGCCCGTCGAACACCGGCGTCGCCACGGGGCGACCGGGCTCGGACGAAGCAGCGACCGCGGGGACGTGCTCCTTCCAGGACAGGTCGCCCTCGCCGGCTGCGCCGTCGGTCTGCGAGATGTCCCAGCCCTGCTTCGCGACCCACCCGAGGTGGGTCTCGAGGACCTGGCCGACGTTCATACGACCGGGGACACCCAGCGGGTTGAGGATGACGTCCACGGGGGTGCCGTCCTCGAGGAAGGGCATGTCCTCGACGGGGAGGATCTTCGAGATGACACCCTTGTTGCCGTGACGCCCGGCGAGCTTGTCGCCGTCCGTGATCTTGCGTCGCTGCGCGATGTACACGCGGACCAGCTGGTTCACGCCGGCGGGCAGCTCGTCGCCGTCCTCGCGGTTGAACTCGCGGACGCCGATGACGGTGCCGGACTCGCCGTGGGGAACCTTGAGCGACGTGTCGCGGACCTCGCGGGCCTTCTCGCCGAAGATGGCGCGCAGGAGGCGCTCCTCCGGGGTCAGCTCGGTCTCGCCCTTGGGCGTGACCTTGCCGACGAGCACGTCGCCTGCGCCGACCTCGGCACCGATGCGGATGACACCGCGCTCGTCGAGGTCCGCCAGGACGTCCTCGGAGACGTTCGGGATGTCCCGCGTGATCTCCTCGGGGCCGAGCTTCGTGTCGCGGGCGTCGACCTCGTGCTCCTCGATGTGGATCGAGGACAGGACGTCGTCCTGCACGAGGCGCTGCGACAGGATGATCGCGTCCTCGTAGTTGTGGCCTTCCCAGGACATGAACGCGACGAGCAGGTTGCGGCCGAGCGAGAGCTCGCCCTCGTCGGTCGCGGGGCCGTCGGCCAGCACGGAGCCGACCTCGACACGAGCACCCTCGTCGACGACGACGCGCTGGTTGTACGACGTGCCCTGGTTCGAGCGACGGAACTTCGCCGCGCGGTAGCTCGTCGTGGTCGCGTCGTCGTTCGCGACGACGATCAGGTCAGCGGAGACCTCGGTCACGACACCGGGCTTGGTGGCGACGATGACGTCACCGGCGTCGATGGCTGCACGACGCTCCATGCCGGTGCCCACGAGCGGGGCCTCGGAACGGACCAGGGGCACGGCCTGACGCTGCATGTTGGCACCCATGAGCGCGCGGTTCGCGTCGTCGTGCTCGAGGAACGGGATGAGGGCGGTCGCGACCGACACCATCTGGCGCGGCGAGACGTCCATGTAGTCGACCTCGGTGCCGAGGACGTCAGCCGTCTCGCCACCCTTGGTGCGGACCAGGACGCGCTCGGCGCGGAACGAACCGTCGGCGTTGAGCTCGGTGTTCGCCTGGGCGATCACGTAGCGGTCCTCGTCGTCGGCCGTCAGGTAGACGACCTCGTCGGAGACCTGGCCCTTCTCGACCTTGCGGTACGGCGTCTCGATGAACCCGAACGGGTTGATCCGGCCGTAGGAGGCGAGCGAGCCGATCAGACCGATGTTCGGGCCTTCAGGGGTCTCGATGGGGCACATGCGGCCGTAGTGCGACGGGTGGACGTCACGGACCTCCATGCCGGCGCGGTCACGGGACAGACCGCCCGGGCCCAGCGCGGACAGACGACGCTTGTGCGTCAGGCCGGCGAGCGGGTTGTTCTGGTCCATGAACTGCGACAGCTGCGAGGTGCCGAAGAACTCCTTGATCGACGCCACCACGGGGCGGATGTTGATCAGGGTCTGGGGCGTGATCGCCTCGACGTCCTGGGTCGTCATGCGCTCGCGCACGACGCGCTCCATACGGGACAGGCCCGTGCGGACCTGGTTCTGGATGAGCTCACCCACGGCGCGGATACGACGGTTGCCGAAGTGGTCGATGTCGTCGGTCTCGACGCGGATCTCGACGGGCTCGCCGGCACGCGTGCCGGGCAGGGTCGTGACCTCGGCGTGCAGGGCGGCGAGGTACTTGATCGTCGCGACGATGTCCGTGACGGACAGCGTGGAGTCGCCGAGCGGCGCGTCGACGCCGAGCTTCTTGTTCGCCTTGTAGCGGCCGACCTTTGCGAAGTCGTAGCGCTTGGGGTTGAAGTAGAAGTTCTCGAGGAGCGAGCGACCGGCCTCGACCGTGGGCGGCTCGCCCGGACGGATCTTGCGGTAGAGGTCGACGAGCGCCTCTTCCTCGGTGTGGACGTGGTCCTTCTCGAGCGTGTCGAGCACCGACGGGAAGTCCGCGAACTCCTCGCGGATCTGCGACTCGGTCAGGCCGAGGGCCTTGAGCAGCACGGTGACGGACTGCTTGCGCTTGCGGTCGACGCGCACGCCGACGGCGTCACGCTTGTCGATCTCGAACTCCAGCCACGCACCGCGCGACGGGATGATCTTCGCGGAGTAGATGTCCTTGTCGCTGGTCTTGTCGGCCTGGCGCTCGAAGTACACACCGGGCGAACGGACGAGCTGCGAGACGACGACGCGCTCGGTGCCGTTGATGATGAAGGTGCCGCGTGCGGTCATGAGCGGGAAGTCGCCCATGAAGACCGTCTGGCTCTTGATCTCACCGGTGTTGTAGTTCACGAACTCCGCGGTGACGAAGAGCGGCGCGGCGAAGGTGAAGTCCTTCTCCTTGCACTCCTCGGCCGTGTACTTCGGGGGCTCGAAGCGGTGGTTGGAGAAGGAGAGAGACATGGAGGAGCCGAAGTCCTCGATCGGGGAGATCTCCTCGAAGATCTCCTCGAGACCCGACGTCGCGGGGACGTCCTGGCGACCGGCGGCGGCCGCGGCGTCGACGCGTGCGCGCCACGCCGGGTTGCCCAGCAGCCAGTCGAAGCTCTCGGTCTGGAGCCCGAGCAGGTCGGGCACCTCGAGAGGCTCGTAGATCTTGGCGAAAGATACGCGCCGGGAAGCGGTGCGGTTCGCGATAGCGTCGGCGGACGGAGCAGAAGGGGTGCGCGAGGCAGCCAAGAGGGGTCCTTCCCTGCAGATCGATTGCACGCTGTACGCTGCGTGGCTGGAGGACCTCTTCCCCCTGAGGCTGCCGTGGTGCACGATGGACGCACACCGAAGACGGTCCGGGCAGTACAGAGGGTGCCGAGGGCACACGCGAGCGCAAAGCGCTAGCATACCCGGCCCAGTCAAGCGTGTCCAGCGACGCGAAATCACGGCCTGTCAAGACCGTCGTCACGCCACTGCACTCCCCCACCGGGCCGGTGAGGACATCTTCTCGGTGGCCGCCATATGCCGCCCAAGAACACGAAGAGACTCCCTGCCCGACGGCGCCCGCACCTTCCCGTGGAAGGCGGGCTCCGGCGTCGGGCCGGAAGACGAAGAGGCGACGAGAGGCCCGCACCCCCGAAGGGATACGGGCCTCGTCGCCTGTGCTACCTGTCAGGTCGCGCGAGGCGACCTGTCATGCGATACCGCCCCGAGGGGCAGTGATCACTTGACGGTGACGGTTGCGCCGGCGCCCTCGAGGGCAGCCTTGGCCTTGTCAGCAGCGTCCTTGGCGACGTTCTCCAGGACGGGCTTGGGGGCGCCGTCAACGAGGTCCTTGGCCTCCTTCAGGCCGAGGCTCGTGAGGGCACGCACCTCCTTGATGACCTGGATCTTCTTGTCGCCGGCAGCCTCGAGGATGACGTCGAACTCCGTCTTCTCCTCGACCTCCTCGGCGGCAGCGGCCGCGGGGCCTGCGACGGCGACGGCGGCCGGAGCGGCCGCGGTGACCTCGAAAGCGTCCTCGAACGCCTTCACGAACTCGGAGAGCTCGATGAGGGAGAGGCCCTTGAACTGCTCGATGAGCTCTTCGGTGCTGAGCTTCGCCATGATGGCGGTCCTTTCGGTTGGTGCTCGGCAGCGGCCCTGTCAACGATCCACAGAGCCCTGCTGGAAGCAGAGGGGGTGTGTGCGTGCTGCGCGATCCTCAGACGAGGATCAGGCGGCAGCGCTCTCCGATTCCTGCTTGAGGCGCAGGGCATCGATGGTGCGGACGGCCTGCGAAGCGGGCGCGTTGAACAGGTATGCCGCCTGGTAGAGCGGCTGCTTGAACGCGCCGGCCAGCTTGGCCAGCAGGACCTCGCGGGACTCGAGGTCCGCGAGCTTGGTGATCTCCGCAGCGGTCAGGGAGCGCCCGTCGAGGACACCGCCCTTGATGACCAGTGCGGGGTTCGCCTTGGCGAAGTCACGCAGGCCCTTGGCCGCCTCGACCGGGTCACCGGTCACGAAGGCGATGGCCGAGGGGCCCTTGAAGTCGGCGTCGATCTCGATGCCGGCTTCCTTGGCCGCGATGGCGGTCAGCGTGTTCTTCACCACGGCGTAGGTTGCGTTGCCGCTGAGCGACCGACGCAGCTGCTTGAGCTGCGCGACGGTGAGCCCGCGGTACTCGGTCAGCACGGCCGCGTTCGACTCGCGGAAGTTCTCCGTGAGCTCTGCGACTGCGGCTGCCTTGTCCGGCCTCGCCATGGCAATCCTTCCGGTGGTGGTGCCACCGGTCTCCGCAGGGCGGGGGCCCTGGGGGGTGAGGTCCTGCGGAGACGAGAAGAGCCCCGCGCAGGCGCGGGGCTCGAAGTGCAGGCTCTCGCCCGCTCCGTGAACTCTCACCTGCGCTGGCCTCCGCACTTCTGCGGGACTTCGGTCCGGACTGCAGCTGACGAGTCAGCGGGCAGGACGGTACGACCGGCGGTCTTGGGTACTGGACCAGGGTACGTGACGCGGGCGCGTGCTCCAAATCCGGTCCGACGGCGGCGCGCAGCACGCGCAGTCCGGCGGCGCGCGGTGGTGCGCCGCCGCCCGGGCCGCCCGCCTCAGACCGCGAGGGGCCCGAAGCAGACGAGGGGCACGGGCTCGTCCTCGTGCGCGATCGCGGTCGCGAGGGCGTCCCCCGGCGTGGCCCCGGAGCGCAGCCGGCCGTGGAACTCGGGCATGACGCGCGCGGCGACGTCGTCCCGCAAGGGCGCCACGCTCGAGACCACGGCCGCTGCCCCGAGCCGGAGCAGGACGCTCGTGAGCCCGAGGGGTTCACCACCGATCCGGACCGTCGACAGACCCGCCTCGCAGGCCGAGAGGACGACCACGGCCCCACGGAGGTCCACGCCGTCCAGCTCGTGCGCGAACAGCGGGCCGTCCGCGAGCCGCAGCGAGGAGAACAACGGGTTGTCGGTCTCGTGCCGTCCGTGGGTCGCGAGGTGGACGACCGCCGCGGACGGCAGCTTCTCGACCGTGGCCGAGCACGTGGCCTCCTCGCCGGAGAGGACGGTCGCACGATCCCACGTCTGTGCGACCGCCTCCGCCTCGGTCACGGCGGCCCGCAGCCCCGGTCCGGCGACCACCACGACGTCCGGCTTGGTCTGGTCGACCGCCGCCTCCTGCAGATCGATCCACGAGTTGACCCAGGTCCGACGTCCTGCACGTGAGGGCAGCGAGGACCACGGCACCGCGAGGAGCAGGTCCCGCGCGGCGATGTGCAGGTCGCCCTGCGCGTCGATCGGCGCGAGGACCTCACGGTCCAGCCACGCCAGGCTCCGGTCGAGCGACGCCCGGGCGGCGGCCCGCATGGGCGCCGGGATCAGGGCGTTCGACAGGACGTCGAGGTCCGCGCGCGTGCGCCGGATACGCTCGCCGACCTCCGCCATGGAGGCCAGCCGGATCATGCTCAGCCCCGAGGCGTCCGCACGCAGGACGCGCAGCGCCTCGTCCGCGACGACGAAGTTCGCGACGACCGTCGACGGGCTCGCCGTCGACAGGGCGCGGCGCAGGCGGCGCGCGGTGACGGCGGTCGGCGTCGCCGCTCCCCCGCCGTCCTGCCAGGCTCGACGCCGTGCGGCCTCCTGCAGGCGTCGGGCCTCGTTGAGGTGCGCACGACGGCGTTCGAGACGTTCCCCCGACGGGTTGGCCCCCAGGAGCCTGGCCGACTCGATCTCCTGGCGCGCCGCCGTGAGGAGCTCGGCGGACCGTGAGTCGGACGGCGGTCGGACCCGTCCGGTCCCCGCGACGGTCGCGCGTCCACGTTCGACGGCGTCGAGGAGCGCAGCCGGTCGGCCGGTACGAAGCGCGGCCGCGACGTCGACGTGCCCGAGCCGCACCCCGTGGACCGCGGAGGCCGTCACGGCGTCGACCGAACCCAGCCCTTCTCGGTGCTCCGCCAGCATGCGCTGCCCTCTGCGCACAGCGCGTAGCGCCACGTCCCGCTCCCCGGTGGCGAACGCCACCTGGGCCGACACGGCCTGGTGCTGCAGGCGGAGCGGCAGCGCCACCCGTCCGAGGTGGCGCGGGACCTTCGCAAGGATCTCCCGAGCGCCCGCCGTGTCCTTCGCCGCGAGGAGCCACTCGGCGGCAAGGAGCTGAGCAGGAACGGTCACCCCACGACCCGTGGCCTCCCCGAGCCCGACGCCGACGTCGGCGAGAGCAAGGGCACGGGCAGCCCGCCGGCGCGCCACACCGGCAGAGATCCCCGCCGACCGGTCCTCGGCGAGCCGTGCCTGGAGCTCGGCGACCCGAGCACGAGCCGCCCACGGGCCGTTGCCGATCCGGTCGAACCGGGTCGCGGCCGCACGGGCCTGCCGCTGTGCCTCCGTGTAGCGGCGCAGCCCTACGAGGCACTGGGCACGCAGCAGCTCGACCTCGGCGACGTCCCGGACCATCCTGTTGCGCGCGAGGTGCTCGCGCGCCTCGGCGAGCGTCGTGTCCGCGTCGGAGAGCAGACCGGCCTCGATCAGGACCTGCGCCTTGTCGATGAGCCCGACCGAAGCGTGCCGCTCGGGCGCACTGTGCTCGGCTTCCTCCATGGCCCGCAGGGCGGTCGGTAGGTCGCCCCGCAGGAACTCCACGTAGCCGAGGTTGTGCTGCGCCTTGGACAGCAGGAGCAGATCGCCCATGTCGTCCGCGCAGCGCGCTGCCACCGCCAGGTCTTCGGACGCACGGTCGAGGTTGCCGAGCTCGAGGTGCAAGGAGCCCCGGTTGAGGAGCAGCACCGCCGAGTCGAGCGGATCGGCGTCCTGTAAGCCCGCCGCGGCGACGTCCAGCTCGGCGAGCGACTCGGCACCGCGACCGGTCCGGTAGAACAGGAGACCGCGTTGACCGCGGATGACCAGGTCGAGCTCCGGCAGACGGGACATCTTCGCCCACCGTGCAGCGGTGTCGAGGGTGTCCAGGGACGCCGCCAGGGAACCGGAGAGCTCGAACTGCGTCTGCGCATAACCGACAAGTGCCCGGACCCGGGCGTAGGCGATCTCGCGCGGCTCTCCATGGACCGGGTCACCGACCTGGTCGATGATCTGGCGGAAGAGCCGCGCGGCGCGAGCATGCTGCCCCTGAGAGTTGATGGACTGGGCGGTCGCCCACGCGTCGAGCACGCTCACCGGCACACGACCCGCCACGCCCCATCACCCCATGTCTACCGCTGGATCTCTGGGCACGAGCCCCGTCGCCAGGGTAACGGATCCCCACAACCAGGCGCAGCGCCGCGGCGCCCCTCGCCCAGGCTCGATCACGGCCGGCGACGTCGGGTCCTGCGCTCGACGAGCGAGCAAGGTCGCCGCGAGCTCGCCCGCGAGGACCGGCGCCGCGAACGACGTCCCGCTCCAGGTTGCGAAGCCGCCTTGGAAGCCCTCGGGGTCGATCGTCGCCCGGCGACCGTCCGACCAGAGCTCCTTGACCCACCTCGACGGGGCGACCGCCCCGTCGATCGTGGTCGGAGCGGTCGAGACCAGCGCGGCCCCGGGCCGGACGCAGGTCACCCACGGCCCGTCGTTGCTGAACAGGGCCGTCGTCTCGTCAGGGTTCTGCGCTCCGACCGCCATGACGGGCGGTTCCGCAAGGAGTAGCGCCGAGGGATCCAGCGGCACCGGAGGCTTCACCTTGCGGTCGATGTGCGGGGCGAACGCCGCGGGGTACATCGGGCGGACCTGGCCGTCGTTGCCGGAGGACACCACGACGAGGACGCCGTAGCGCCGCAACGCCCGGATGACCGTGCCGAACGGAGCGTCGAACGCGGCGTCCTCGGGGCGCTCGTGGTAGTAGCCCAACGACAGGACCAGGACGTCGACCGGGGCGTAGCCCGCCCGCCCGCTGAGCCCGAGCACGTGCCACAAGAGCAGTCGGCGCAGCGACCTCAGGAGGTCCCGCTCAGGGACGACACCGGAGCCCCCGTAGAGCCGAGGTGCGAGGATGACGGCATCGGGACACTTCTGGTGCACGAGGCCCGCGATGAAGGTTCCGTGCCCGGCGACCGGGTCGAGCGGGCCGGTCAAGGGAGAGATCGACACCCCGCCGATCTCCGGATTCTCGTAGTCGTACTCCGTCTCCGGAAGGGTCGACAGCGGCTGCCCCAACAGCTCCGGGTCCCGGACGACGACGGTCCCACGCTCATCGAGGTCGTCGTCGAACCACGGGTGCTCGCCCACGCCGGTGTCCAGGACGGCGACGACCGGACGACTGACTCCCTCGGCGTCGGTGAAGTCGTCGGCCCCACGCCCCCGGGTCCGGGCTGGGACCGGTCCGATCCAGTTGACCGGGGTACGCCCACCCCACCCCGGCACCGAGTACTCGGCGGTCCCTGCGGGATGCCCCTGCGTGTACGGGTGGCCTTGGGTGTAGGGGTGACCTTGCGTGTACGGGTGGCCCTGGGTGTAGGGATGGCCCTGCGTGTATGGGAAGGGCTGGATCGCGGGCTGGCCCCCGATGTAGGGTGCGGGCGCGATCATGTGGTCGAGAGCGAGCCGAGGGCTCCTGTCGTCGAGGAGGAGGCGACCCCCGAGGTCCTCGATCACTTCCCACGCGTCGGGCAGCGGACCGTTGTTGTCCTGCGCCCTGCGCAGACGGACCGACACCCCGAAGACCTCTCGCAGGTCACGGGTCGTCTCGGGGTCGAGATCCGCCTCGTCGAGCAGCGCGGCGTCATCCTCGCTCGACTTCTCGATCTCTACCGCGAGGCCGAACCGGGCCGCAACCGTCCTGAGCCGGCTCAGGGGCCCCTCGTCCGTCCGGTCCTCGAGGGATCCGGGCAGGAGGATCCGGTCACCGACGTACCACGTGGGGTGCGGTGACGCCTTGCCCGCTCCGCGCGGTGCGGTGATCGGGTCGAGAGTCCGGGTACGCCACTGCAGACGGCTCGGACGGTCGCCGAAGGCCGGTCGCCCCGGAGGGGTAGTCGGCTGCTGAGGGGTCTCACTCATCGGTGCTCCAATGCACGAAAGGGACTACCGTCGGGTCGATCGGCCCGGCGTTGCGAGGCGAGGCGAGGCGAGAAAGACGAGCCGTACGACTACAGCTCGATGATCGGGGTCGTCACGGCGTCGCCGTCGCAGCCGGGGGCGCGGAGCAGCAGACTGGCAGGACCGGGCCCGACGGCGTCGAAGACGAACCGGCCGTCCTCGTCGGCGACGGTCGCGACCATCCCGTCCGGTCGGTGCAGCTCGACCGTCAGCTCTGCGGCCGGCGCGGCCCAGCCGTCGATCCGGATCCGACCGTCGTCACGAGCGGACAGCGTGATCATGACGGTCAAGGACTCGGCCGTGAAGGTGATGGTGCGCGCCTCGACCGGCGGCGCCTCGCCCCGGACGGACATCTCCGGCACGCGGACGTACTCGAGCTCCATGACCTCGGCCTCCAGGCCTGCGAGCGTGATGGCGAACAGCGATCGCTCGACGAGCCCGTCGGGTACCGGGTCGAGCGTCGCGTGGATGCGGGCGAGATCCGCCAGGATCTCGAGATCTACGGCGTCCAGCGGTTCCTCGGGGCTGTACCCCAACGGTGCGCTCATGGTGTTTCCCATGTCCTGTCCCCCTGCTCGCTCTCGATGATGTCGCGGAGCTTTGCCAAGCACCGCCCACGGTTGGACCCGATGCTGCCCACCGGCATGCCGATGGCGCTCGAGATGTACTTGTAGTCGGGTCGGTCCGCCAACGAGATCAGCCGGAGGAGCTGCTGACAGCGCTCCGGCAGCTGGAGGACAGCGCGCCACAGGTGGCGGTCGCGCTCCACGTCGAGGACCTGGGCCTCAGGGGTGGGGTCGGAAGAGGGCAGGGTGCCCGTGGGCCCCTCGAGCATGTCGTCGGGCAGCTCGGTCCGGCGCTTCTGGTCCTCCCGCTGCTTGCGGACGGCCTCCCAGGCCCCGCGCTTGGCGGTCACCAGGAGCCACTTGAGCACGGCGTGCGGTTCCTGGATGGTGTGAGCGTTGCGCACGAGGGCCATCCAGGTGTTCTGGACGATGTCGTCGGCCTGCTCGCGGACGACTCCCTGGGCCCTGACCGTGTGCCACAGCAACGGGGTGGCCTCTCGCACGAAGTCGGCCAGTGCCTGGTGCTTGCCCTCTCGGTAGTCGAGCAGGGCGGCCGCGGCGCGATCTCCGAGGCTCACCTCCGGCTCGTCGACTTCCGGGACGTCCTCGGTGATCCGTGTCATGGCTGGGTGCGCCGTTTGCTCTCGGTCGTGCGCGGGTGATTCGGGGGAACCCGATTCTAGAGGCGTCTGCCCAGGTGGGACAAGCATTTCTGCCACGGCAGGACCTCCCTCCAGCTCGTGCTCACGCACGCTCGACGCACCGGGCCGGTGGAGCACCGGACCGCTTCCTGCCGGGAGAGAGGGACCGGCGGCGCGTTTGATACACGCTCGCGAGACGCTTCTCGAGGATCACCCTGGACGGCCTCGGTGACCTGCTCCCCGCGACCCGAGCGACGTCGTCGGGACGCGGGGCCTCGCGTGTACGGGTACGCGACCCGTAGGGGGATCCCCGTACCGCTCGCGGCCAGAGAGTGGTGGAACCCCTCATCACAGGCGTGACGCGGCTCACGTAGCGTCGGCATGGCCGACCCAGATCGGACCACTCGGACGGTCCCGGTGAGACGACGACGTCCCGGACCCCTGCAAGAGGAGCACCACGTGAGAACCCATCGCCACACCGCCGACGGCGCCCGCCGCCCGGCCCGCCTGCTCGCGGCACTGACCGCGGCCACGGTCGCCCTCGGCGGCCTCGCGCTCGCCGGCACGAGCGCCCAGGCCGCCCCGCAGCCCGCGGCGCAGCCCACGACCGTCGCGGCCGCCGCCGCGCCGGGCCACCAGTGGCTCACGGGCTACTGGCACAACTTCAACAACGGCTCGGTCGTCATGCCGCTGAGCGACATCCCGCCCGCCTACAACCTGGTCGCCGTCGCGTTCGCCGACAACCTGACCGGCACGCCCGGCGGCATCACGTTCAACCTCTCGACCGCCGAGCTGAACGGGTACACCGTGCCCCAGTTCAAGGCCGACGTCGCGGCGATCCGGGCACAGGGCCGCAAGGTCATCCTGTCGGTCGGTGGCGAGAAGGGGAACGTCATCGTCTCCAACGCGACCGAGGCGAAGAACTTCGCCGACACCGCGTACGCCCTCATGCAGGAGTACGGCTTCGACGGCGTCGACATCGACCTCGAGCACGGCATCAACGCCACGTACATGTCGAGCGCGCTGCATCAGCTCTCGGCCAAGGCCGGCCCGAACCTCATCATCGCGATGGCCCCCCAGACCATCGACTACCAGGCCACCTCGATGGGCTACTACCAGCTCACGCTCGCGATCAAGGACATCCTGACGATCGTCAACACCCAGTACTACAACTCGGGCGCGATGATGGGCTGCAACCAGCAGGTCTACAGCCAGGGCAGCGTCGACTTCCTCACCGCGCTGAGCTGCATCCAGCTCCAGATGGGCCTGCGCCCCGACCAGGTCGGCATCGGCGTCCCCGCCGTCCAGGCCGCGGCGGGTGGCGGCTACCAGCCCGTCGCGAACGTCATCAAGGCCGTCGACTGCCTCGAGACCGGGACGAACTGCGGCGCCTTCAAGCCCGCGACGCCCTACGGGAAGATCGGCGGCGTCATGACCTGGTCGATCAACTGGGACAAGAAGAACAACTACGCGTTCGCGACGGCCGTCGGTGCGCGCCTCGGCACGGGCTCCGGTGGTGGATCCACCGGCGGGACGACGGGCGGGACGACCGGCGGCACCACCGGCGGGACGACCGGCGGCACCACCGGCGGCACCACCGGCGGGACGACCGGCGGCACCACCGGCGGGACGACCGGCGGGACGACCGGCGGGACGACGGGCGGGACGACCGGCGGCACCACGGGCGCCACCTGCGCGGCCGCCCCCTGGAGCGCGACGACCATCTACACGGGCGGCAACACCGTCTCCCACAACGGCCGCACGTGGCAGGCCAAGTGGTGGACCCGCGGCGACGCTCCGGCCCCCAGCGACTGGGGCGTGTGGAAGGACCTCGGCGCCTGCTGAGGCCCCTCCACGGGAGGCCGACGACCCCCCTCGTACGACCCGAGCCGCTCGGTTCTCCACCCCGCCCAGGGAGTGGCGGACCGAGCGGCTCGGTGCTGTCCGCGGAGTCCTGCCCGCGAACCAGGCCGCTCACGCCCCCGCTCAGTCCACGGGGAAGAGCGACATCGTCAGCGTCGCGCCGTACGCACCCGGCGCCGTGTCGGCCGGCAGCTCGAGAGCGAGGTCGGCCGTGACGTCGGACGTGCCCTTGCGACCGATCGCGTCGGCACCGGCGAGGGTCTGCGGGACCGACAGCCCCGCTCCCCCGCTCAGCACCGAGGACACGCGCTGACCGACGACGACGCCCGGCTTGCCCAGCACCAGGCGAGGCGTCCAGCCGAGCTGCTCGGCACCGAACGTCGTCGTCCCCGTGGAGAACGCGGTCGACTGCCCGGACACGGCCCACCCCGCGGCCTCGAGGCGGGTGTCGGAGACGCTCACCACGGGCAGGGCCGCGGTGTAGGTCAGGTGGTCACCGTCGAGGCCGCCTTCGAGCGTCACGGGCGCGCCGTCGCTCGCCACCGTCATCGAGAGCCTGCCCTCGACGACGGGCTCCTCGACGACCGCCTGGAGCGCGACGCCCTCCGAGCCGGCAGGGTCGGTCCCGCCCTGCGCCGCGAAACGCACCTGGTCCAGGGCCCAGAACCAGTCGTTCGTCCCGCTGTAGTGGAACCGGTACTGCGCGGTCCTCGTCCCGGCCGGGACCTCCGTCACGATCGTGCGCTGCCCGTTGTCGCTCGCAGGGAACGCCGCCACCTGGACCGGTGCACCTCCGTCGAAGCTCACGAGCACTTCGGCGACCTGCACGCGGTCGTGACGGTAGGAGTGCTCGAAGCTCAGCACGGCCTGCTCCTTGCCCGCCACCGAGTACGCCGGCGTCACGAGCGTCGAGTCGAACTTTCCCGCGCCGTGGCTCTTGTCGTCCCACTCGTCGGAGTCCGCGACCGCGATCACGTCACGTCCGCGCGTGAAGTTCTCGCGCGCCTGACCCGGCTCCGCCGCGGACCAGAACGTCTGTGTCGTGAACGACCAGCCGCGCCACTCGGTCACACCACCTGACGGCATGGCCGAGTTGTCCACGCTCCAGCCGGACGGCGGCGTGGTCGTGAAGCCGAGCGTCCCGGCGGGGACGCCCGTCTCGTCGACGCGTGGCGAGAGCGCGGGGCGCAGGCTGTCGAAGTCGTCCGTGACGTCGTCGCCGATCGGGGTGCCGTCGAGGCCCCACGCGGGGTCCACCGCGACGCCCGCCTGCCGCATGACCGTCGGAGCGATGTCCGTGATGGCGAGGTTCTCCTGCCGTCCTCGCGCCTCGACGCCGTCTCCGGCCGCGATGACGAACGTCGCGCGCTCGGTCTGGGCCCGGCCGCCGTGGCCACCCGTGGGAAGGTGCCCGTGGTCGGCCGTCACGATGACGTTCCAGGTCTCGGCCGCCCGGTGGGGGCGGGCCTCGATCGCGGCGAGGACCCGCCCGATGCGGGCGTCCTGGACCTCGAGCTCGGCCGTGTACTGCGCGGCGTCAGCGCCGTGGCTGTGGCCCGCGCCGTCGATGTCGTCGAGGTGGATGAAGCTCACGTCCGGGTTCTGCGTCCCGAGGTACGTGACCGCGGCCTGCTCGGTCTTGACGTCCGAGCCTGTCGCGAGACGCAGGTCGATCCCGGCCGAGACGATGTCCCCGTTGCTCGCCGACGACGTGATCGGTGCCCAGGTCGAGGCCGCGAAGGTCGCGATGCTCGGGTCGACCTGCTCGAGACGGTCGAGGAAGCTGGGGTACTGCGCGTAGTTCTTGCCCGTGAACGAGTTGTCCCGGACGTTGTGCTTGTCCGTCCACACGCCCGTGAGGATCGTCGACCATCCCGCGCCCGACACCGTCTGGGCCCCGCGCTGGCTCACCTCCGCGGCGTCGCTCGTGGCGTACAGGAGGCTGTGCCCGTACGTCCCGCGCTGCATGAGCGCGTGGAGGTTCGGGGTCGAGGCGGCCTCGATCTCGTCGAGCCGTGCGCCGTCCAGGCCGATCACGAGCGTCTTGTCCGTACGAGTTCCCTGCAGGACGGGGGCGTCTCCCTCGGCCGCGAACGCGGCCGCCGGCACGAGGAGCGTCCCCGTCGCCAGGCTCCCGGCGAGTGCCAGGTGTGCGATCTTGCGCATGTCCAACCCTTCAGTCGTCATGGTGCACGTCATGGATGTGATGTCCGGACGGCGTCGCGAGACTCACTTGTCCAGACAGGCATCACTCTGACGGCGCCAAGCAGACCGGTGATGAACCGGGACGATCGAGACAGTGAACGTCTCCGGCCGGCGGGCTGCAGATCGCGTCACCACAGGAACGAACCGGGCATAACGGCTCTACGTCAGGCCGCGGCACCACGGCCGGCCACGCGCCGGGCCTCAGGACGACAAAAGCCCGACGGCGTCCCTCCCCGTGAAGGGGAGGGACGCCGTCGGGCTTGAAGAACGAGGCGATCAGGCCGCGTCGTCCTCGAGAAGCTTCGAGACCTTGGACTGGTCCAGCGGGATGCCGGGGCCCATCGTGGTCGAGAGCGTCGCCTTGGTGATGTAGCGGCCCTTCGAGGAGGACGGCTTCAGACGCAGGACCTCTTCGATCGCTGCGGCGTAGTTCTCCACGAGCGCCTTCTCGTCGAACGAGACCTTGCCGATGATGAAGTGGAGGTTCGCGTGCTTGTCGACGCGGAACTCGATCTTTCCACCCTTGATGTCCTCGACGGCCTTCGCGACGTCCATCGTGACGGTGCCGGTCTTCGGGTTCGGCATCAGACCACGGGGGCCCAGGACCTTACCGAGACGACCGACCTTGCCCATGAGGTCCGGGGTCGCGACAGCGGAGTCGAAGTCCGTGAAGCCAGCGGCCACCTTCTCGATGAGCTCGTCGCCACCGACGATGTCGGCGCCGGCCGCACGAGCCTGCTCCGCCTTCTCGCCGTTCGCGAAGACCAGGACGCGAGCGGTCTTGCCCGTGCCGTGGGGGAGGTTGACCGTGCCACGGACCATCTGGTCCGCCTTGCGGGGGTCGACACCGAGACGGAAGGCGACCTCGACGGTCGCGTCGTACTTGGTGGGCGAGGTCTCCTTCGCCAGGCGGACGGCCTGGAGCGGGGAGTAGAGCTCGTCGTGGTCGATCTTCTCCGCTGCGGCGCGGTACGCCTTGCTGCGCGTTGCCATCTGCTTCTCCTTCTCGAGCAGTCGTGGTCTACGGGTCCGCGCGGACCCTGCCACTGCCCCGGCGGGCGAACCCGCCGGGACCTGATGATTCATGACTGGCCGGCCAGGAGGCCGACCGAAGGACCGGTCAGGACCGGTCCGGAGGGGGTGGAACTCAGCCCTCGACGGTGATGCCCATCGAACGGGCGGTGCCCGCGATGATGAGCGTCGCTGCGTCGAGGTCGTTCGCGTTGAGGTCCTCGAGCTTGGTCTGAGCGATCTCGCGCACCTGCGCAGAGGTCAGCTTCGCGACCTTGACCGTGTGCGGCGTGGGCGAACCCTTGTCGACGCCAGCGGCCTTCTTGATGAGCTCGGCGGCCGGCGGCGTCTTCGTGATGAAGGTGAAGGAACGGTCCTCGTAGACCGTGATCTCCACGGGGATGACGTTGCCGCGCTGCGACTCGGTCGCCGCGTTGTAGGCCTTGCAGAACTCCATGATGTTGACGCCGTGCTGACCGAGCGCGGGGCCGATCGGCGGGGCGGGAGTTGCGGCACCGGCCTGGATCTGGAGCTTGATCAGCCCAGAGACCTTCTTCTTGGGAGGCATGAGTGTTCCGTGCTTTCTGTGTCTGGGCCGACGCCGTGGGCGATGACCCGGTTGCAGGTGCTGTCGAGCAGGGTCAGATCTTGGCGACCTGGTTGAACGACAGCTCGACCGGGGTCTCCCGGCCGAAGATGGAGACGAGGACCTTGAGCTTCTGGCCCTCGGCGTTGATCTCGGAGATCGTCGCGGGGAGCGTGTCGAACGGACCGTCGGTGACGGTGACCGACTCGCCGACCTGGAAGTCGACCTCGAACGGCGCCTTGGCGGTCGCGGCAGGCTTGCCGGCCTCGGCCTTGGGCTCGATCGTCGGGGCCAGCATGGAGAAGACCTCGTCGTGCGTCAGCGGCACGGGCTGGTGGGTGTGCCCCACGAAGCCGGTGACACCGGGCGTGTGGCGCACCGCGCCCCACGACTCGTCGGTCAGGTCCATGCGCACCAGGACGTAGCCGGGGATACGGACGCGACGGACGATCTTCTTCTGCGCGTTCTTGATCTCCGCGACCTCTTCCATGGGGACCTCGATCTGGAAGATGAAGTCCTCCATGTTCAGGCTCTGGATGCGGTTCTCCAGGTTGGCCTTCACACGGTTCTCGTAGCCCGCGTAGGAGTGGATGACGAACCAGTCACCAGGCTTGGTGCGCAGGTCCTTCTTGAACTCCTCGACGGGGTCGAGGTCGTCGAGGACGTCGCCGTCCTCGTCGACGCGGGACTCGTCGTCAGCCTCGGCCGACTCCTCGTCCTCCACCTCGGTGTCCGGGGCGTCCTGCGCCTCCGCGTCCGCCTCGACCTCGTCGATGGCAGCCTCGGGCGCGTCGAGCTCGGCCTCGGCGCCTTCGGCGACGGGCTCGGTGGGATCGACGTTCTCCGCCTGGTCCAGCGACTCCTGGGACACGAACGAACCTGCTTTCTGCTGACTACGCGAACATGCAACTGACGGGACCGGGACCGGTCCATACGCTCCGGGCGCGAACTGCTCCGGTGCCGCGAGAACCTCGCGGCACGGGGCGCCCTCCGGGGATCAGCCCCCGAAGACCCACAGGACGGCCTTGCCGATCCCGTAGTCGAGCACCGTCACGAACGCCATGACCACGGCCACGAAGACGAGGACGACGGTGGTGTAGGTGATCAGCTCGGAACGAGTGGGGGTGACGACCTTCTTGAGCTCCGCGATCACCTGACGGACGAAGAGCGCGATACGCGAGAAGATGTTGCCCTTCGTCGCGTCGCCCTTCTTCTTGTCACCGCCGGCGCGCACGCCTTCAGCACCCAGCGCCTCTGATGGCGATTCGCTCACTGTTCATCCCCACTACGTGACGTTGAAACCGAAACCGATGCTGACCTCTCGTGGTGTAACCCGTTACCGGACTACGCGCACGCCCCGGGAGGGACGACGCCTTGCAGGGCAGACAGGGCTCGAACCTGCAACCTGCGGTTTTGGAGACCGCTGCGCTACCAATTGCGCCACTGCCCTTCGTGATCGGCGTCACCCCGAGAACCTGCCGTGGAGGCAGAGAACATCGGGTGGACACCTGCCACCGAAGGAATACTGTACGCGAACCGAGCGCCGTGGTCGAACCGGCTCTGTCGCGCCCCGCCCGACACCGGGCCGAACCCGCTCGGGGCCCGCCGGACGGCGGGACCGGGCGCGAGCCCCGGCGAGCGCACGGCGATCTTCCTTCACGACCAGGGTAGAGGACGGCCGACCCTCACCGCAGGTTCCTCCCTGGATCGGCAGCAGGCCCTCCCGGTTCACCGAGCCTTCACACGATCTCCTCGCCATACTTGCCCCGAGTCCTCGCGCACGAGCGCGGACCGATCGGGACGAGAGGCCGACATGTCGGATGCCACGGTCGTACGCCGTACGCCCCTCGAGCGCATGCTCGACGGGATCGAGCGGGTCGGGAACAAGGTCCCGCACCCCGCCATCATCTTCCTGGGGCTCATCGCCCTGATCATCCTGCTCTCGCACGCTTTCTACCTCGCAGGGACCTCGGTCACGTTCGACCAGGCCCAGGTCGCCGAGCAGGTCGAGCCGAGCGGCGAGGAGCTCGTCGGCGACGCGCCGTACCAGAGCGAGGACCCGCAGGTCGAGCAGGTCACGGTCTCGGTCGAGTCGCTCCTGAGCGCCGACGGGATCCGGTTCATCTTCACGTCGCCCGTCGAGAACTTCAACGGATTCGGCGTGGTCGGGGTGATCGTGGTCGCCATGATCGGCGTAGGGCTCGCCGAGGAGGTCGGGCTGATCGGCGCCTTCATCAAGCGCCTCGTCAAGGTCACGCCGGCGCGCTTCATCACGCTCATCGTGGTGTTCCTCGGCGTGCTGTCCTCGATCGCGACCGACGCGGGCTACCTGGTCCTCATCCCGCTGGCGGCCGCGGTGTTCCACACGCTCGGCCGACATCCGCTCGCGGGCCTGGCGGCGGCGTTCGCGGGCGTGGGCGGCGGGTTCGGCGTGAACCTGCTCATCACCCCGATCGACGGCATGCTCGCCGAGATCACCAACGAGTCGATCGCGGACCCCGCGCAGCACGTCTCGATCACGGGCAACCTCTACTTCGCGATCGTCTCGACCATCGTGGTGACCTTGGTCGCGACGCTCGTGACCGAGAAGTTCGTCGAGCCACGACTGGGCACCTACCGCGAGGACGAGGCTCCCGCGGCGGACGACCACGACTCCGGCGGCGGCGCCGCCCCGGCTCCCTCGGGCGAGCTGACCGCCGCGGAGAAGCGCGGCCTGCGGTGGTCCGGGTTCGGTCTGCTCGGGGTCACGGCGCTCGTGCTGCTGCTGACGCTCCCGTCCTGGGGACCGTTGCGCAACCCTGAGACCGGCAGCCTGATCGAGGGCTCGCCCCTCATGGGCAGCATCATCTTCCTGATCCTGATCTACTTCTTCGTCATGGGCCTGTGCTACGGCAAGGGCGCGGGGACGATCACGAACAGCATGGACGTCATCAACCCCATGACGAAGACCATCGCGGGCCTGTCCGGGCTGATCTTCCTGCTGCTGATCATCAGCCAGTTCATCGCCTACTTCAACTACTCCAACCTGGGCACGGTCGCGGCCGTCAACATGGCCGACGCCCTGGAGCAGGCGAACCTCGGGACGGTCCCCCTCATCATCGGGCTCATCGCGATGACGGCCGTGATCGACATCTTCATCGGCGGGGTCGTGCCCAAGTGGGCCATCTTCGCCCCGATCTTCGTGCCGCTGTTCATCCAGCTCGGCATCTCGCCCGACCTCGCGGTCGCGGCCTACCGCGTGGGCGACTCCCCCATCAACGTGGCCACGCCGCTCATGCCGTACTTCGCGCTCATCGTCATCTTCGCCGAGCGCTATCGCAAGAAGGTCGGCGTGGGCTCGATCATCTCGCTCATGCTGCCCTACACGGTCGCGCTGCTGCTCGTGTGGACCGCCCTGCTGGTCGGCTGGTACCTCCTGGGCCTGCCGCTCGGCCCGGGCGCGGAGATCTACCTGCAGTGAGGCACGGGGCCCGACGGCGGAGCGTGCGTCGTCGGGCCCGGCGCCCTGCTCCCGTGGTCCGCACGCCGGACGTGACGGGACGCTGCCGGCCGCCGCCCGCCGAGCGGGGCGCAGGCTCCCCTCACGGCCGCCAGACCAGCGGTACGAGGAAGACCGCGACCACGAGGTACACGACCAGCACCGGCAGGCCGAGCCGCCAGTAGTCACCGAACCGGTATCCACCGGGCTCCATGACCATCATGTTGCCGGGCGTGGCGACCGGGGTCAGGAGAGCGGCAGCCGAGGCGACCGCGACGCACATCAGGAGCGGCACGGGCGAGATCCCGAGCTCGACGGCCACCGACCCGGCGACCGGGATCATGACGAGCGCCGTGGCCATGTTGCTGATGAGCTGCCCGAGCACCGCGCACAGCACGAAGATCCCCAGGAGCAGGAGCGTCACCCCTCCCCCGCCGACCACGTCGATCAGCCCGGTCGCGACGATCTCAGCGGCCCCGGTCGCCGTGATCGCGGTCGACAGGGGGATCATGCCGGCCACGAGGATCACGGTCGTGAGCGAGATGGACCGCTGCGCCTGACGCGTCGTCACCACGCGGAGCAGGATCATCGCGATCGCCGCACCCACGGCCGTGACCGCCGCGGGCAGCACGTCCGTGGCGAGCGCGGCCACCATGAGCACGAGCACCACGACGGCCGGGACGACGCGGCGCCCCAGGGGGGCGGCCTGGCGGCGGATCGCGTCCGGGGTGTCCACCACGAGGACGTCCGGGTCGTCGGCGTGCCGGTCGAGCGCCTCCCACGTCCCCTGGAGCAGCAGGGCGTCACCCGCGCGGAGCACTGTCTCGTGCTCGTGCGGGTCCGCCGAAGGACGGTTCTCCCCGTCGTCCGCAGGCTCGAGGACCTCACCGAGCCGCTTCACCGCCAGGACCACGAGCTCGCCCGAGTCCGTCAGCATGCCCGGGAACACCCGCGCGCCGATCAGTCCCGAGCGCGGTCGGACGATGACCTCGGCGACCCCGTGGTCCCGCGAGACGAGACCGCAGACGACCTCCTCGCCGTCGGGCCCGGGCGGTGCCGGGAGGCCGTGCGAGGCCGCGAACGCCTCGACGCCCACGCGGCTCCCCCGCACCACGACGTGGCCGCCCGCCACGACGGCCGGCGCCGGACGACCCGCCGGGTCCTGCACCGCGACCGCGTGCACCGCCCGGTCCCCCGTGTCGATCGCGTCGGCCGCGACCCCGACGAGCGTCGAACCGGTCGGGACGTCCAGCCGCGCGATGACCCCCGACGGCGCGTACTCGCGCAGCAGCTCCGCGGGGAGCCCCGTGAGGTCGCGCGACAACGAGCGTGCGCTGCGGTCGGGCAGCAGGCGCGGGCCCCACAGCACGCACACCACGATCGTGCCCGCCAGGAGCGGGAGCCCGACCAGCGCGAACTCGAAGAACCCCACGCCGGTCCCCGTCTCCGCGAGCGCCGTCGCGGAGACGATCACGTTGACCGGCGTGCCCGTCAGCAGGAGGAGCGATCCCGCGTGCGCCCCGAACGCGAGCGGCAGGAGGAGCTGTGAGGGCGACCGCCCGAGCCGGGTCGAGAGGACCACCACCATGGGGAACAGCGCCGCGACGGCACCGTTGGGCGTCACGAGGGCCGACAGGGCGGCCGAGAGCACCAGCATGAGCACCATGAGCCGGGCCGTCCCCGTGCCCGCCCGGTCGATGAGCTGCTGCCCCGCCCACGCCGTGATGCCGGCCGCGTCGAGCGCCTCGGCGACCACGAACAGCGCGGCGATGAGGACGACCGTCGGGGTGCCGAAGCCCGCGAGCGCCTCCTCGACCGTGAGGACCCCCGTGAGGTAGAGCGAGAGCGCGACGCCCAGCGCGACCACACCGACCGGCAGCCGGTTCCACACGAACAGGACCACCGCAGCCGCGAGGACCGTCAGCGTGATCGCGGCGTCGCTCATGCGGCCGACAGTAGCGGCCGCGACAGGCCGCAGCGCGACGGCGCGACGGGCGCGACGGGCGCGAGCGCCACCCCCGGCGTCCACCGGTCGGTGGACCCCAGGTCCACCCGACCGGTCGTCGCGGCGTGCACCCCCCGCCGACCAGGCTGGAGCCATGAGCAGAGACAGGACACCTCCCCGAGCAGGAACGGGCGCCCCGGCCATCGAGGTCCGCGGGCTCACCAAGCGGTACACGCAGCGCGGCGGCGTCGTGAAGCAGGCCGTCGACGGCCTGGACCTCACGGTCGAGCGCGGCGAGATCTTCGCGGTCCTGGGACCCAACGGTGCGGGCAAGACCACGACGGTCGAGATCCTCGAGGGCTTCCGCAAGCGCGACGGCGGGCAGGTCCAGGTCCTGGGCGAGGACCCCGCGCTCGCAGGGCGCGCATGGCGCAGCCGGATCGGCGTCGTCCTGCAGGACTCGCGCGACCAGGCCGAGCTCACGGTGCGCGAGCTCGTGCACCACTTCGCGACCTTCTACCCGGCCCCGCGGGACCCCGAGGAGGTGATCGCCGCCGTCGGGCTGCTGGAGAAGGCGTCCACGCGTGCCCGCCAGCTCTCGGGCGGCCAGCGGCGTCGCCTCGACGTCGCCCTCGGGATCGTGGGCGACCCCGAGCTGCTGTTCCTCGACGAGCCCACGACCGGGTTCGACCCGCAGGCGCGTCGCAGCTTCTGGGACCTCGTCCTGGGGCTGCGCGCCGACGGCACCACGATCCTCCTGACGACCCACTACCTCGACGAGGCCGCGCACCTGGCCGACCGCGCCGCCGTCGTGCGCGACGGGAAGGTCGTCGCCCTCGGGGCGCCGGCCGACCTGGGCGGGCCAGGTGCGCTGCGCCCCGTCGTGCGGTGGGTGTCCGACGGCGTCGCGCGCGCCGAGCGGACCGACCACCCGACCGCGCTGGTCACCTCGCTCGCGGCCACCCTGGCCGGACCCGACGGCGAGGTGCCCGGCCTGCGCGTGCTCCAGCCGAGCCTCGAGGACGTGTACCTCGAGCTCATCGGAGCCGCGCCCGTCGCCCCGTCCGGTTCCCCCTCCGGCTCGGCCCCGTCCGCCGCAGCGCCGCCCGGAGCCCCGCACGACGCCCCGACCTCTGCCGTCCTGTCCGCTCCCGTCGCCGAGGAGGCCTCCCGATGAGCACCCAGACGTCGCCCACCCGTGCGCTGCCCGCCGGGCGACCCCTGCCCGGCGTCCTCGGCACTGGCCTGCGGCGGACCTGGATCGAGATGCTCGCGTTCCTGCGCGAGCGCGACGCGGTCGTCTTCATCCTGGCCTACCCGCTCATCATGATGGCGATCTTCGCGACGGTGTTCGGGCAGGAGGAACAGGGCAGTGCCGCAGGATCCGTGCCGTACGCGCAGTACTTCCTGCCGGGCATGGTCGCCACGGGCGTCATGCTCACGAGCTTCCAGAACCTCGCGATCTCGATCGCGGTCGAGCGCGACGACGGCACGCTCAAGCGCCTGCGGGCGACGCCCCTGCCCGCGACCTCCTACTTCCTGGGGAAGATCGGGCAGGTCCTGCTCGTCACGACCGTCCAGACCGCCGCCCTGCTGCTGCTCGCCACCACGGCGTTCGACGTCCCGATGCCGACCACCGCCGCGGCCTGGACGACGTTCGCGTGGGTGTTCGTGCTGGGCACCGCGACCGGCTCGGTGCTGGGCGTCGCGTTCTCCTCGGTCCCCCGCTCCGGGAAGTCCGTGAGCGCCGTCGTGGCCCCGATCGTGCTGGTGCTGCAGTTCATCTCGGGCGTGTTCTTCGCGTTCTTCGCCCTCCCGTCCTGGATGCAGCAGATCGCCTCGGTGTTCCCCCTCAAGTGGCTCGCGCAGGGCATGCGCTCGGTGTTCCTGCCGCCCGAGGCCGCGGCCCTCGAGACGGGCGGGTCGTGGCAGCACGGCGCGACGGCTGCTGTACTGGTGGCGTGGCTCGTCGTGGGCCTCGTGGTGGGGGTCCGGACGTTCAGGTGGAGGCGGCGTGACGACGGCTGAGAGCCCGGTGGACCGGCCGGCGACGGAGCGCGCGGCGGGCGGTCGCCCCGTGCACCCCGCCGCGGGCCAGGGCCCGTCGACCGGCTCTGCGCTGGACAGCTTCGAGTCCTCGTGGGACCACGTGGTCGTGTGGTGGGACGTGGGCTTCTACGTCGTCGTGCTCCTGAGCGCGGTCGCGCTGCTCCTGGCCGGGATCGAGCCTGACCGGCTCGCCCTGGCCCTGGGCGCGATCGGCGTGATCCTGCTCGCGTACACGTTCCTCGGCAGGCCGGCGGCGCGGAACCGCGACCAGCGTCTGGCGGTCTCCTACCTGCTGATCCTGATCGTCGCGACCGACGTCGCCGTGATCCAGAACCAGCTCGGGACGTTCCTGCTGTTCGTCGCGTTCACCCAGATCTGGATGCTCTCGGAGCGCCGGTGGGTCAGCCTCGCGCTCTCGACCCTGCTCGCGGTCGGCACGACCCTCGCGCTGACGGCCGCGTCCGGGTTCTCCCGCGAGGCCCTCACGAGGGCCGCACCGCAGATGGGGGTCGCGCTCGCCTTCTCGATCCTGCTCGGGATCTGGGTCGGCCAGACGATGCTCCAGACCGCACGCCATGCCCAGCTCGTCGACGATCTCAACGCCGCGCAGGCAGAGCTCGGTGCGGTGCACCACGCGGCGGGGGTCGCGGCCGAGCGCGAGCGCATGGCCCGCGAGATCCACGACACCCTGGCACAGGGGTTCACGAGCGTCGTCATGCTCGCCCAGGCCGCGAGCGCCGACCTCGACCGCGACGACGTGGGTGCGGCCCGGGACCGGCTCGCACTCGTCGAGACGACGGCGCGCGACAACCTGGCCGATGCCCGGTCCCTCGTCACGGCGTTCTCCCCCGTGCCGTTGCAGGGCGCGACGCTCGTCGAGGCGATCGAGCGCCTGGCCGGCCGCTTCGAGGACGAGTCGGGGGTCGCGGTGACGCTGCGGCTGTCGGTCGTCCCGGGGCTGGGCAGCGCCGAGGACGTCGTCCTGCTGCGGTCCGCGCAGGAGGCCCTGGCCAACGTGCGCCGGCACGCGCAGGCGAGCTCCGTCGTCGTCTCCCTGGGCGAGGGGGCGGGGCCGGGCGGCCGGGAGGGGTCGGCACCCGACGGCGCCACGGTCGTCCTCGAGGTCACGGACGACGGTCGGGGGCTCGGACCGGGCGTCGTGGAAGGGTTCGGTCTGCGCGGCATGCGTGAACGCGTCGCCGAGGGTGAGGGCACGGTGCGCGTCCTGTCGCCCCCGGGTGGTGGGACGAGCGTCCGGGTCGAGCTGCCCGTGCCCGCCGACCACCCCGCCGGTGCCCCGCCCCATCCCGCCCCTCTCCCCCGGAGCCACCCGTGACCTCGACCGCCGACCGTCCGTCCTCGTCGCCCACCCGCCCCAGGACGACCGTCTCGGCGACCGGGACCGGTGCGCCCTCGTCGGCTCCCACGGTCCGCGTCCTCGTCGTCGACGACCATCCCGTGGTGCGCTCGGGGCTCGTCGGGATGCTCATGGCCGAGCCGGACCTCGTCGTCGTCGGCGAGGCGGGCGACGGCCGCGAGGGCGTGACCCTCGCGCACGAGCTGGGTCCCGACGTCGTGCTCATGGACCTGCGCATGCCCGTGCTCGACGGCGTGGGCGCGACGACCGAGATCCTCGCCTCCTCCGCGGCGGGGGCGAGGCGCCCGCGCGTCGTCGTGCTCACGACGTACGAGACCGACACCGACATCCTGCGGGCCGTCGAGGCCGGCGCGACGGGCTACCTGCTCAAGGACACGCCGCGCGAGACGCTCGTCGCAGGGATCCGTGCCGCAGCCCGCGGAGAGACCGTCCTGGCCCCCACGGTCGCGACGCGGCTCGTCACGACCGTGCGGGGAGCCGGCGAGCGCCTGACGGCGCGCGAGGCCCAGGTCCTGGCCCTCGTCGCGCGCGGGCTGAGCAACCCTGCGATCGGGCGCGAGCTCTTCATCTCGGAGGCCACGGTCAAGACGCACCTGCTGCGCGCCTTCGCGAAGCTCGGGGTCGACGACCGCACGCGCGCCGTGACGGTCGCGATCGAGCGGGGCATCCTGCCCGGGGCGTGACCTCGCCCGGTCCACAGGGGCCGTCGGGGCGACGGCGCGGCGAGCAGGACCGCCGAGCGGTGCGGGCAGGGTGCGAGACTGCCTCTGTGCGTGATCTGGCGAAGCTCCCCAAGGCCCACCTCCACCTGCACTTCACCGGCTCCATGCGGCCGGCGACGTTGCACGACCTCGCCACGCAGTACGGCGTACGGCTCCCGTCGGCCCTGCTCGACGGCGACCCGCTCCGTCTGCCCGCGACCGAGCGCGGCTGGTTCCGGTTCCAGCGGCTGTACGACGCGGCGCGCGCGTGCGTGCGCTCCGAGGCCGACATGCGCCGGATCGTGCGCGAGGCGGCCGAGGACGACGCCGCCGAGGGGTCGGGCCGCCTCGAGATCCAGGTCGACCCCACGTCCTACGCGCCCTTCGTGGGCGGCATCTCCCCCGCCGTGGAGATCGTGCTCGACGCGGCGCGAGAGGCCAGTGCGGCGACCGGGACCGAGGTCGGCGTGATCGTCGCGGCCTCCCGCATGCGGCACCCGCTCGACGCGCGGACCCTCGCGCGTCTCGCGGCCCAGTACGTGGGCGACGGCCCGGGCGAGGTCCTCGGCTTCGGACTGAGCAACGACGAGCGGCGCGGTGACACCGCGGCCTTCGCCCCGGCGTTCTCGATCGCCCGCCGGGCGGGCCTCGCGCTCGTCCCGCACGGGGGCGAGCTGCTCGGCCCCGACCACGTGACGGAGGTGCTCACCGACCTCGACCCCGACCGGATAGGGCACGGGGTGCGCTCGGTCGAGGACCCGCGAGTCCTCGAGCAGGTCGTCGAGCGCGGGGTGGCGCTCGAGGTCTGCCCCGCCTCGAACGTGTCCCTCGGGGTGTACGACGACGGCGCGCAGGTCCCGCTCGGGGCGCTCGTCGACGCGGGGGCCCAGGTCGCCCTCGGCGCCGACGACCCGCTGCTGTTCGGCTCCCGGCTCGTGGCGCAGTACGAGTCCGCACGGACCGAGCACGGGTTCTCCGACGCGGAGCTCGCGGACCTGGCCCGGTCCTCGATCCGGGCGAGCCGCGCAGGCACGGCGACGCGGGCACGGCTGCTCGCGGGCGTCGACGCCTGGCTCGCCGAGGAGCCCGCGGCGCCCGAGGGCGCTCCCGGCCCCGCGGGCGCTCCCGGCCCCGAAGGGGGGCGGGCGGTGCGATGACGGGAGGGACCGTCGGGCGGCCGGAGGCGGGTGACACACGCTCTCATCCCTCTCTCATGCGCACCCGAGATACTCGCGCCATGCGACGGACGACGGTGTGGGTGATCGCCCTCGTGCTGGTCGCACTCGGGGCCGGCGCCGGCGCGGTCGCGCTGGTCTCGGCAAGCCCACCCGACCGCGACCTGCGAGGCCTCGTCGTCCTGACACCAGCCCCGACCCCCCAGGAGACCACGTCACCGTCTCCGACCCTCACCCCGCCCCCCGACGAGACCACCGACGAGCCGGAGGACGACGGCGACGACGACGAGTCGGCGACCCCGAGCTCACCGCTGGTCCCCGTGCAACCCGCCCCTCCTCGCAGCGGCACGGACACGATCGGCAAGACCCCCGAGCAGACCTACGACGACGGCATGTACCACCCGGGCGAGCAGTACGACGACGGCATGTACCGGCCGTCCGACGAGTACGACGACGGCATGTGGACACCAGACACAGGGAACGGATGATGGCGCAGCACTCCCCGGGCAGCGGGCCCGCGCCTCGTCGCGCACCGTCCCGGCTCCAGACGGTCCGCGCGCGGATACTCGGTGCTGTCCTCGCCCTGGCCGCCCTCGGCCTGCTCATCGCGGGCGGCGTCGCGTACACGGCCCAGCGAGCGCACGTGGACGACCGCATGGACCAGTCCCTCATGCGCTCTCTGGAGGAGTTCGAGGCCCTCGCGCACGAGGGCGTGCACCCCTCGACCGGCGAGCGCTTCACGTCCTCGGACGACCTCGTGAACACCGCGATGCGCCAGACCGTCCCCGCCCCGCACGAAGGCATGGTCGGCTTCCGCGGCGGCCGGGCCCAGTGGATCGCCGCGACGCCCGTCCCCCTGCGGCTCGAGGACGACGAGGTCCTCATGGACGCGCTCGAACCTCTCTCGACCGGTCGGGACGTGGTGCTCCGGGAGATCACGACCCCGGTCTCGAGCTACCGGGTCCTCGTCGTGCCGGTGACCGACGGCGACGTCCCGTCGGCGCTCGTCCTGGCGTTCGACCGCAGCGCCGAGCACGCCGAGTTCGACCAGGTCTTCCGCACCTACGCGATCATCGCGGTCGTCACGCTGCTGCTGATCGCAGCAGTGGGCTGGCTCGTCGCGGGGCGCCTCCTGCGGCCCGTACGGCTCCTCGGCCAGACGGCCCGGCGCATCAGCGACACCCACACCTCCGAGCGCATCCCGGTCACGGGCAACGACGACATCTCGGACCTCACGCAGGCGTTCAACGAGATGCTGGACCGCCTCGCCGCGGCCTTCGACGCCGAGCACGAGCTCCTCGACGACGTCGGGCACGAGCTGCGCACCCCGCTCACGATCGTGCGGGGACACCTCGAGCTCATGGACCCCGACGACCCGGAGGACGCCGCGAGCACGCGCGACCTCGCGCTCGACGAGCTCGACCGGATGCACCGCCTCGTCGACGACCTCATGACCCTCGCCACGGCGGGCAGCCCTGGGTTCGTGCGGCTCGAGGAGACCGACCTCGGGCGGCTCACGGACGACATCCTCGACAAGGCGCGTCTCCTGGGCGACCGCCGGTGGGCCGTCGACGCGCGTACCGGGGCCACGGCCCACGTCGACGAGCAGCGTCTCACCCAGGCCTGGCTGCAGCTCGCGTCCAACGCCGTGAAGTTCTCCGCACCGGGTTCCACGATCACCCTGGGATCGGCGGTCCGCGACGGTCGCATCCGCCTCTGGGTGCGCGACGAGGGCATCGGCGTCTCGCCCGACCAGCTCGAACGCATCTTCGTCCGCTTCGCGCAGGCCGAGCGCGAGCCGGCGTTCCGGGACGGTGCGGGGCTGGGCCTCGCGATCGTCAGCGCGATCGCCGGGGGGCACGAGGGGCGGGTCGAGGTCTCCTCGACCCGTGGCTTCGGGTCGACCTTCACGCTCGACCTCCCGCTCGACCCCGGCCCCTCGGCGCCCGGCCCCGACGCTGCCGACCACGGCGGCCCGGGTGCAGCCTCCATCGTCCCGAGGACTCCCCTCGGCAGCACGGCCGAGACCCCCCTCACCATGGAGATCCCGGTCTCCTCTCGGGCACGTCAGGGTGAAAGGACATCGCTGTGAGCCAGATCCTCGTCGTCGAGGACGAGACCCGGATCTCGTCGTTCGTGACCAAGGGGTTGCGGGCCGCCGGATACGCGAGCGCCGCCGTGACCACGGGCCGGGAGGGGTACGACCTCGCCCAGACCGGGGACTACGACCTCATGATCCTCGACCTGGGGCTGCCCGACCAGGACGGGTTCACCGTGCTCCGCCGTCTGCGCGCCTCCCGCAGCACCATCCCGGTCATCATCCTCACGGCACGGTCGTCCGTGACGGACACCGTCGCGGGGCTCGAGGGCGGTGCCGACGACTACATGGTCAAGCCGTTCCGCTTCGAGGAGCTCCTGGCACGCATCCGGCTGCGGCTGCGGACCGAGCCCGCCGGAGAGGTCACGGTCCTCTCGCACGGGTCGCTCAGCCTGGACCTGCGCACCCGTCGGGCCCGCACCGAGGACCGCGAGGTCGACCTGTCGGCCCGTGAGTTCGCGCTGGCCGAGACGTTCCTGCGCAACCCCGGGCAGGTCCTGAGCCGCGAGCAGCTGCTGTCCCGGGTGTGGGGCTACGACTTCGACCCGGGCTCCAACGTGGTCGACGTCTACGTGCGGTACCTGCGCAACAAGCTCGGCGCCGAGCGCGTCGTGACGGTCCGCGGCATGGGCTACCGGCTGGCGGACCCTGCTGCCTGAGCGCGCTGACAAAGCCCCGTGCGGGACGCGCGGGACGACGAGAGGGCGGAGGCCCGTGTGCCTCCGCCCTCTCACGTACGGCCGGTGACGCGCCGACCGCTGAGCCCCGCCGGGGCGCCCTCCCCCTAGGGGGTGGGCGCCGACGGGGACGTCTGTGCCGAGACCGGGCTCTGCGAGCTCACAGGACTCGGAGCGGTGGTCGCGGTCTGGGCCGAGGTCGTCGATCCCGCGGTGACCGTGGACACGGTCGTCGTGGAGCTCGACGGGTCGAGGTCCGACGGGCTCGGGCTCGGGACGGCTCCCGGCGTCGTCGTGGCGTCGTTCGTCTCGACGACGGCGGGGGCCTCGACGTCCGCGCGCGCTTCCGCCGCCGCGATCGTGGCGCCGAGCCCGGCGCCGAGCACCCCGAGCGTGCCGGTGGCGATCCAGATCCTGCGAGCGTCCATGATTCCTTACCTCCTCAGACGATGGGCGGCCGGGCTGCCGCCCCGTCGTCACGAGACTCACAGGCCGACGTGAGAGGAGCAGGAGCCGCACGTGAGAGGACTCTCAGACGCGTCTGCGCTCCCGCGAGAAGCTCCTCGGCCACACCGAGCCAGGTCTCCGCGAGTGCTTCGCGGGGCGCCCCGGGCAGGAGGGACAGGACGACACCCGCGCTGCGCGCGCGGAGCCCGATCGGGTCGGTGGCGTCGCCGAACACTGCGAGGCAGCGGTCGACCAGGCCCTGGACGCCCGGGTAGACCTGGGGCGCGAGCGTCTCGAGGACCGCGAGGTGGCCCGTCATGCAGGCCAGGTCGTCGATGCGGTGACCGGGGCCCAGCGTGTCGACGTCGAGGACCGCGGCGACGCGACGACAGCCGGCACCGCCCACGAGCAGCACGTTCGCCTCGTAGAAGTCGCCGTGCGTCGCGACCACGGGACCGGGGTCGCGGTCGGCCACGATCCGGCGCACCGCGCGTTCGAGGGCCTCGATGCGTCCCGCATGGCCAGGAAGACGCCCGACGGCGGCGCGCGCGTAGTGCTCGGACCGCTCGGCCCATGAGGCGCGACGCTCGAGCAGGACGGCGTCCTGCGGGAGGGCGACGAGTGCACGCAGGAGCTCGTGCGGGTCGATCGTCAGCGGCTGCTCGTGCCTGGCCGTGGACGCGATCGCCGACGCGAGCGTCTCCTCCGGCCGCGCCGCGAGGACGAGGATTCCCTCGCCGAGCGACGCGAGGACGCGGGGAGCGGCGGGCGGGGCCGAGAGCGCGTAGCCCATGGGCGCGGCCTCGGCGACCAGGAAGAGGTCGTGCCGGATGCGGAGATCCGTCACCCGGTCCGGGCGGACGACCTTGAGGTAGACGTCGCCGTCGGTGGTCCGTGCGCGCAGCACCGCGCGGCGCAACGGCCGGTACGTCACGAGATCGAGCCCCAGGACGAGCGGGGCGTGCGGGTCGAGCGAGCGCCACCGGTCGGTGAGCGCCGCGGCGTCGCAGGCGGTCGCCAGGCCGGGCAGCAGGGGGTCCACGGGATGACGCCACACGTGGACGGTCTGCTCGCCGTCGACGAGGCGCAGGATCCCGCGCCGCTCGACGACGTCGGGCGGGAGGTCCGCAGTCGTCGCCACGAGATACTCGGGCCGTCCGGCCGGGGTGCGGGGGCCGTCCGTGCCACCGCGGCCGCCGCGCACCGTGACCTCGTACCCCACGCTCACCTCGGCCCCGGGGCGTGCGTGCACCTGGTGCACGCGCCACGAGCCCAGGCTCACGTGGTCGACGGCGAGCGCCGCCTCCAGGAGGTCACCCGCCCGGGGACCGGTGAGGAGCTGCGCAGCGGTGTCCATGGAAGCAAGGAGACAGCCCAGGGGTGATGGGCACATGAGGACGGCATGAGAGAGCTCTCACACACGCGTTGACACCGGAGCACCACGCTGACATTGTGCCAACATGGTGACACAATCCGGACACGGTTCCCTGCACGTCGAGATCGACCCCGCCTCGGGGGTCCCGCCCTACGAGCAGATCCGTGCGCAGGTCGTCGCGCACGTCGCTTCGGAGCGGCTCCTGGTCGGCGACCGGCTCCCGACCATCCGCGCGCTCGCCGCCGACCTCGGCGTCGCGGCCGGGACCGTCGCTCGCGCGTACCGCGAGCTCGAGGCGGCGGGGATCACCGCCACGAACCGGCGTGCGGGTACGGTCGTGTCCGACGGCGTGGCCCCCGCCGACGTCGTCGCCCGGCAGGCCGCCCACACCTTCGTCGCGACCGCGCACGAGGCAGGCCTGGACGACGACGCGATCCTCGACCTCGTGCGCGGCGAGCTCCTGCGTCGCCACGGCGACTGAGCGACGAAGGGCCCGGCGGGGTGGAGTCCGCCAGGCCCGGGGCGCCCGGGCCTGCGTCCGCGCGGCCCCCGACGCCACTCTTCACAACGATTGCGCAACCCCTGCCCACCCGATGTGCCACGTCTCGGCGCCACGTGGGACCGTGGTCACTCGGGGTCTGCGGAGGATCCCACGTCGAGGGGGAGCACGCATGACGGATCGACCGACCGGCACGAGATGGGCAGCGGTGACGGCCGCGGTGCTCACGATGCTGCTCGTGGGCGGGTGCGACGCGCTCGGACCTCGGGTCGACGGCGGGGCGGGACCGGCGTCGTCGTCCCCGCACACGACGCCACGCCCCTCTGTGACACCGAGCGAGTCACCTTCCCCGACGCCGACGCCGACGCCCCTCCCGACGCCCACCGTCGTCCCGACCCCTCCCCCGCCCGTCGAGCCTCCTCCTGTCGAGCCCCCGCCCGTCGAACCCCCGCCGGTCGAGCCCGACCCCGCGACCGTCGAGCTCGTCCGTGGCAGCACGGGCGAGCGGGTCACGGCGCTCCAGCAGCGGCTCGTCGACCTGGGCTACTGGGGTGCCGCCCCCGACGGCGTGTTCGGTTCGGGCACCCAGCAGGCCGTGTGGGCGCTGCAGAAGGCTGCGGGCATCAGCCGCGACGGCCGCGTGGGTCCCGCCACGCAGGCCGCGCTCGACCAGGGGGTGCGCCCCGCAGCGCAGAGCGGTTCAGGTCACGTGATCGAGATCGACATCGCCCGCCAGCTCGTCCTCGCGGTCGACGACGGGCAGGTCGTCAAGGTCTTCAACGCGTCCTCGGGCAACGGCGAACGGTACGAGGCCAAGGGCCGGACGTACGTCGCCAAGACCCCGCGCGGCACCTTCCAGGTGGGGCGGCAGGTCGACGCCAACTACGAGTCATCGCTCGAGCTCGGCAGCATGTGGCGACCCAAGTTCTTCACCGGCGGGATCGCGGTGCACGGCTCGGGCTCGGTGCCTCCGAGCCCCGCGTCCCACGGGTGCGTGCGGGTCACCAACGCCGCCATGAACTGGATCTGGGACTCCTGGGGCGCCCCTCCGGGCACGACCGTGCTGGTCTACTGAGGGTCCTGCCGGTCCACGAGATCGAGGACCGGCGTCGAGCCGGAGGCCTCCAGGCCCTCCCTCGACGTAGCCCGTCGCCTCCCGGTGAGCGCGGAGCGACCTCAGAGCGCGACGCCCACGAGCACGGGCTCCGGGACGAGCTCGATCCCGAACGCGTCGAGCACGCCGTCGCGCACGGCCCGCGCAAGCTCGACGACCTCCGCCGCGCTCGCACCGCCGCGGTTGGTGAGCGCGAGCGTGTGCTTGGTCGAGAGCGTCGCGGCGCTCGCCGGGCCGTGCACCCCGAACCCCTTGGTGAACCCGGCGTGCTCGATGAGCCAGGCCGCGGACGTCTTGACGAGCGTCGGGTCGATCTCGCCGAGGCTCGGCCCCGTCGTGCGGGCCGGGAGGGCCGAACGGACGGGGAAGCGCGGGGCGTCGGCCGGCAGGAGGTCCGCCTGGTCAGCGGCGACGACCGGGTTGGTGAAGAACGAGCCGGCGCTCCACCGGTCGTGGTCGGGGGCCGCGGGGTCGTCGAGCAGCATGCCCTTGCCACCCCGCAGCTCCAGGACCGCCGCGCGGACGTCCGCGCTGGGCGCGCGCTCGCCGACCTGCATGCCGAGCCGTCGCGCGAGCTCGGGGTAGCCGATCGGTGCGGACAGCGTCCCGAGGCGCATCTGGAGGTTGACCTCGAGCACGACGTAGCGCGGGGACGGGTACCAGATGTCGCCACCGTCGGGCGAGGCGTGCATGCTCCGCTTGAGAACCGACGTGCGGTATCCGAAGTCGAGGTCGACCAGCGCCAGGGTCCGGATCCGCGACTGCGCACGGTCCCACACGCGCACCGAGGCAACGACCCCGGCGACCTCCTGGCCGTACGCGCCGATGTTCTGGACGGGCGCAGCCCCGACGGTGCCGGGGATGCCGGACAGCGCCTCGACCCCGACCCACTCCTGGGCCACGGCCCGCTCCACGAGCTGGTCCCAGTCCTGGCCGGCCGTCACGGTCAGGCTCCCGCCGCCGCACGTGTCCTCGGCGTCGATGCGGATCTCGGCGCGCACGTCGCGCACCACGACCCCGCCGAAGCCCTCGTCGCTCACGAGCAGGTTGGACCCGCCACCGATCACGAGGAGCGGCTCGCCCGCGTCGTCGGCCGCCCGGACAGCGTCCACGAGCTCGGCCTCGGTCGTGGCCTCGACGTACGCGTCGGCGGGGCCCCCGACGCGCAGCGTCGTGAGCTCGGCGAGCGTCGGCTGCTCGAGCACCTCTCGGGGTCCGGGAGCAGTGGCCTCGGTGACGGACTCGACGGCGGACGCGCGGCGCGGGGAGGTGGCGGTCATGGGTCCAGCGTAGGCGCAGACCGCCGCTCCCCCTGCGTGCTCCAAGAGTGGTGGGTGCTCAGGGGAAACGCGTCTGTGCCAACGCCCGGTACTCGGAGCTGCCCGCGATACCCACACGCACCGCCCCCTCACCGTGCGACAACAACACCTGCGCCCACGCCGTCAACCCCGTCGGATCCGGACCACGCTGCAAGAACGTCGAGTAGTAACCACCCGCACGCATCCGCGCAGCCTCCATCGAGAACCACAGCTCGTCCACCATCCGCGAACGACCCCTGACCTCCATGACCTTCACCCACGCATCGATCTCCGACGGCGCAGCCCCCCGACCCAACATCGTCTGATACAACACCTGCACATAACCCTGCGGCGTCCCACCAGCCCGCGCGAAGAACTCCGACGAGTCGTAGAACCGACGCTTCACATCATCAACCGTCGCCCGCCCCGCATGAATCTCCCGCGCCCAGTCCTGCGCACCCACCGGATCCGGACCACGACCCAACGCCTCCATGTACGCGTTCGACACACGCAACGCCACATACTCCTGACTACGCGTCAACGACGCCACCAGCTCAGGCTGCCCCGCACCCGACACCAACGCCGCAGACCAACCCTCCAACCCCGTCGGATCCGGACCACGACCCAACAGATCCGTGTACAACGCCTTCACCACCGACTGCGCAGCGGCCTCCCCGCCCTGGGTCAGCGTCGGGGTGAACCAGTCGCTCTTGAGCCCGAGCAGGGTACGGACCTGGTTGCCCGTGAAGGTGCGCGTCGTCCCGCCCCCGGTCACTGCCACCTGGAGGACGCGCCCGCCCTCTGCACCGAGCCCGTTGCGCTGGGTCACGTCGAACCTGGTGATGGGGCCCGTCCCCATGGCCTTGGCGACGTCCGAGAGCGTGAACGAGACGGACCACGTGCTGTTCGGGTTCGACGCGGTCGCGTCACCGACGTCCTGGACCGCGGGGAAGGTCCCGCCAGCCGTCCACCCGCCGGTCGACGAGCTGAACTCGGTCCGGACGATCTGCACCGGGACCGTGCCCGGACGGTACCGGACCTGGCCCGCGGTCGCTGCGATCGCCCGGTCGGCGTTGGGGCCGTCGAGGCTGGTGCGGGCTCCACCGTTGGGCTGGTAGGCCGCTCCGAGATACACCTGGCAGGTCGTCGTGTCGCACGTCTGCGCGCCGGAAGGACGAGCGCTCTGCTGCGAGAGCGCGTACGAACGTGCCGCCACGGCCTGGGCCTTCAGGGACTCCAACCCGTTCGGACGAGCCCCCCAACCGTCGGGCGACTCACGCGGCACCACTCCGCGCAGGTAGTCCTCGGTCGCCACGTTGTTGACCACCATGAGCCCGGCGGTCCGTTGGTTGCGGCGAACGCTGAGCGTGCCGCGGTACGACCGTTCGCCACCCGACTCGCAGGTGCGGACATATCGCGAGACGTCGCTCGGCGAGCTCGTGGAGATCTCGACCGTCGCAGACGACCCGGCGGCGCTCCAGGGGCCGGAGCACGACGGCCCGACGTAGACGTCGAACGCGCCGTTCGACTTCGGCAGCACACGGACGGCACTGCCCGCCGACCCGGTCTCGGCCTGGGGGAAGCCGTTGACGACGAGGCCACGCCCCATCGCCGTGAGCGAAGAGGTGTGCGCGAGGAGCTCCACCGAGATGGTGGCCGGTGCGCCGCCCGTCGTGGCGGTGCCGCCGTAGTAGTGGTCCAGGATCTGCTGGTAGCCCCACCCGTGGTCGACGGCGTAGCCGAGCGAGCCGTACTGGCCCATCCCCCGACCGTGACCGTAGCCGTGACCGACGAACGACACCGTCCCCTCCCCGAAGTCGGAGGTCGCGACGGTCGCTGCCGCGGGGGCCGGCGGGGTCAGTCCGACCCCGGTGAGTGCCAAGGCCAGCGCAGCTGCGAGCGCGACGGCGAAGGGCCGAGATGACGTGCGGGTCATGAACTGCTCCAAGAGTGGTGGGTGCTCAGGGGAAACGCGTCTGTGCCAACGCCCGGTACTCGGAGCTGCCCGCGATACCCACACGCACCGCCCCCTCACCGTGCGACAACAACACCTGCGCCCACGCCGTCAACCCCGTCGGATCCGGACCACGCTGCAAGAACGTCGAGTAGTAACCACCCGCACGCATCCGCGCAGCCTCCATCGAGAACCACAGCTCGTCCACCATCCGCGAACGACCCCTGACCTCCATGACCTTCACCCACGCATCGATCTCCGACGGCGCAGCCCCCCGACCCAACATCGTCTGATACAACACCTGCACATAACCCTGCGGCGTCCCACCAGCCCGCGCGAAGAACTCCGACGAGTCGTAGAACCGACGCTTCACATCATCAACCGTCGCCCGCCCCGCATGAATCTCCCGCGCCCAGTCCTGCGCACCCACCGGATCCGGACCACGACCCAACGCCTCCATGTACGCGTTCGACACACGCAACGCCACATACTCCTGACTACGCGTCAACGACGCCACCAGCTCAGGCTGCCCCGCACCCGACACCAACGCCGCAGACCAACCCTCCAACCCCGTCGGATCCGGACCACGACCCAACAGATCCGTGTACAACGCCTTCACCACCGACTGCGCAGCGGCATACGCCTGCGGGTCCGAGTGGGCGAGCGCGATCGCGCGGATGTTGTCCAGCTGCGCGTATCCGTAGTCGCCGGGGCAGGCCGTGTACGCCGTGTCCCGGTGACCGAAGATCCGTGGCAGGGAGACGTTGGACCCGGCAGGGTACTTCGAGTTCTCCCCGCCGAGGGTCCGGTAGGTGAACCACCCCTGCGGGTTGATGTTGTACGCACCGAGCCGGGCACCGGCGATCCGACCGACCGCGTCGATCATGGCGGGGGTCGTGGCCATCCCGCCGGCGGGGCCGTGGAAGTTGCCGAGCATCGAGATCCCGACCGTGCCGGTGTTGAAACCGCCGGCGTGCACGCCGATCACGGCGGAGGTGAGGCTTCCCCCGCGGCCCTCGTAGATGTTCCCCCACTTGTCGACGATGAAGTTGTACCCCAGGTCGCACCAGCCTCGCGTCGCCTGGTGGTACTTCTGGTCGTTGCGAATCTGCTGCATCGCCTGCGCGACCGTCGAGTACCCGTTCGGTCCAGCCGTGTGGTGCACGACCGCACCGACCAGGGCCGCGGCGGTGTCAGGCGTGCAGATCGGCGCCGCAGCCCCCCACTGCGCACGCGTGATGACGGTGGGGACGGCGGCCGCCCGGACCGAGCCCTCGACGGCTCCGGTGAGGGCCGCGTCGGAGAACTGTGCGGCGGAGAACTGCGCCGTGGAGAACTGTGCGACGCCGCTCGGAGTCGTGCTGCTGCCGCTCGGAACGGTGCTGCTGCTCTGGACGGTCGCCGATGCGCTCTCGTCGGCCGGGGAGTCGACGAGAGCGAGCGTCACGTCAGGGACCCCTTCCGCCTCGGTCGAGAACGCCAGCTGGACGGCGTCGGCCTCACCGACCCACAGCGGTGCCGTCCCGCCACGCAGCTCGCGTTCGGCCTCGGCCGTCCCCTGGTCGGGAGCGTCGTCGGAGATCTCGAGGTCCACCCAGGCGGTCCACTCCCCGTCGACCGACCGGGTCCGAGCCTGCGCCGCGATCCCCTCAGGGGCGGCACCGTCTGGCCACGTGACCCCGAGGGTCTGGAAGCCGTCGGACTCCAGGACCGGACTCTCGATCCTGTCGTCCGCGACCTGGGCCTCCACGGTGACCTGGCCTCCGTCCGCGGGGACGGACTCCACGCCCTCGGCGGGCCCCTCCTGTGCTCGGGACCCGGCGTCGGCCTCGGCGTCGGGAGCGGCAGCTCCCCCTGCCTGCGCCGCGACCACGTCGAGCGGGACCTCGGTCACCGACGGCTCCGACGAGGTGATCCCGTCGGTGACCTGGTTCTCGGCGCCGAGCGTCGACGACAGCTGCGCGACGGTACTCGCAGACGCTGTGCCGCCCCCGACGAGGAGCGCCAGCACGGCGATCCCCGAGACTCCTGCTCGTGAGTACTTCATCGTCAGCTACCCTCACACTCGACCATCGGGCAGGTCCCCGGCGGCAACTCGGTCCGCGCTGCGGAAGGCCCGCACGCGGTACGCCACCCGTCGAGTCCGATCAGTGGATCAAGTGCTCGTCCACGCGCCCCACGATGTGCTCGGCGATCTCAAAAGCGCAGGTCGCAGCAGGGGACGGGGCGTTCAGGACGTGTACCTGGCGCGCGTCGGACTGGATCAGGAAGTCGTCCACGAGACTACCGTCGCGACGCATCGCCTGCGCGCGGACACCCGCAGGCGCGCGGGTGAGATCCTTGGCCTCGATGCCCGGGACGAGCCGGGACAGGCTGGCCGCAAATCGCCGCCTCGACCAGGACCGGAGCACCTCCTGGGCACCGGGGACGACGTTGCGTGCACCCAGGTGCCACAGCCCCGGCCACGTCAGAGAGTCGACCACGTCGCCCACGACGACGTCGCGCCACCGGTACCCCTCACGGGCGAGGGCGAGGACCGCGTTCGGGCCGACGTGCACGCCGCCCGAGACCGACCGCGTGAGGTGCACACCGAGGAACGGGAAGCGCGGGTCGGGCACCGGGTAGATGAGCCCGCGGACGAGGTGCTCGCGCTCGGGGGTCAGCTCGAAGTACTCGCCCCGGAAGGGGACGATCCGCACCTCCGGGTCGACGCCCGAGGCGGCGGCCACCCGGTCGCTCTGGAGGCCGGCGCACGTGACCAGGGCGTCGGCCTCGAGCACCTGGCGATCGGTCGTCACGCGCACCCCGTGCGGCGTGGTCTCTGCGGAGACGAAGCTCTCCCCGAGCCGCACCTCTCCGCCTGCGGCACCGGCGACGTCGGCCGCCAGCTCCCGGCACACGCCGAGGTAGTCGATGATCCCGGTCGACTCGACACGCAGCGCGGCCACGCACCGGACGTACGGCTCGTGCTCGCGGGCCTGCTCGGGAGTCAGCATCGTGACCGGTACACCGTTCGCGCGCGCCCGCTCCTCGATCCGCCGAAGGCTGGGGAGCTCGCTCTCGTCGACCGCGACGACGAGCTTGCCGCAGATGTCGAAGGGGACCCCTCGCTCCCGGGCGAACTCGGTCATCGAGCGTGCACCCGCAGCGCACATCCGGGCCTTCGCACTACCAGGCGTGTAATAGAGGCCTGAGTGGATCACTCCGGAGTTACGTCCCGTCTGGTGGCTGGCGAGAGCGTCCTCCTTGTCGAGGACGACGACGTCGTCCCCCCGTGCGGCGAGCTGCCGAGCGACCGCCAGTCCGACGATCCCTGCACCCACCACGACCACGCGTGCCATCTGAACCTCCTTGTCGGGGCGACGGCGGATCAGGTGAGTCCGTCGTCGCCGATGTACCGCCCCACGCGGCGCCGCGCGATCACCGCAAGACCGGCCGCACCGCCCGCCATCGCGAGGTCGGCAAGTGTGAAGATGACCCGCGACACGGCCGCGGCGGCCACGGCGGGGCCGGTCCCCACCATCGGGGCCAGTGCCGTGACGATCACGAGCTCGCGGATGCCCGCGCCCGACGGCAGCACGAAGGCGAACAGGCCGGAGACCATCGCGATGCCCATGGCGCCGATGCACAGGGCGAGCGGGCGCAGGCCCGCACCGTCGGGGGTTCCCGCGAGGAGCCACAGGTGCACGCCGTAGCACGTGTAGGAGCCGAGCGCCCAGGCCAACGAGTGGAGGACCGTCCGCAGCCGGACCGGGTGCGGCGGGCGAGGTCGTCGCAGCACCCGGAAGCCGAACGTCGCGAGCGCGGTGAGGATCTTGGGGTGGAGACAGGCGAGGCCGACGGGCAGCAGCAGGTACAGCCAGCGCATCCAGCCCAGGGAAGGATCCTCCTGCATGAGCTCCGGGAGGGCGAGGGCGCCCGCGACGAGCGCGGCCACGACGGCCACCGCGAGCGAGAAGACCGTGGCGGCGAAGACACGTGCGCGCGCGAGCCCGGCCCGACGCCCGAGCTCGAGCTGGAGCACGTACGCCCAGACCGACCCGGGCAGGTACTTCCCGAGCTGCCCGACGAGGAAGATCTGTGAGCCGCGACGGGCCCCGATCGGCTTTCCCAGGTCGTCGACCAGGACCTGCCAGCTCAGGGTCCCGCACGCGATCCCCACCGCCACGAGCAGGGTCGCCGGGACGAGGCTCGTCCACGACATCGCCTGGACCGTGACGGACACGTCGTCCCAGTAGCGCCAGAGCGTGAACCCGGCCGCCGCGATGACCACGACCAGCAGGACCACGCGGGCGACGGCCAGGAGCACACCGCGCGACGACTTCGTGGTCGGGGGTGCGGCCACGTCGCTGCCGGTGTCCTCGTTGAGCGGATCCGTCTGCTGGTCGGTCATCGGGCTGCCGAGCCGGAGCGCACGGGACGCGGCGCGACGAGGAGGTTCCACGCGTCGAGCTCGGCCAACACGGGCACGAGCTCGTCGGTGACGGTCACGGCCGTCAGGTCGTCCGACGCCTCGTAAGCGCGTCGCAGGGCGTCGACGACCTCGTCCGAGTATCCGCACAGGCGCAGGAGGTGCGCGTTGACCCCTTCGAGCCGGGCCGGGGAACCGTAGACGAGCGCGAACGGCGGGACGTCACGTGCGAGCGCCGTGCCCATCCCGACCATCGCGCCGGGGCCGACGACCCGTCGCTGGTGAACGCTCGCGTTGAGCCCGATGTTGGCACGAGCACCGATCGTCACGTGCCCTCCGACGCTGACCCCCGCCGACAGCACGGCCGACTCGCCGACCTCGACGTCGTGGGCGACGTAGCTGCGGTTCATCAGCCACACCCCGTCCCCGACCACGGTCGGTCGCCAGGTCCCCTGGTGCACCACGGCGTTCTCGCGGACCACCACGTCCGCGCCGACGACGACTCCCGCGTGGTCGAGGTCACCGACCCACGCCGAGTTCATCCGGGCCGACTTGGTCTCGGGCGGGCCGCCCAGGGTCGCTCCCGCACCGATCCACGTACGGTCGCCGACCGTCATGGGCCCCGTCAGCACCGCGTACGGACCGACGACGACGTCCTGCCCGAGCTCGACCCCTGGACCGACCCACGCCGTCCGATGGATCTTCTCTGCTACCACGCACTTCCCCTACGTCCCGAGTGTTGACCATCCGCGTACCACCACAGAAGGGGGCACGATGGGCGCGCCGACGGTCGCTAGGATGATGCTGCGTCGGTGGATGTTCCGCACCGATGCTACCCGTAGTCCGAGTGCCTTCGTTCGCGTGCTCCGGCGCCGTCCAGGAGGTCTTCCCGCTTCGCGGGAACGAGAGGTGAGGACGTGCCCACGTGATCCCGATTTCCGTCGTCGAGCTCGGCCCCGAGGTCGAAGAGAAGGTCCTGGGGGTGATCCGGTCCGGGATCATCGCCCAAGGACCGGTGGTCGCCGAGCTCGAGTCACGGTTCGCCGAGCTGGTGGGCGTCGAGCACGCTGTGGCCGTGAACAACGGGACGACCGCCCTCGTCGCTGCTCTCCAGGTGCTGGACCTCGAGCCCGGCGACGAGGTCGTCACGAGCCCGTTCACGTTCGTCGCCACCCTCAACGCGATCCTCGAGGCCGGCGCGACGGCACGGTTCGGCGACATCAGCGCGACCGACTTCAACCTGACCGCAGCGTCTGCGGAGGCCCAGGTCACGGACCGGACGAAGGTTCTCCTCCCGGTGCACCTGTACGGCCAGACCGCAGACATGACGGCGTTCACCGACCTGGCGGGCCGCCAGGGCCTCGCTCTCGTCGAGGACTCGGCGCAGTCGCACGGCGCCACGTTCGAGGGCGCCGGGGCCGGGTCGTTCGGGATCGGCTGCTTCTCCCTCTACGCCACGAAGAACCTCACGAGCGGTGAGGGCGGCATGATCACGACGAACGACGCGGCGATCGCCGACCGCCTGCGCGTGCTGCGCAACCAGGGCATGCGCCAGCGCTACCAGTACGAGGTCGCCGGCCACAACTACCGGCTCACGGACCTCCAGGCAGCCGTCGCGCTGCCCCAGTTCGACCGCTACGCCGAGCAGCTGACCCGCCGGCGCGCCAACGCCGCCCGGCTCGTCGAGCTCCTCGACGGCGTCGAGGGCCTCGTCCTGCCCCAGCAGCTTCCTGGCCGGGAGCACGTCTGGCACCAGTTCACCGTCCTCCTGCCCAGCGAGGTGGCGCACGAGCGCGACCGCATCATGGAGGCGCTCCGCGCGGAGGGCGTCACGAGCGGCGTCTACTACCCCCGCCCGGTCTACGACTACGACTGCTACCGCTCGCACCCTGGGGTCGTGATCTCCGAGACCCCGGTCGCCGACGACGTCTCCAGCCGCTGTCTGTCGCTGCCCGTCCACGGGCGCCTGAGCGAGGACGACGTCGAGACCGTCGCCTCCGCGGTACGCAAGGTCCTCTCGTGAGCGCCCTCCGGATCGCGCTCGTCGGCGCGGGATCGATGGGCAGGAACCACGCCCGGGTGATCGCCGAGTCGTCCCGCACCGAGCTCGCGGTCGTCGTCGACCCCGCCGAGTCCGTCGGACGTCCGGTGGCCGACCAGCTCGGCTCCCGCTGGGCGGCCGACCTCGACGGGATCGGCGACGTCGACGCCGTGGTCGTCGCCGCAGCCACCGAGCACCACTACCGGCTCGCGCTGGACGTGATCGGCGCTGGCCTGCCGCTCCTGATCGAGAAGCCCGTGTGCCCGTCTCTCGCCCAGACGTACGAGGTGCTCGACGCCGCGGAGGCCGCAGGCACCCCGCTCATGTGCGGCTTCCTCGAGCGCTACAACCCCGCGGTCCTGGTCGCGCGTCAGATGGTGGAGGAGCCCCGCTTCGTCCGGGCAGAGCGCCACTCGCCCTACGCGCCGCGGATCCGCACCGGTGTGGGCTGGGACCTGCTCGTCCACGACGTCGACCTGATCTCCCAGATCTTCGGCGGCAGCGACCCCCTCGGGCTCTCGGTCGAGGTCGGGCACTTCCACCCGTCGTCGGTGCCGGGTGCCGAGGACGTCGTGGAGACCAGCCTGCGTTTCGACGGTGGCGGCATCGCCTCGGCCTCGGCCAGCAGGATCGGGCAGCGCAAGATCCGCACCCTGATGATCCAGGAGCTCGACCGGATGATCGAGGTGGACCTGCTGCGCCGCGGCGTGACGTCCTACCGGCACACCACGATCGAGTCCGACGAGTCAGGGCGTGGGTTCCGGCAGGCGACCGAGATGGAGGTGCCGGAGATCGTCGGGCGGGAGCCGCTGGCCACCCAGCTCGACCGGTTCGTCGACCTCGTCGACGGGCGGGTGGACGCCGACGTCGAGCGGCGTTCGATCGTCCCGGCTCACCGGATCGTCCAGCAGGCGCTCGACGCCGGCCTCAGCGCACTCACGGTCTGACGGCCCGACGGCCGCTCCGTCTTCGCCCCGTCAGTCGACGGGGGCGAAGACGGGGCGGCCGTCGTCGTCGGGCAGCTCGACCCGGGCCACCGGCCGTGCCGGGACACCGGCCACGACCGTTCGCGGGGGGACGTCGGCGGTGACGACCGCCCCCGCACCCACGACGGCCTCGTCCCCGATCGACACGCCCATCATCACGATGGCCCCCGCACCGATGAAGACCCGGTCACCGATGCTGACCGGCTCGCGCTCGACCTCGTTCCACCGTCGTCCCGAGACGCAACGACGCGCGCTCGAATGGGTGTAGATCTGAGCGCCCGCACTGATGTCGCACCCCGCGCCGATGGTCAGCCCACCCGAGCCGTCGATGACGGTGAAGGCGCCGATCCACGTTCCCTCGCCGATCACCGGCTCGCCGACGATCCACGCCTGCTCGTGGTAGGGGTTGGGCGGCAGCGCGCCCGGGGTGCGCGGAGGCATCAGCCGCCGTTTCGGATGAGGTCCGTCATGCCGTCGCGCACGGCGATCGTCGGCTCGAACCCGAGGATCTCCTTCGCCCGGGTCGTGTCCGCCGCACGGCGGCTGACCAGCACGTCGCGCGGGTTGAAGACGGGCTCGACGTCGGCGCCCACGGCGTCGATCAAGATCCTGGCGAGGTCCGCGATCGAGGTGTCGATCCCGGTGCCGACGTTGATCGGCACGTTCGACTGCTCGGCCTCGAGCGCCATGACGACCGAGCGCGCGATGTCGTGGACGTGGATGAAGTCCATCGACTGCTCACCCTTGCCGTCGATCACGGGGGGCTCGCCGTTGCGCAGGCGGTTGACGAAGTGGTTGATCACGGACGTGTAGTACGCCGTCGTCTTCTGCCCCGGTCCGTAGACGTTGAAGAACCGCAGCGCGATCCACGACAGGTTCGCGCGGCGCTGGTAGAAGCCGAGCAGGTCTTCACCGGCACGCTTGGAGATGCAGTACGGCGTGAGCGGCGAGAGCGTGTCGTCCTCGTGCATGGGCAGCTTCTCGGGGTCGCCGTAGACGGACGCGCTGGACGCGAACACCAGGCGCTCGACGCCGTGGTCCGCGGCGGCCGCGAAGACGTTGTGCTCGCCGATCATGTTGATGTCCATGGACTCGTACGGGTCCGACTGGCTCTTGTTGATCGAGACTGCCGCGAAGTGGATGACGTGCGAGCAGCCCTTCATGGCCTGGTGGACGGCCCCGCCGTAGCGCACGTCCTGGTCGATGAGCTCGACGGCACCGCTCTGCGCGAGACGCGCGACCGCGTCACGGTCGCCGCGGAACATGTTGTCGAAGATCCTGACCTTGTACCCGCGCTCGAGCAGCATGGGGACGACGTGCAGGCCGATGAAGCCGGCGCCGCCGGTGAAGAAGACGGTCTTTTCCGCCACGTGATCGCTCCTGGGGTTCGGTTCTGCCGCCGCGATCAGCGGCGGGCGTCGGGTGAGGTCACGACGTCGCGCACCGTGGAGGCGACGACCTCGATCTGGGCCTCGGTGAGGTTGGCGTGCATCGGGATGGCCAGGTGCCGAGCGAAGAGGTCGGCCGACACGGGGCAGGAAGCGGTGCTCGCATAGACAGGCTGGAGGTGCGAGGCGTACGTCCCGAAGTTGCACTGGACGCCTCGAGCGCGCAGCTCGGTCGCCACGACCCCGCGGTCGACCGAGGGGTCGAGCGTCAGCACGTACGACTGCCACGGGTGCTCACGGTCGTCCAGCGCGACGGGCAGCGTGAGGAGGTCGAGGTCACCCAGAAGGTGCTCGTACACGGAGGCGGCACGGCGACGGGACGCGAGCAGCTCCGGCAGCCTCCTGAGCTGGACCTGCATGATCGCCGCAGAGATGTCGGAGAGGCGGTAGTTGTACCCGGCCTCGTCGAACGAGGGAACGGGGAGATCGCGCGAGCCCTCGCGCGAGATCGCCGGTTCGATCCCGTAGGTGTGGAGCTTGCGGGCGTGGTCTGCCAGGTCGGCGCGGTCCGTCACCAGCGCGCCGCCCTCGCCGGCGGTGATGCCCTTGCGTCCGTGGAAGCTGAACGTCGCGACATCGGCCAGGCTCCCCGCCGGGCGGCCCTTGTAGGTGGCGCCGGCCGAGCAGGCTGCGTCCTCCATGAGCCACAGCCCATGCCGGTCGGCGATCGCCCTGAGCTCGTCGTAGTCCGCAGGCTGCCCGAACACGTCGACCGCGAGGATCCCGACGGTGCGCGGCGTGATGGCGGCCTCGACGGCGGCGGGATCGACGCTCCAGATGTCGGGCCGGACGTCCGCGAACACCGGTGTCGCCCCGCTCCAGACCACGGAGTGGCCGGTCGCCGGGAAGGTGTAGTCGCCGACGATCACCTCGTCGCCAGCCCCTGCGCCGAGGACCTCGAGACCGAGGTGCAGCGCGGAGCCGCAGTTGGAGGTCGCGAGCGCGTGGGCCGTACCCACCGTCCGGGCGAACTGCTCCTCGAAGGCCTTGCACGCGGGGCCGGCACCGGACAGCCACCCCGACTCGAAGACTGCTGCAATCGCCTCGAGCTCCTCGGAACCCACGGTCGGCTGGCCCAATGCCACGCTCGTCACATCGTCCTCCCATCAGACCGCGTCAGACTATCAGTGCGCCCGACTCGTCCGTCTCGCACGGGTCGGGCGGAGCGAGACCCTGAGCAGGCCTGTCCCGCCCTGCGAGACCCACTAGGCTGGGGCGCTGATCGGCCGAACGCCGCGGCCGGACCGAACGATGTGGGGACCACCGAGAACATGAGCACCGTCGTCGACGGGCAGCCGAGCGCGCCCGAAGCCGCAAGGACCACCGCGCCCAGACCTCCATGGTGGTCGCGAGCGCTCGAGCACGCATCGCTCCCCTACCTCGTGTCCGCGGCGTTCACCCTTCTCGTCGCGCTCTGGACGTACCGACCCTGGGCGTTCAAGGGAGCCATCGCCTCCCCGCACGGGGACGCCCTGGCGTTCCACGCCTGGGTCCAGGCGACGATCGAGGACGGCTGGTACGAGAACGCCAGCAGGCTCTCGGCCCCCTTCGCCCAGAACAGCCACACCTACACGGTCACCGACGAGTTCCTCTTCGCCTTCATCGGCAAGGTGCTCGGCCCCCTGACCGGCAGCGCAGGGGCCGCGGTCACCTGGTACGTCGTCCTCTGCTTCCCCGTGGCGGCCTTGTTCGCGGTCGGCGCGGCCCGCTACCTGCGCATCGGGCGGCTCGCCGCGCTGGTCCCGGGCATCCTGTTCCCCCTGCTCCCCGACCACTTCCTGCGGGCCGGCGGACACTTCAGCCTCTCCTCGACCTGGGCGATCTCCCTGGGGATGATCGTCGCTCTCTCGCTCGTGGTCGCCCCGCGTGCCACGGGTCGGCGACGCACCTGGTTCCAGGTCGCCATGCTCGTCTCGTGCCTCGTGATCGGCCTCACGAACGCCTACTACGCGACGTTCATCGCGATGATCGTGGCCGTCGCCGCGGTCGGCGGCGCGATGGCAGCCCGCTCGTGGCGGATCCTGTGGACGGGGCTGGCCCGTTGTGCGGTCCTCATCGGGTCGGTCGTGGTCGCGATGGTCGTGGACGCGATCTACTCGCCCGACCCGTACGGCTACTCGTCCTTCGAGATCACGCGGTCCCAGGCGGACGCCGAGATCTACGGCGGCAAGATCTTCGCGATGCTCCTGCCTGCTGCCGCGCACCGGTTCGAGGCCTTCCGGGCCCTGCGCAACAGCTATGACGCCACGTTCCCCAACCCGGCAGAGACCCCCGCCCTCGGCCTCGTGTCCGCGGTCGGCTTCGTCGCGCTCGTCGTGTGGGCGATCCTCCTCTTCTTCCGGCGTCGTCCCGACGTCGCCGACTCGCGCCTGCGCATCCTCGCCGGCCTCCTCTGGATGAGCCTGCTCGCCTACTCGGTCGGCGGCCTGGGCTCGATCTGGTCCTTCCTCCTGGACGGTGGCGGGATCCGTGTGTGGAGCCGCATGCACGTCGTGATCGGTCTCATCGTCCTCCTGGCGATCGCCATCACCCTGGACCGTCTCCGCAAGCGATGGTGGCGGGCTGCCGCGGTGGGCCTGGTCCTCGTCGTCGGCGTGGTCGACCAGACCACCCCCCTGGCGCGCCCCGATCCCGTGTCGGCCCTGGCCCTGCGCGACGACGTCACGAGCTTCACGAGCCAGGTCGAGGACCGGGCGGGCGACGACGCCATGGTGTTCCAGCTCCCCCAGGTGAACTTCCCCGTCCCGCAGTTCGACCCCTCGCCTGCCACGATCTACGACGGGTTCCTGCCGTACCTGTACTCGACGGACTCCCGGTGGTCCTTCGGCGGGCTCGAGGGCGACCCCACGGTCGACTGGCAGCAGTGGCTGACCGCCCGCCCGTTCGAGCAGCAGGTCCCGCTGCTGAGGGCGGCGGGCTTCAGCGGCATCTCGCTCGACACCGCTGCGCTCACGACGCAGCCGTTGCTGCGCGACCAGGTCCGCGCGGTCCTGGGCGAGCCCACCTTCACCTCCGACAGCGGACGCTGGGAGTACTACGAGCTGTCCGACGACGTCCTCGCGTCGTGCCCGGCCGGCGTGGTCGATGAGATGGGTGATCTGGCGGTCCGGCCGCCGATGCTCTACCCGGGCGACGGGATCGACGTCCTGCCGGGTGTGCGCAGCAACGACGAGGGAGACGCCCAGCTGCGGATCGTCACCCTGCGCGAGGGCGGCTGGGACGACGTGAGCACGTCGTTCAGCGTCGGCACCGCGGACGTCCGTCTCGAGATCACGTTCCCCGACGGCAGCACCCAGACCGTCGAGCCGAACACGACCGAGACGATCACCTGGTCGGGACCGGTCAGCGAGGCCGAGACCCCGATCGACATCAGGCGTCTCGACGGAACGGGCGTGTACGGCCTGGGCGGCCTCGTCGCGACGGCCGTCCCGTCGGCCGCCGTGGCGGAGTGCCAGCCCGCGCTCGTCGCGGTCCCCGAGGACGAGGCCGCGCTGGTCCCGGCCGGCTGAGCCTGCGGTAGGGAACGGGAGACGCTCCCTGCGACGGTCGTCGCAGGGAGCCTCTCCCGTTCCTCGGTGCTCGTGTCAGTCGGCCGACTGAGAGTGCACCCCACGCACCACGTAGAGGGGACGGCGTCGGGCGTCGTCGCCGGTGCGCCAGACGTACTCCCCGACGACGCCGATCGCCCCGAGCTGGAGCCCTCCGAGGGCCAGCACGAGACCGCTGATCGTCCACCCGAACCCGTTCGACCCGCCCGGGACGAGCGCGACCACGGCCGCGACCACCAGCAGGACCGCACCGAGCGCGGCCGCGCCGAAGCCGGCGACCTGGATCCAGCGCACCGGGGCCGACGAGAACTCGACGAGCGAGTCGACGACGAGCTTGACCTTCTTGGCCGAGGTCCACTTGCTCTTGCCGTAGGGACGCGGCAGCTGCTCGAAGAAGATCCGCACCTGCGTGAACCCGGACCAGGCCGCCATGGCCAGCACGTTGCGGTTGGCCTCGGGCATGGCCGTCAGGACGTCGATCACGGCCCGGTCCACCAGGATGTGCGAGGGCCCTTCCTGCGGATAGGTCGGCACCGTCGAGACCGCGTTGAACACCTTGGAGAAGGTGGTCGCGAAGAAGTCCTGGGTGCCGCCCTTGGACGCCCGCACCGAGCGCAGGCCCCAGACGATCTGTGCGCCCCCCTGCCAGGCCTCGATGAACGACCCGATGGCCTCGAGGGGCTCCTGGCGGTCCGCGCTGAGCGTCAGTGCGGCATCGCCGCGAGCGTGCGCGAGGCCCGCGCTGATGGCTGCGTGCGAGCCGAAGTTGCGGGAGAGCCGGACGACCTGCGCGGTGTCCGAGCCGTCGAGCCGTGCGACCACGGCGTCGGCGGTGCCGTCGGTCGAGCCGTCGTCGACCAGGACGAGCTCGAAGTCCAGCGCAGGGTGGGCGACCCGGATCTCGCGATAGAAGTCGACGATGCCTTGAGCGCCCTCCACCTCGTCGTAGGCAGGGATGATCAGGGACAGGGTGGGGCGTCTTTCGTGCATCGGGCCGTTTCCGTTCGTCCTCAAGGGGGCTCCCGGCGTGCGAGACGCGGCGTGCGCTGCAGCCCGGGACCGGTGAAGGCTACCGTCCCGCGCTCTGTCGGCGCACGTCCCCTGGTAGGCGTCATACGGGGCCGGTGCGGGACTCCGGTATGGTTTGTGCCGGACAATACAGCTGCGCACAGGGGGAACCGCCGATGGTCGACGGAGTGGGAACGCAACCAGTCGTCGTCGTCGGCAACGGCGGTCACTCGCGATCATGCATCGACGCCTGGGACCCCGACGCTCCCTTCCGACCTCTCGGTTGCACAGGCAACGACCCGGCCGAGCACGGCGAGCTCCCCTACCTCGGCGACGACTCGATCATCCCAGGGCTCCTGGAGCAGGGGGTCCGCCACGCCTTCGTCGCGATCGGGTCGAACTCCTTGCGCGCCCGGCTCAGCGCGGACCTGGTGTCCTCCGGTTTCGACCTCGTGCCGCTGGTCGCTCCGACCGCCCGCGTGGCGCCGACCGCCGAGATCGGTCCCGGGGCGGCGATCCTGCACGGCGCGATCGTCGGCGCCTACGCCCGCGTCGGAGCCGGCGCGATCGTCAACACAGGTGCCTCCGTCGACCACGACTGCGTCGTGGGCGAGTTTGCCCACATCGCTCCGGGCTCGCACCTGGCGGGCAGCGTCACCGTCGGCGAGAGGGCGATGCTCGGCGTCGGGGTCAGCGTGATTCCTGGCGTCACGATCGGTGAGGGTGCCGTCGTCGGCGCCGGATCGGTCGTCATCTCCGATGTACGCGCTGGCGAGACAGTCGTCGGCGTCCCTACCCGCTCCGTTCGAAAGATCGCCTCATGATCCCCGTCGCGTACCCCGTCCTGTCCGGCAACGAGAAGGCGTACGTCGCCGAGTGCATGGAGACCACCTGGATCTCGTCGGCGGGCAGGTTCATCACCGAGTTCGAGCGGACGTTCGCCGACCTCTGCGGTGCCAAGCACGCCATCGCCACCAACAACGGCACGACCGCGCTCCACCTCGCGCTCGTGGCCCTCGGCATCGGGCCTGGTGACGAGGTCATCGTCCCGGTGCTGACGTACATCGCGAGCGCCAACGCCGTGCGCTACTGCGGCGCCGAGCCCGTCTTCGTGGACGTGGACGCGGAGACGATGAACATCGACCCCGCGCTCATCGAGGCCGCCATCACGCCGCGGACCAAGGCCATCATCCCCGTGGACCTCTACGGCAACCCTGCCCCGATCGTCGAGATCATGGAGATCGCGGCGCGTCACGGGCTCACCGTGGTCCAGGACTCTGCCGAGGCGCACGGCGCCGAGGTCGACGGGCGCCGGGTCGGATCGCTCGCGCACGTGACCGCCTTCAGCTTCTTCGGCAACAAGGTCATCACCACGGGCGAGGGCGGCGCCGTCACGACCGACGACGACGAGCTCGCCGCCCGCCTGCGCCTGCTGCGTGGACAGGGCATGGACCCCGAGCGTCGGTACTGGTTCCCCGAGGTCGGGTTCAACTACCGCATGACGAACGTCGCCGCCGCGATCGGTCTCGGCCAGCTCGAGCGGTTCGACGCCATCCTCGACGCGCGGGACGCGCTCGCGAAGCAGTACGACGCACTGCTCGGCGGGATCCCCGGACTGAGCCTGCCCGAGCAGCGCCCCGGGACGCGCCGCGTGAACTGGCTCTACACCGTCACCCTCGACGGAGCCGACGCCGCGAGGCGCGACCGCGTCATGGCAGAGCTCGCGGAGGACGGGATCGAGACTCGTCCCGTGTTCCACCCCCTGCACCACCTCCCCCCGTACCACCAGCCGGACCGGTCCTACCCTGCGGCCGAGCGCCTCGGCGCGACGGGCATCTCCCTGCCGACCCACCTGGCGCTGACGCCGGACGACGTCGAGTTCGTCGCCTCCCGTGTGGCTGCGCGCGTCGACGCGGTTCGACGTGGCTGAAAGTCGATCGATCGACGTCTCAGGGACCTCTGGCCTGTCCCTCGACCGACCCGTCGTGCCAGGTGCTGCCCCCTCGGCCTCGGTACCTCCGCGCGAACGCGTGCGTGGCGTGAGCAAGGCTCCGTCGCGACGAGACAGGGCGCTGACCGGCGTCCTCCTGACGGTACTCTCCGGGCTCGTGTTCTTCCTCAACTTCCGCCCGTGGCAGGGCGGACTGCTTGAGGAATGGGGCTTCGCGCTCGCCTGGGACGGTGAAGGGTGGGCAGGCTTCGGCGCGCGACTCGCACACACCGCCGGAAGACCACTGCACCTCTTTCCCGCCTATGTGGGACTTGGTGTGTCAGACGGCGGGTTCGTCGGGATGTACCTGGTCCTCGCCCTCGTTGCAGTCGCTCAGTTCCTTCTGACTATCTGGGCGCTTTCGCCGATCTGCCGATCGTGGTGGACACGTCTGGCGATTGGCCTTTTGCTCGCGACGCACCCCTGGTGGCCCGCAGGGCTCCTGCTCCGATTCCTGCCCGCCCAGGTTGCCGTGCTGACGGTGGTCATCTGGCTGGGTCTCCTGATCCGCTACCTGCAGCGCGGAGGCCGGGTACGCCCGCTCCTCATCGTTCTGGTCCCGCTGCTCGGCCTTCTCACCTACCAGGCCACTGCTCTTCCGCTGTTGTTCGGCGTCGGGATCGCGCTCGTCCTCGTGCCTACCTCAAGACTCCGTGGGATCGTCGCCGCAAGCACGACGACGCTCGCCGTAGGCCTTGCGCTCATCTGGTCGACCGTGATCGCGCCGATGTTCTCACCCCAGTCGTACGAGTCCGGGCTCATGGCGAGCGGAGGCGCTCAGCTCCTCGACGCACCGCGCGCCATCGCACGGACGCTCCTCCTGGATGCCTGGCCGGTCCTCGCCCTGGCAGTGGGCGTCGCGGTACTGGTCGTCGCATTGGGACTCGACCGCATCCTGACTCGTCGACAGACCTGGCTCGCCCTGGCAGCAGTCGTCCTGGCGCCCTTCGCAGCCCTCGCGTACGCGACTCAGCCGACACACCTCCACGACCCGGAACGCGTGGGCCTTCCCGTCGGCCTGACCATCTGGCTCGTCCTCGCGATGCTCGCGCCGGCTCTGGACCGCACCAAGGCATGGCGCACCGCGACGATCTGTATCGCCTTCGTCGTATCCGCGATCGGAGGAGCACTCGCGTACTCGACCTGGACCCAGGCCTCGGTGGCGCAAGAAGCGCTGGTCGCCGTCGTCAGCGAACAACGCGCCGTCACCCCGCCAGACAGAACACTCGTCGTGGCCGATCGCACCGGACGATACGGCGACGTCTACCTGCTCCTCCCTCCGCACCTCGACCTGGCGCTCCAGGTGGAGGACGGGGCCGGCTCCCCGGCACTAGTCTGCACACCTGCTGGCACCGTGCGTGACCACCCCGTCGCCGCTCGTTTCCCTCTCACGACCACCCCCGACTGCGCACCGTACCTGGGCGATGACGAGGTGCTGCCGTTGGGCACGGGTGAGACGCCGTTCGGAGAGGTCGATCTCTTCTCTATCCCCACGGAACGCCTTCCTGGGTGACTCACCCAGCTCTCGGGGTGGCGGACGTGCGGGCTCGACGGCCGGCCCCGCACGCCGTCCCGTCCGCGCAAGCCTGGGGCGACGCCGAACTACCACACTCCGGTTCGCGCCCCGTCAGGTGGCCGGGCGGCTTCCCGGCCTCGACCGACGTGCGATCAAGGCCGGGCGTGATCGCACTCGGCCGACGTCACCAAGGGGCCCGTGCGCTAGGCCAGCGAGACCTCGTCCGTGACAGCCTCGGCGCTCAACACGCGTGGCGTCGCCGAGTACAAGAAGTCGACCCGATCGGCGACCCTACCGATCGCCTCGTCGTTCTCCGACAGTCCCATGCGCCGCAGCCTGAGCGTCAGCTCGTCGAGCAGCTGGAGCCGCGGACCGACGCCGAGATCGCGACGGACGACCTCGATGATCCCGTCCGCATAGTCGCGCGCCGTGTGGCCCTGCGCCACGAACGACTGCGCCGACTCCCTGACCTCCTGCCCGGCGTCGTCCAGGCTGCGCACGATCGCGTCGGAGACGGACTGTGCGCGCGGGGGCGTCGGGACGTGCTGGATGAACGTCCCGTGCACCTCTGCGTAGCTGCCGTCGTCCACCGTCACGACCGGCACACCGGCGACGAGGCTCTCGAGCAGGGCGTACGACGCTCCTTCGAGGCAGGGCTCGCGGAGCACCACGGCCACCGCCGCGTTGGCCCTCAGCTTGGCAAGCATGGCGTCCGAGGGGTCGTCGAGCACGGTGGCGTCGACGATTCCCTGGGCGGCCAGCAGGTTCTCGACGTCCGAGCTCGAGAGTCCGCCGGCCCGGCCCGCGACGACGAGGTGGGCTCGTCGTCGGCTCACCACGTCGGCGAACGCCTCGACGACGACGTCGATCCGCTTGTTGGGGTTCATGATCCCTGCCTGGAGGACGAGGGGTACGCCCTCCGGGATCAACGCAGGGAGCGCCGCGGCGATGTCGTCCTCGGGCTCGGCCCCCTCGACCGGTAGCCCGACCACCACGACGTCGGCCAGGACCGACGTCTCGACCTCTCGTGCGGCGAACTGCGAATGGACGACGACGGTACGTGCGTTCCTGGCAGCCAGGCCGAGGAACGAGAACGCGGCCCCGCCGTCGAGCTCCCAGGGCGGTGTCTCCCCCGAGCCCCCCAGCACCCGTCGCGCGAGGTTCTCCACACCGTGGCCGTACCAGCGACCGATCTCGTCGCTGTAGTCTCCCCTGTCCAGGAGGTACTGGTGGAAGAGGCCACCCAGCGAGATGTCGTGGAGCACGACGATCCCCGGCACCTGCTCCGATGCCTTCCAGATGTCCAGGTGGTTCGGCGCGTAGTTCCCGAGGTGGTAGACGACGGCGTCGTACTCGAGCAGAGGGCTCAGGTCCTCGAGATCGATCGTGTAGGTCTCGCCCGACCACACCCGACCGGTCGACTCCACGGGCTGCCAGATGTCGATCTGGACCTCCGGACGGCGGACGAGCTCCTCGGCGACGATCGCACTGACACGACCGATCGCGCTCTGCTCGGAGAACGGGGTACACCAAGCGATCCTCATCGGAGCAGCTCCTCGATGACGTGGTCCCAGGAGAGGTTCAGTCGAGCGACGGCTTCTTCCGCGCTCGCACCCATCTTCTCCGTCGCCGGACGGTCGGTGAACAGGCGATCGAACGCAGTGGCGATCGAACGGGGGTCCGGCGCGGCGACGAGTCCCGTCCGGCCGTCGTGCACCAGGTTCAGGATCCCGCCCGAGTCGGAGAGCGTGACCACCGGCTTGCCGGCGGTCATCGCCTCGGCCGTCACGTAGCCGAACGAGTCCTCGTCGATCGGGAAGTAGGCGACGCCCAACGCCCCCGCGAGGAGGTCACGCTTGAACTCCGTCTCGACGAACTCGAGGTGCATCGTGACCCTGTCCTGCAGTCCGTGCTCCTCGATCGCCTCGTGGAGCTCGCGGACCACGTCCTCGCTGTCGGGTTGCCCCGCGACGACCAGGCGGACACCGGACGACGAGTGCGCGAGGGCCTCGACCGCCAGCAGAGGCCGCTTCCCTCCCGAGACGCGTCCGAGACACAGGATGTAGTCGCCGAACTGCCCCTGACGGATGTCGCCCTCGTCGGGCAGCGGCGGATGCAGGACGGCGGCGTCGAGCCCGTTGTGCACCTTGAGCCGCTGCTGGGTGACGTTGTCGTTGGTGAAGAGGCGACGTGCGCGCCGCAGCTGGCGCGTGTCGGCCTCGTGGATAGCATCCCGGATCCTCTGCCACTGCGGGTCGTCGACCGGGGGGCTCCACGGGGTGTCCCACATGTCGTACACCTGACGGAACTGGTGCAACAGCCACACCGTCACGTTCGGGTGGTCGACCAGGTAGGCCGGGAACTTCAACGCGATGACCCGGTCGACCCCGTGCAGATCGATGGTCGACGCGTAGATCATCGTGTCGGCGAGATCTGCGGGGGACTCCCAACGGAACGGGATCCGCATCAGATCCGCCTCGTGCCCTCTGGTCCGCAGCTCGCGGATCAGAGCATCCGCCAACAGCTCGGCCCCCCCACGGACGAACGGGACTCCGTTCGTCGCAACGAGCACCCTCATGCCAGCAACCTCTCCGTCACGTGATCCCAGGAGATCTTCAGCGCTGCCACCTTGGCAGCCTGACCCGCTCCGAGCTTGTCGGCCAGGGCTCGGTCCTCCCAGAGTCGGTCGAACGCCGCCCCGAGAGCTAGTGCGTCCGGTTCCACCACCAGGCCGTTCACCTCGTCCTCGACGAGCTCGGTCACTCCCCCGCTGTCGGTCGTCGTGACGACAGGGCGCCCCATCGCCGCCGCCTCGAGCGACGGGTAGCCGTAGGAGTCCTCGTCGAACGGGAAGTACGCAACCGCGAGCGCGCGTGCCACGATGCTCCGCTTGGTCTGCTCGTCGACCCATCCCTCGGACAGCGTCACCCTGTCCTGCAGGTCGTACCGGGTGATCGTCTCGAGGATCGACCGGCGGTAGGAGTCGTCGGTGGCGTCGAAGGCGCCCACCAGGTGGAGGCGGACCGGAGTCTGGGTCGTCGCCAGCGCCTGGACCGCGAGCAGCTGGCGCTTGTGGTCCATGAGACGCGAGACGTAGACGATGGTGTCCTCCGCCTGCTCCATGGCATAGCCCCCGGCAGGATCGAGCGGTGGGTAGAGGATCTCGGCGTCGACCCCGTTGTAGTCAGCGAGACGCCGACGGATGACGTCGGAGTTGCAGAACACGTTCGACTCGGCCAGCGCGGCCTCGTCGGACGCGAAGAGCATGCGTCGGAACTCACGCCCGTCCGCGTCGTGGGGAACGTCTGGCGCGGAGTTCCACAGGTCGTAGGCCGGCCGATGGTGGTGAAGGAACCAGACGCTCTTGCGTGGGTGCTGCACCAGGTGGCTCGGTGTCCGCACTGCGATGAGGCGGTCGCACCGGTCGCTGAAGTCGAGCGACCTCAGACCCACCATCTGGGTGGTCATCGTGGGTGGATGCGCTCGGAACGGCAGCGTGAAGACGTCGACCTCGTGGCCGCGCTCCACGAGCGCACGCTCGAGCCAGTCGACGATGATGCTGGCGCCGCCGTTGACGAACGGCACAGAGGTGGTGGCGACGACGATTCTCACTGGGCTTCTCGATCGACAGGGGTGGAGGCGGCAGGGCTGGCAGCGGCCCGCCGGAGGAAGACGCTGAGCGGGACGTCCGTCTCGGTCGTCGCGCTAGCACCCGAGACCGTCTCGAAGATGTCCCATTCCCACCCGAGCTCCACGACCGTGTCCAGGAACCGCTGGGCGCTCGTCCCGGCGCGCCGCAGGTGGATGTCTGCCAGCTCGGCGAAGACGACGATGTGAGGGTTCTCGTCGACGATCCGCTGCATGCCGCGAAGCACCGCGAGCTCACCGCCCTCGACGTCGATCTTGACGACGTCCACCGTGGAACCGCGCTCGACGACCTCGTCGAGCGGGACGACGTCCACCTCGACGGAGGCGTCTCGCGCGTCCTTGGCGTACAGGGTGTTGTGGCCCGAGTCGTGCGCGTAGACGGCCAGCTTCGCCCGGCCCCGACGTGCGCCGGCGGCTCCCTCGACGACCCGGACGATGTCCGACTCGAGGAACCCGTTGAGCTGCACGTTCTCCCGCAGCATCTCGACGGTCGTCGGCGTCGGCTCGACGGCCACGACGGAACCTGCCGGCCCCACGACGGCTGCCGCGGCGACGGTGTAGAGCCCGATGTTCGCTCCGACGTCGATGAATCGGCCACCCGGCTTGAGGTACGTCGTCAGGATGCCGGCGAGACCAGGCTCGGGGTGGCCGCGGTGCTCGAGGTAGGCCGCGAGGCGCCACTCGCGCGCCGGGACCCCGAAGAGCAGTCCGTCGACCTCGACGACCGACACCTCGTCGCGCCAGGTGGCGGCGGCCGCGGTGTCCTGCCCGATCTTCGCGAGCGTCGTCTCGATGGAGCCGAGTCTGCGATCCTGCCGGGAGGCGAGCTCCCCGAGACGGACGACCGGGTCGTCGTCCCCTGGCACCGGGCGAGATGTGCCCTCGACTCGTGCGTTCTGAGCCGCCTGGAGCAGGGCGAACGTCGCGTACATCTCGGCACGGCGGGCCCGGCGGTGACGGCGCGCCCTCGCTACCGGTCCCCGACCCGGGACGAGCGAGGCGAGGATCGACTCGGGCGCCTCTCGATGGTTGAGGCGCACGAGGGCACGGTCTACTGCGGCCGCGTCGTTCTCGGCAGGAGTCCCGCGCAGCAGCTCGTCCACCAGCAGGAGCTCCCACGGACGAGCACCAGAGGGCGCCATCTCATAGGCGATGACACCGAGAGGGACGCCCGACCGCCAGCGGGCGACCTCTGCGCTCAGCTGCTCAGGGGCCGACGGCACACCGAGCGTGACCAGGTGGAGCCCGCGCAGCACGAAGGCATCTAGCGCGGAGTCGTCCGGTACGACGCTGTCCTGCGTCCCTCGGTGCTTCAAGGCCTCGTCGGACACGTTCATCGCCTCGTGCATCGCCGTTCGAGGCAACCCTTGCCGCAGCGCGGCAAGGTTGTTGGTGAAGCCCTCCCCGTCCGGCTCTCGGCCCAGGAGACCGTCGTAGAGCCCGATCAGGAAGAGCTCGTCCGGATCCAGAGTCTTGGTCGGCGGTTCGGCGAATCGACGCACCTTGGTGATCGACGGCATCCCGCCTGCCCGGCCGACGGAACGCGCGTCCGCGCGTAGATGTGCCGCGACGGCGGCGGAGTTGAGCGGCATGTGACCTCGTAGTCCTGGGGTTCGCTGTTGTCGAGTGCACCGATCGAGATGGGGGTATCGTGGCGAATCCCACATCTTACCGGTTTGGGACGCACGTCCAAGGGATGACCAAGGCGTGGCATCAGACACCCCGTCCGCGCGAGATGCGGACAAGAACGTCTCGCGCCACGGCGTCGACTCCCACGACCAAAGGTGTTCGTCGTACTGCCCCGAGCTCACGATCCTTCGACTTCACGACGAGCATGGTCGCGTGGAGGGAACCCGCTGAGGGCGGAACCTGCAGGATCCACGTCCGCCGGTGGACGACGGCTTGCACGTGACGGATCAGCTCCGCGACAGAGGTGGGGTGCCCGTTCGACAGGACGTTGAGGCGGACCGTCTCCGTCCCCCGGAGCGCGCTTCGGAGCGACGCGTGGACGAGCCGGGCGGCGTCGTCGGAGTAGAGATAGTCGCGCATGCTCTCGAGCGGGACGACGATCGACACCACGCCCATCGTCACGGCCTCGAAGCAGATCTTCGTCACGAGACCCTGTGGCTTGTCGATCCGCTGACCTGGGCCATAGAGCGTGGAGATCCTGCTGATGACGAGCTTCGCCCTCCCCGCGCGCTCGAAGATCGTCGTCAGCGCCAGCTCCTGCCGGTGCTTTGCCAGGGGATAGGGACCGGCGGGCCGCGCGGGGTCGTCCTCGGTCCACGTGGCTGACCGGGAGGGGCCGAAGACCGACGCCGACGAAGCGAACCAGAAGACTCCGTTCGGCGCACCGATCGCCGCGACCGAGCGCGCGAACTCGAGCAGCACGTGCTCCTCGACCGCGAGCTGCTCGGGTGACGACATCACGACTCCGGCACCGGCAGCCCACACCACGGCCCACTCCTCGTCGGGGAGCCACCGGAGGAAGCGCTCGAGCTCTGCACGCAACGTCGCGAGCGACTCCTCGGGATCGCGCCAGGGAATCCTCGACGCCGTGAACGACCGGCCGGGATCCACGTGGCGCGCGACGGCCGCGCCCAGGAGCCCCCCGGACCCGACGACCCAGACCTTCATCAGCCGTCGCCCCGCTTGTCGCGCACCGCCGCTCGCAGCCTCGGGGTCACGTCGGAGGACAACACGTACAACGGCTTGCCCATCGACATGGCCGCTGCCATCCCGACGTACTCCGCGACGACGCCGAGGGCGATGAGTATCAACCCCCCGAGGATCAGCACCACGACCGTGGTAGACGCCCACCCTTCCACCTCGACCTGCCCCGTCACGCGCTGGAGCACGACGAAGACCGCATAGACCATGCCCGCGAGCGCTGCGATGACGCCCGTGGCCGACACGATCCGCAGCGGGCGGTTGCCCGACGACAGGACCAGGCGCCACAGGTGGGACACGAGTCGGCGCATCGAGTACGAGGTCGCTTCCCTACCTTCGGTCCGCAGCTCTACCGGGCAGGCGGCGACGTCCGAGATCACCCACCCCAGGGCGACGTCGAGGTAGACCCCGGGGCCGCAGTACGCGGCGACACCGCGAGCATGCTCGCCGTGGATGAGCCGGAAGCTGTGGAACTCCACACCCTTGCGACCTGACAGCGCCGGCAGCACGCCTCGCTTCGTGATGCGCGACCCGAGGTTGCGGACGACGCTGTGGGGGGCATCGTTGGTCGGGGCGGCGTACACCAGGGTCGAGGCGGTGTCGTAGGCGATGTCCAGCATCCGAGCGATGTCCGCGGGGGCGTGCTGGCCGTCCTCGTCCATCGTGACGACCCACTCACCCCGGCTGGCCGCGAGCCCGGCGACCGTGGCGGGGTGCTGACCGAAGTTGCGAGAGAGCCAGACGTTCCGGATCCACGGGAACTCCTCGGCCAAGGCCTGCATCACGGCAGGACTGTCGTCCGGCCCGTGGTCCCACACCAGGATCGCCTCGATGAGCCGGAACGACCGGCCTTCCGGCGTCGTCTCTCCCGCGACCAACGGCTTCAGCTCGTCGATCACCTGTGCGATGGTCTCCGCGCCTCGATAGACGGGCACGACCACGCTGAGGTCCACGATCTGCTCAGGCCCGACAATGGTGTCGTCGTTCGTCACGTACGGTTCACACTCCTTTGTCGTCACTCGCGTGACGGAATACCCAGCGGCTGTAGAGCAGGTAGTTCCAGACGGCAGCTACCGCGATCGCGACGAACTTCGCAGCGGCGGCCCCGAGAGCGGAGGCGGCGAACCACTCCACCTTCCCCAGCCCGAGAATCACCGCCGGTTGGATCAGCCAGATCCCGGTCCCTGCGATGAGGAGGAAGCGGACCAGCTCGTCGCGAGCGCGTCCCCCCGAGCGAAAGACCCACCGACGGTTGCCGACGAAGCTGACGACGAGCCCCGCGCTCGTGGAGGCGAGGTTGGCCACCATCGGCGCAACCCCGAGCATCCACAGGAGGACGTACAGCACGAAGTCGACGGCGGTGTTGACGACACCCATCGAAGCGAACCTTGCAAGCACCGAGTCGCTCAGCCTCCGCACGACGGAGGACCGCCCTGACGACGAAACCACGGGGCCCCTTCCGGCTCGATGCGCCCGCACCGGTCGCGAGGAAAGCCTACTCGGTCGTTGTCAGAGCGACGTACCTCCACCGCCCGCGGCCGTGGGCAGCGGCTTGGCCGCGTTGACCACGAGCAGACCGATCACGAGCGGCACCGCGATGACGAGGAGCGCCGGGCGGTAGCCCCCGATGTGCTCGGCGAGGAAGCCGATGAGCGGGGGCCCGACGAAGAAGGCCGAGTAGCCGATCGTCGAGACGACGCTGACCCGGACGGCGGCGTGCGCGGGGTCGTCCGAGGCCGCGCTCATCCCCACGGGGAAGCCGAGCGCCGCGCCCATGCCCCACAGGACCACGCCGACGAGCGCGACCCACAGGTTGGGCACGAGCGTGAACACGAGCAGTCCCACGAACGCGAGGCCCGCGGAGATGCGCAGCACGGCCACACGCCCGAAGCGGTCGAGCAGGCCCGTGCCGAGCAGTCGCATGCCCGTCATGGCGGTCAGGAAGATCCCGAGCCCCACGGCGCCCATCGCGTCCGACGTGCCGAAGCCGTCGACGACCGCGAGCCCGACCCAGTCGTTGGCGGCGCCCGCGGTCAGGGCGGCCGCCAGGACGACGAGGCCGATCAGCAGGGTCCGCGGCTCGCGCCAGGCCGCGAGGGCGCTGCGCGCCCCGTTCGACGAGTGGACGGCGGTCGCCGGGTCCTCACCGGCGGCGGCGTCGCGCCCGGAGCCGGACGGCGTCGCGTGGACGTCGCCCGCAGGGAGGAAGGACCGCACGCACCAGACGACGCCCAGGAGGCTGAGCGCGAGCGCGACCGCGAGGTGCCACTGGACGGGCACGGCCGCCAGCGCGGCCAGGGCGCCGACGCCGGCTCCCGCCATGGTGCCGAACGAGAAGCCTGCGTGGAAGCGGGGCATGATCGCCTTGCCGAGTCGCTGCTCGACCGCTGCACCCTCGATGTTCATGGCGGCGTCCCAGACGCCGGTCCCGATCCCGAACAGGAACAGGCCGACTCGCACGACGTCGACCGAGCCCTGGGACACCCCGGTGACGGCGACGACGAGACCGGCGACGTTGACGGTGGCGAAGAGCAGGACGGCGCGCGACGCGCCGATCCGTTGCACGACCATGCCCGCGAGCGGCAGCGCGAGGAGCGACCCGATCGCGGCGAAGAGCAGCAGGAGGCCCATGCTGCCCTCGCTGAGCCCGAGCGCGTCCCGGACCGCGGGCAGGCGCGAGGCCCAGCTCGCGAAGTTGAACCCGTTGAGGAAGAACACCGCGAAGACGGACCAGGTGGCCGCCTGCACGGTCCGGGCGGCGCTCACGGCGCTCTGGCCGCCGGTGCGCGGCGAGGGCGGGGTGGTCATGCGGAGGTCTCCTCGCGTCGGTGAGAGGTCGAGCCGGTCGGGGCCGGCTGCGTCGTCGGGGTGCTGCCGCCGGGGGCGTGCCGACGGAGCGACCGGCGACGACGTGTGCCCACGGTCGACGGTACCGGGTGATTGCTTACCACATGGTCAGGCTCCGGCCGCTGGACGCCGGAGACCTCGTCCCCCTCCCCGATCGTGTGCACGACGCGACCCGGTCCGGTGACGGGAGCGCCGCCGTCGGGCAGGGGGTGCGGCGAGCTGCTCGGGGCGAGCGGCGCGACCTTGGTCGAGAGCAGCACGCTGACGACCATCGCGACCACGATGAGCACGAGCGCGTGCCGCGCACCCATGGTCTCCGCCGCGATGCCCAGCAGCGGCGGCGCGGCGAGCGACGCCATCGACGAGAACGCCGAGACGACCGAGACGCGGCTCGCGGCCTGGAGCGGTTCGTCGGACGCAGCGGCGATGCCGATGGGGACCGCGAGGGCCGCCCCCATGCCCCACGCGAGCACCCCGACACCGGCCAGCGGCAGGTTCGGCGCGAAGCCGAAGAGCAGCAGGCCGCCGATCGAGGCCACGCCCGAGAAGCGCAGCACGACGACCCGCCCGTAGCGGTCGATGAGGCGCGTGCCGAGCAGGCGCATGATCGTCATGGCCCCGACGAAGGCACCGAAGACCACGGCGCCGACCGCCTCGGTCTGGTCGAACCCGTCGACGACGGCGAGGGACAGCCAGTCGTTCGCGGAGCCCTCGGAGAGCGCCGCGGCCATGATGACCAGGCCGATCAGCAGGGTGCGCGGCTCGCGCCACGCGCTCAGCGCGGCCCCCAGGCGCACGCGGCGCGAGCGCGGGTGCAGGACGGCGGCGGCCTCGATACCGTCGGGACCCGCGTCTCCCAGGCGACCGTCGACGCGAGGGCGCGGCGGCGTCGCGTGGATGAACATCGGGATGCTCACCAGGCGCCAGACCGTCGCGACGACCGCGGTGCCCGCGAACTGCACGAGGACCGGGACGTCACCCGCGGCGCACGCGGCGCCGACGAGAGAACCGACGACCGCACCGATGCTGAAGGCCGCGTGGAACTGCGGCAGGATAGTGCGCCCGGTGCGCCGTTCGACGCTCGCGCTCTCGACGTTCATGGGCACGTTGCCGAGCGAGAAGGCCACACCGTTGAGGAAGATGCCCGCGGCCAGCAGCGCGACCGACCCCGTGGCCGGGCCGACGCCCAGGAGCACGAGCGCCGCGGCGAAGAAGGCCGTCGAGGCGAGCATGGTCGCCTTGCCGCCGAAACGGTTGACGATCGGACCGGCCAGCGTGACGGTCATCAGGGCGCCGATCGCACCCGCGAGCAGCACGAAGCCCAGGTCCTTGGGCGTCATGTCGAGCGCGTCGCGGACCGACGGGATGCGGGCGAGCCAGCTCGACATGGTGATGCCGTTGAGCAGGAAGATCCCCAGGAGGGACCAGCGGGCGCGGGAGAGGCCAGGATCAAGTACGGGTCGAATCGATTCGATTCCTGCGTCGTGGGTGGCCTTCGAAACGATTCGAGACATGGGGTCAATTCTGCGGGTAGTCTGGCCGCGCCGTCAAACACCTTTCCGCGCGCCACGCCGGACCCGAGAACGACCAGATGACCGGCAGATGACCGACAGAGGGGCGACGATGACCGAGACCGAGCAGGCACCCAGGACGCCAGGCCGCCCGACCCTCGCCCGCGTCGCCGCGCTCGCCGGGGTCTCCGTCTCCACCGCGTCCCTCGCGTTCTCGGGCGCGGGCCCCATCACCCCCGAGACGCGCGACCGCGTCATGGCCGCGGCCGACGAGCTCGGCTACACCGGCCCCAACCCCCTCGGGCGCCAGCTGCGCTCCGGGAAGTCCGGGATCGTGGGCGTCGTGATCGGCGACCAGCTCAAGCGCGCGTTCCGCGACCCGGTCGCCGTCCAGGTCCTCGACGGCCTCGTCTCCACCCTCGGGACCAGCGGCCTCGGCGTCCTGCTCATCCCCGGCATCCCCTCCGACGACCCGTCCCGCGCGGTCGACCCCCTCATCGAGAGCGCCGCGATGGACGTCGCGGTCCTCGTGTGGGGCGTCGGGACCGACGACGCGACCCTCGCCGCCCTGCAACGCCGCGGCGTGCCCGTCGTGATCGGCGAAGGTCGCCCCGTGCCCGGCACGCCGCTCGTCGGCATCGAGGACCGGCGCGGCACGGCCGAGGCCGTCCGCCACCTCGTCGACCTCGGCCACACCCGCATCGCCGAGATCTCGCTCCCCCTCGACAACTCGCGTCGCAGCGGGGTCATCGACGCCGAGCGCCTCGCCCAGGCCGACCGCACCCCCACCCTCAACCGCCTCACCGGGGTGCGCGACGTCGTCGAGCCCCTCATCTCGTGGGAGACCGAGGCCTCGCTCGTCGAGCACGGGCACGCCGCGGCCGTCGAGATCCTCGGGACCTGGGTCCCCGCCGACGAACGGCCCACCGCGATCATCGCCCACTCCGACCTGCTCGCCGCGGGCGCGCTCCTCGGCGCCAAGGAGCTCGGGCTGCGCGTGCCAGAAGACCTGTCCATCGCCGGGTTCGACGGCCTCGACCTCCCCTGGCTCAGCCCCGACACCCTCACGAGCGTCCACCAGCCCCTCGCCGAGAAGGGCGCCGAGCTGGGCAACGCGGTCGTGGCGCTCCTCGCCGGCAAGGAGCCGGAGACCGTCATGCTCGACGTCGGGCTCGTGCTCGGGACCACGACAGGACCCGCGCCGAGCGCCTGAACCGCCCCGCTCCCCCGAACCGTGACGCACGAAGGGCGCCTCTCCCGTGCGGGAGAGGCGCCCTTCTGCGAGCTGTGTCCGGCGGCTAGAGGCGGACGACCGCCTGCGCCTTCATGAGGACCTTGGCGCCCTCGAACGTGACTGTGAGGTCGACACGGACCGTGCGGGCCTCGAGATCGATCGCACCGATCGCTCCCGACACCGAGATGACGGCCTCGCCCGGGTTCGGCACGGGCACGGGACGCGTGAAGCGGGTCTGGTAGTCGACGACCGCGCCCGGGTCCCCGGCCCAGTCCTCGACCAGCGCGACGGCGGCCCCCATGGTGAACATGCCGTGCGCGATCACGCCGGGCAGGTCAACGCTCTGCGCGAAGGCGTCGTTCCAGTGGATCGGGTTGAAGTCGCCGCTCGCACCGGCGTAGCGGACGAGGCGCGCCCGGTCGACGAGGACCTCGCGGCTCCCGACGACGTCGCCCACCGCGAGGGCGGCGAGGTCCGGTCGAGCGGTGCTCACCGGAGAGGCGATGTGCTCGGTCATGCGTCCTCCCCGCGGACGACGAGGCTCGACGTGACGGTCGCGACGGGCTCGACGGTTCCGGAACCGTCTGCCACCAGGGCGCCGATCTCGGCGCGCGTCGTGACCATCGAGATGCCGGCCCGCTGCGTGATCGAGTCGACGTGCAGCACCGTCACGAGCTCGTCGCCGGCGACGATCGGACGGTGGTGCACGAACCGCTCGTCGGCGTGCACGACGCGTGTGAAGTCGACGCCTGCCTCAGGATCCTGGATGAACGGGGCCTCGGCGCGCTGCGCGACGATGACCGCGAACGTGGGCGGCGCGATCAGGTCCGGATAGCCCAAACCCCGCGCAGTGGCCACATCGTGGTGCGCGGGGTGGGTCGAACCGACAGCAGCGGCGAACTCGCGGATCTTCTCGCGGCCGACCGAGTACGGGGCGGTGGCCGGGTACTCGCGACCGGCGTAGTCAGCGTTGATCGCCATGCGTGCGGAGCTGCTCAGTGGAGCCGCTGGATCAGCGGGTCTCGCGGTGAGCGGTGTGCTTGCCGCAGCGCGGGCAGAACTTCGCCAGCTCGAGACGGTCGGGGTCGTTGCGGCGGTTCTTCTTGGTGATGTAGTTCCGCTCCTTGCAGTCCACGCATGCGAGCGTGATCTTCGGGCGAACGTCTGAGCTCTTGCTTGCCACGGTAGTGCCACCTCTCGCGCCTCCGGAGGGCGCTACGTGCTTGCTAGGCCGCACGGCGCCGGCCGCCGTACGGTGTTGTCAGGAAGTGGTAGCGGGGGCGGGGCTCGAACCCGCGACCTCACGATTATGAGCCGTGCGCTCTGACCAGCTGAGCTACCCCGCCGCGTGATGAACGCGGGGTCGTGTCGCCAGTATTCCAGCGAGACGACCCCGCGTCACTTCACAGAGCCCCGAAAGGGAATCGAACCCTTGACCTTCTCCTTACCATGGAGACGCTCTGCCGACTGAGCTATCGGGGCAGCGGTAAGAAGATTACACGGGTTCTGGCGTGGTGCGAAATCGACCCCGGCGACCGCCCCGGACCCCAGTGATCAGGCCGATTCTGCGGCCCGACCGGGAGTCGCCCTCCTCGCTCTGCGGACGCGCGTCGGGCGAGCGGAACCGGTCCGACATGTCACGACTTCACCCCCGCCCGCACGAGCTGCCCGTGCCCTCGACGCGTCCCGGAGGTGCGCCGTCGGCCGGACGACCCCGGTGAGCTCCGCCGTCGGGCCGCAGACCGCGCCCCGGGAGACCCTGCCCGCGCACCCCGACTCGACCCCGCACGCTGACCTCAACGCGAACGAGGCGCCACCCGACGGGTGACGCCTCGTTCATGTGCGTGGCAGGTGAGGGATTCGAACCCACGAAGGCTATGCCGTCTGATTTACAGTCAGATCCCTTTGGCCGCTCGGGCAACCTGCCATGTTGAGTTGTGCACTCCCGTCGGCCTCGCCCCGACCGTGCCGAGGCACAACCGAAAGACGCTTCCGAACTGCGGGAGCGTGGCAACAGTACAGCGAATTCGACCCCGGAGGAAAATCGACCCCTCACGATCCGCCTGCACACGCTTACAGTGGACCGTGAGCCAGGCACCCCAGCACCCCGTGAACGACCTCTCCGCGCCACCGGGCGCCTCCCGTCCGGGCGCTCCGGGCATCCCCACGTCGGCCCCGATCGACCGCCTCGGCGTGGTCCTCGGGGCGAGCGCGTACTTCCTGTGGGGCGCGATGCCCCTCTTCTTCCCGCTGCTCCAGCCGGCCGGGCCGCTCGAGATCATCTCCCACCGCGTGGTGTGGAGCCTGCTGTTCTGCCTCCTCCTGCTGCTCGTGATGCGCAAGCTGCCCGCGTTCCGGGCCGCGTTCCGCGTGCGCCGGACCGTGGGGCTGCTGGCGATCGCCGCGGTGCTCGTGGCCACGAACTGGACCGTGTACGTCTACGGCGTGCTGTCCGGGCACGTGCTCGACGCGGCCCTCGGGTACTTCATCAACCCCCTCGTCACGGTGCTGCTCGCGGTGCTCGTGCTCAAGGAGCGGCTGCGCCCCGCGCAGTGGGTCGCGCTCGGGATCGGCACGGCCGCCGTGGTCGTCCTCACGATCGGCGTCGGCCGGCTCCCGTGGATCGCGCTGACCCTCGCCGTTTCGTTCGGCCTGTACGGACTCGTCAAGAACCGTGTCGGGCGCGACGTCGAGGCCCTGCCCGGCCTGGCGGTCGAGACGACCCTGCTGTTCCCCGTGGCGCTCGGCTACCTCGTCTTCCTCGGGGTCACGGGCGTCGGGACGTTTGCCGCCGAGGGCACCGGTCACGCCCTCCTGCTCGCATCCAGCGGCGTCGTCACGGCCCTGCCCCTCCTGCTGTTCGGCGCGGCGGCCCGCCGCCTGCCGCTGAGCCTCGTCGGCATGCTCCAGTACCTCGCGCCCGTGCTCCAGTTCCTCGTCGGGCTGCTCGTGTTCCACGAGTCCATGCCGCCCGCTCGGTGGGCCGGCTTCTCGCTCGTGTGGCTCGCGCTGATCGTGCTCAGCGTCGACGCCCTGCGCGCGATGCGCGTGTCCCGGCTCGCGGCTCGCTGACCGATCGGACCGCGGTCGGCTCGCAGGCGGGTGCCCGAGGCGACGCCCCTGGCCCCCGCCCACTACCGTTGACCCCAGACCAATCCACCTACCGTGTCAGGAGAGCACCGTGGCCGATTCATCGATGGACATCGTCAGCAAGGTCGACCGCCAGGAGGTCGACAACGCCCTCAACCAGGCGATCAAGGAGATCCAGACCCGCTACGACTTCAAGAACATCGGCGCGTCGATCGCCTGGAGCGGCGAGAAGATCGTCATGGTCGCGAACTCGGAGGAGCGCGTCCTCGCGATCCTCGACGTGTTCCAGACCAAGCTCATCAAGCGCGGCATCTCGCTCAAGGCGTTCGACACGGGCGAGAACGAGCCCAAGCTGTCGGGCAAGGAGTACCGCCTCGAGGGTGTGCTGAAGGAGGGCCTCGCGGGCGAGAACGCGAAGAAGGTCACCAAGATCATCCGCGAGGAGGGGCCCAAGGGCGTCAAGACGCAGATCACGGGCGACGAGGTCCGCGCGACGAGCAAGTCGCGCGACGACCTCCAGACCGTCCAGGCGCTGCTCAAGGGCGCGGACCTGGACTTCGCGGTGCAGTTCACGAACTACCGCTGACCAGCTCCTGACGGGCGCGTCGCTGCTCGGGCTCCTGCCCGACGGTGGCGCGCCCGTCCGCGTTCCGGGCCCCGCCGTGTCACGCCCGCGACGTGCGGGCGTGTCGCTACCGCGCCGACCTAGACTCGCGGCGTGGACACTCACCGACTCCCGGCGGTGGCGCCCGTGCTGAGCCACGGGGCCCTCGACACCGTCCCGGCGCGCGCCGCTGGGTCCCCCGCATGACCAGCCCCCTGCGCCGTCCTCGCGTGATCGCGACCGACCTCGACGGGACGCTGCTGCGCTCGGACGGCACGGTCTCCGACCGCACCCGCCGTGTCCTGGCCGCTCTGGACGAGGCCGGCACCCAGGTCGTGTTCGTCACGGCCCGCCCGCCCCGCTGGCTGACCGAGGTCGGGCGCCTGGTGGGAGGGCACGGCGTCATCATCTGCCTGGGCGGCGCGTGCGTGTACGACGTCGGCACGCGCCAGGTCGTCGAGTCCCGTGGTTTCGCACTGCCCGCCCTGCGTGACGTGGTCAGCGACCTGCGCGCCGCGGTGCCCGGTGTCGCGCTGGCCGTCGAGCAGGTCGACGGCCCGGTGTTCGACTCGACGTTCCGGCACGAGGAGGACATGCCGGACTCCTGGCGTGGGCCGGTCGAGCGCGCGCTCGACTCCCCCGTCGCCAAGCTGCTCGCGCGCACGGACGCCCTGGGCCAGGACGAGTTCTTCGAGCAGGTGCTCGACGTCGTGGGCGACCGTGCCCTGCTCGCGTTCTCCGGGGCCGCGGGGCTCGCCGAGCTCCTCCCTCCCGACGTGACCAAGGCCGGTGCGCTGGCCGCCTGGTCCTCGTCCCACGGGATCGGGGCCCACGAGGTCTGGGCGTTCGGCGACATGCCCAACGACCTGCCGATGCTCACCTGGGCGGGAACCTCGTACGCCGTATCGAACGCGCACCCGGAGGTGCTCGAGGCCGCGACCCACGTGACGGCGTCGAACGACGAGGACGGTGTCGCGGTGGCCCTGGAGCGGTTGCTCGACGGGTCAGCCCCATCGAGCACACCGACGGCAACCGAGAGACAGGGCAGCTGATGCGCGCCCGACAGGACACCGGGCCCCACCAGGCACCCTCGGCCGCGACCGGCCGACGCGGCCGGACGGCGGCCCTCGCGCTCGCGCTCGCGCTCGCGCTCGCGACCACCGGGTGCACGAGCCCCGCCCCTGCGGATCAACAGGTGCCCGCATCGACCTCCTCCCCGGCCACCGCGCCCGACGACGCGATGCTCACCACGTTCTCCTACGGCCCGCGCCCGGCCCAGACGGCCGACCTGATCCTGCCCGCAGCGCTCGCCGCAGGCACCGAGGAACTGCGTACGCCGTCCGAGACCACGGAGGTCAAGGAGGCGGGAGAGACCGTCGACGTCGTCGTCCTGGTCCACGGCGGCGGCTGGGGCGCCGAGTACGACCGCTCGTCCGAGGCCGCGGTGGCCCGCGACCTCACCGACGACGGCGTCGTGGTGTGGAACCTCGACTACCGCGGCGTGGGCGCGGCCGACCCTGCCGACGACGGCGGTTGGCCCGGCACGTTCGAGGACGTCGCGGCAGGCCTCGACCTGCTCCCCGAAGCCCTCGGGACCGTGGGCCTGACGCCCGGGCGCGTGGCCGTCGTCGGGCACTCCGCGGGCGGGACCATGGCCCTGTGGCTCGCGGCCCGGCACACCCTGCCCGACGGCGCCCCCGGAGCCTCCCCGCACGTCCGGCCCGACCTCGTGGTCACCCAGGCGGGCGTGAACGACCTGGCGGCCGCGGGGTCGGTGCACGGGTCGCGGGGGCCGGTCGAGGCGCTCATGGGCGGCTCGACGAGCGAGGTCACCGACGACCGGTACGACCTGGCGGACCCCACCGCGCGGCTCCCGCTCGGCGTCCCGACGCTCGTGACGACCGGCGACCTGGACGCCGTGGTCCTGCCCTCGGTCGCGACCGGCTATGCCGAGGCGGCGCGAGCGGCCGGGGACGACGTGACGCTCGCGGTGATCCCTGGCGAGGACCACCTGTCGCCCCAGAACCCCCGCTCGGGCGCGTGGGCCGCGGTGCGCGACTGGCTGGCCGAGCGCGGCATCACGTCGTCGGGGGCCGCGAGATAGAGGGAGCTCGGCTCTCCCTCGAGGGCAGGGACCTTCAGCGACGGGCGCCTCGGCGACGAGGGCTCAGTAGCGCGTGATGCCACCCTGCTGGCCCGCCATGCGCTCGAGGCGCTGGATGCGGTCGGCCATGGGCGGGTGCGTCGCGAACATCTTCGCGACGCCCGCGCCGCGGAACGGGTTGGCGATCATGACGTGCGAGACGTCGACGAGGTCGCGGTTCTGCGGCAGCGGGGCCCGCGCCGTCCCCTGCTCGAGCTTGCGCAGCGCCGACGCGAGGGCGAGCGGGTCGCCCGTGAGCTTGGCCCCGTCCTCGTCGGCGTCGTACTCGCGCGTCCGGGAGATCGCGAGCTGGATCACCATCGCCGCCACGGGCGCGAGGAGCGCCATCGCGAGTGCCGCCAAGGGGTTGCCGCCCCGTTCGCGGTTGCCGCCGAAGATCAGCAGGAACTGCGCGAGAGACGTGATGACGCCGGCCATCGCGCTCGCGACGGACGACGTGAGGATGTCACGGTTGTACACGTGCATGAGCTCGTGCCCCAGCACGCCGCGCAGCTCGCGCTCGTCGAGCAGCGTCAGGATGCCCTCGGTGCAGCAGACCGCGGCGTTCTTGGGGTTGCGACCCGTCGCGAACGCGTTGGGGGCCTGCGTGGGCGAGACGTACAGCTTGGGCATCGGCTGACGCGCGGCGGTCGAGAGCTCCCGCACGATCCGGTACATCGCGGGCTGCTCGAGCTCGCTCACCGGCCGCGCGTGCATGGCCCGGATCGCGATCTTGTCGGAGTTCCAGTACCCGTACGCCGTGGTCACGAGACCGATCGCGACGAAGATCCACAACGTGCTGGCCGACCGTCCGAACACGGCCCACAGGCCCAGGATCACGACCCACATGATCCCGAAGAGCCCTGCGGTCTTCAGACCGTTGAAATGCTGATGACCCACGCTCAGCCCCTTCCGTCGAGCACAGGATGCCGTGGTGCGAGCATCCACCGGGAGAACGCTCGGCGCACGCGGGGGGTTCCCTGCGCCGCCTGACCCGGACGGCTCGGCATGCCGGGCCTGAGCGCGGCCCGTCCTCGCAAGGACGACGACGGCGCCCCGGCCCGGGTGGGCTGGGGCGCCGTGGCGTGGTGCGCGTCGTGCGGGTCAGGCCTCGGTGGCTGCCTCGGTCTGGCGGCGGGCGATGCGGATCATGTCCTCGCGGGGCACGACCTTGATGCGCTCGCGCCCGTGCGGCTCCCCGAGGGTGCGCTCGTGGGCGTCCAGGACCTCCCAGTCGGCCCACTGGACGACGTCCACGCCGCGCTCGGTCAGGAACTCCAGGACCGCCTCGGGCGAACCGTGCGGCGCGACGCGACCGGCCTCGAGGTCACCCTCGACCGCCTCCACGCCCTCCGAGGCGGCGACCGCACCGGTCACGTCCTCGACGAGGTGGCGGACGGTCTCGGACGCGTCGGACTTGGTGTGCCCGATCAGCCCGACCGGGCCACGCTTGA
>NZ_JACSQE010000013.1:0-8264 GCF_014836745.1 Oerskovia gallyi
TGAGGTGCCCGGCCGGACGCACGGCCTCGTCCACGGTCCCAGGAGGTCACGCGTGATCCGCGTGCTCGTCGTGGACGACTCGGTCGTCATCCGACGCCTCGTCACGCAGACCCTCGAGCGCGACCCCGAGATCACGGTCGTGGGGACCGCCGCCGACGGCCGCCTCGCCCTGGCGAAGGTCGAGCAGCTCGAGCCCGACCTGATCACGCTCGACATCGAGATGCCCGTGCTCGACGGGATCGAGACGGTGCGCGCCCTGCGTGCCGCGGGGCGGCGGATGCCGGTCATCATGTTCTCGACGCTCACCGAGCGCGGAGCAGGGGCGACGCTCGACGCGCTCACGGCCGGGGCCACGGACTACGTGACCAAGCCCAGCGGCACGGGCTCCGTGCAGACCGCACTCGAACGGGTCGGGCTCGAGCTCGTCCCCAAGATCAAGGCGCTCGTGCCCGGTGCCCGCCTGCCCGCGGCGGCCCGGTCAGGAGGGGCTGCCCCGGTCGCCGTGCCGACCACGCGCAGGGCGGCGCCGAGACGTCCGGTCCGCGCCGTCGTCGTCGGCTCCTCGACCGGAGGGCCCGACGCGCTGCGACGGGTCTTCTCGGCGATCCGCGAGCCGCTGCCCGTGCCGGTCCTCGTGGTCCAGCACATGCCGCCCGTCTTCACCCGCCAGCTCGCGGAACGGCTCGACCGTGAGGGGCCCACGACCGTTGTCGAGGCCGTCGGAGGAGAGATCCTCGCGCCCGGTCACGCCTACCTCGCGCCCGGCGGGCGGCACCTCGAGGTCGTGCGCCGTGGCTCCAGCCTGGCGACCACCGTCACGGACGGGCCACCGGTCAACTTCACGCGCCCCTCGGTCGACGTCCTGTTCCGGTCCGCGGTCCAGGTGCTCGGTGGCGACCTGCTCGCGCTCGTCCTGACCGGCATGGGCTCGGACGGGCGCGACGGTGCCGGTGCGGTCGCCGGGGCCGGGGGGCACGTCGTCGCCCAGGACGAGGCCTCGTCGGTCGTGTGGGGCATGCCGGGTGCCGTGGTCACGGCTGGGCACGCCCACCAGGTCCTCCCGCTCGACCACCTCGCCCGCGCCGTCGTCTCGGCGATCGAAGGAGCACACGCATGACCGTGTCCACCCAGTCGTTCTCGTTCGTGAGCGACCTGGTCCGCCGGCACAGCGCGATCCAGCTCGCCCCCGGCAAGGAGTACCTCGTCGAGTCTCGTCTCGGACCGCTGGCCCGGGAGAAGGGGCTCCACGGCATCGACGCCGTCGAGCAGTACGTGCAGCGGTACGTGCGCACCGGCTCGAGCGGTGAGATCGTGCGCGTGATCGAGGCCATGACGACCAACGAGACGTCGTGGTTCCGTGACACCTCACCGTTCACGGCCCTGCGACGGGTCGTGCTGCCGGCCCACGGCGACGGTGACCTGTCGATCTGGTCCGCGGCGTGCTCGACGGGTCAGGAGCCATACAGCATCGCGATGGTCCTGGCCGAGCAGGGGCACCAGCGCTTCCGGATCCTCGCGACCGACATCAACGCGCAGGTGCTCGACCGTGCCCGTGGGGGTCGGTACAGCCAGCTCGAGGTCAACCGGGGGCTGCCCGCCCCGATGCTCGTCCGCCACTTCCGGCGGGCCGGCGCGGAGTGGGAGGTCGACCCCGCGCTGCGACGGAACCTGACCTTCGAGAAGCACAACCTGCTCACGCCGCCTCCGGGCGTCGGGACGTTCGACGTGGTCTTCCTGCGCAACGTCCTCATCTACTTCGACATGCCCACCAAGCAGTCGATCCTCGCCCGGCTCCGTAGCCGGGTGAGACCTGGCGGTTACCTGATCCTGGGTGCCGCCGAGACGACCGTCGGTGTCGATCCCGCGTGGGAACGCGTCGACGGCGCACACGGCTCCATCTACCGACTCCGAGGAGGCAGCGCATGAGAGCGCTGGTGATCGACGACTCGCGCGTGATGCGCCGCATCGTCGCGTCGACGTTGAAGGGTCTCGGCTTCGAGATCGCCGAGGCGGGGGACGGGCGCGCAGCGCTCGACCTGCTCGAGGCCGGTGAACGCTTCGACCTGGCGTGCGTCGACTGGAACATGCCCGTGATGGACGGACTGGAGCTCGTCCAGGAGGTCCGCAAGCGCCGGGACTGGCGCGACCTCACGCTCATGATGGTCACGACCGAGTCCGAGCAGAACCAGATCGTGCGCGCCCTCGCGGCAGGGGCGCACGAGTACCTCATCAAGCCGTTCACCCCTGACGCGCTCGAGGCCAAGCTCGACATGCTCGGGCTGCTGCCGCAGAAGGAGCTCGCATGACCGACACCACCTCGACGCTCGCCCAGAGCGTCGTCCCGATGGCGCAGGACCTGTTCACGGCGATGGTCGACGGCGAGCCGGGGCTCCTCCTGCCCATGGAGGCTCTGGAGGAGCCGATCGCCGACCCCCTGTACGCCTGGGTCGACATCGTGGGGCCGGCGGTCTCGCGCACGCTGGTCGTCACGGCCCGTGAGACCGCGGACCGTCTCGCCCGCTCGCTCCTGCTCAAGGAGGACGACGAGCCCGTGACGCTCGAGGACGTCCAGGACGCGCTCGGGGAGGTCGCGAACGTCGTCGGGGGCAACCTCAAGGCCATGATGCCCGAGGGGTCCTCGCTGACGCTGCCCGTGGTCGAGCACTCCGAGCCCTCGGCCTCCCGCCCGGCCGACCACGAGCAGGCGCTGCTCTGGTGGGGCGGCCCGATCCTCATCCAGCTGTGGACCTCGACGAACGGAGAAGACCTGTGAGAGTCCTCGTGGCGGACGACAGCCGCGTCATGCGACAGATCGTCCTGCGGACCCTGCGCCAGGCGGGCTTCGGCGACTGGGACGTCGTCCAGGCCGGTGACGGCGCCGAGGCGCTCGCCCTGACCCGCGCGGAGAAGCCCGACCTCGTCCTGTCGGACTGGAACATGCCCGAGATGAACGGGATCGACTTCCTGCGTGCCCTGCGCGCGGGCGGTTCGAGCGTCCCGTTCGGCTTCGTCACGTCGGAGGGCTCGCCGCAGATGCGCGAGCTCGCGGAGAGCGAGGGGGCGCTGTTCCTCATCGCCAAGCCCTTCGACGCCGGCACGTTCGAGTCGGCGTTGCGCCCGCACTTCCGCTGACCGCACCACGCGCGCACCCCAGCGAACCACCCACCGAGAGACCCCGGAGGACCCCACTCGTGACCACCACGCCCCTGCCTCAGCTCAAGGAGATCAAGGACCTGTACGCGGGCCTGGTCGGCCGTGCGTGCACGGCCGTGCCGGCCGGCCGGCTCATGACGCCCGAGACGAAGGGACTCGTCGTGGCCACGTACCTGAGCAACCGCGGCCAGGTCGAGGCCGTGGTCGCGGTCGACGTCCCGCTGGGCGCGTACCTGGGCGCGTCGATCGGGCTCATGCCTCCCGGACCGGCGAAGGACGCCGCGGCGGACGGGCGTCTCAGCGACGTCCTGCTCGAGAACGTCTCCGAGGTCCTCAACGTCACGGCCGGGCTGTTCAACACCGAGGACGCCCCGCACCTGGTGCTCGCCGACGTGTTCGACTCGACGCGGGCCGCCCTGCCGGGCACCGCCGTGTCGTTCCTGCGCAGCACGGGACGCCGGCTCGACGCCGAGGTGGAGGTCGCGGGCTACGGCGGGGGCGCGTACACGGTCGTCCTGCGGTAGTCGTCACGTCTCCACGCACGAAGAGAGGCCCGTCCGGGATCCGGACGGGCCTCTCTTCGTGCGTCGTGCGTCGTGCGTCGTGCGTCGTGCGTCGAGCGGGGATGGACGAGCAGAGCGCCCGGTGCGGTGCGGACGGCGGTCAGGCCGGGACGAGCTCCCGACGAAGGTCGAGGCCCTGGCCGTCGAGGATCGTCTGGATCGCGGCACCGGTGTCCGGGTGCACCAGGACCGGGGCCATGAGGTTGACGCTCACGACCCCGTCCCGTGCGGTCGCGACCACGAGGACCACGGGGTCCTCGTCGGTCGCCCCGATGAGGTCGAGGTCGCCCGCCGGGATGGCGGGCGCGTAGTCGGGCACCCAGCGGCTCGGGTCGACGACGAGCAGGTCGACTCCAGGGGTGTCGAGCGCCGCGAGCGTGTAGACGCCGTCCGTCTGCTCCTCGAGCAGCTCGAACCGGCGGGCCGCGAGGCCGGGGGGCGGGGTCACGAAGGTGATGGTGGTCATCAGCGGAGGTAGTCCATGAGAGTGGGCTGCAGGAGGTTGGACCCGATGCTCAGGGTCGCCTGGTAGGCGACCTGCTTGAGCTGGAGGTCGATCGCGATCTCGGCGATGTCGGCGTCCTCGATCCCGGCGCGCTGCGTCTTGAGCGCGAGCTGAGAGTCGGCGTTGGTGTCCGTGGCGCGTTCGAGCTGGTTCTGCCGTGCGCCGACGGTGGTGTGCTGGGTCAGGACGGCGGACAGCCGGGAGTCCACGGCCCCGAGGTGGCTCCGGACGTTCGTGCCGGCCCGCAGGTCGGCCACGACCGTGTCGAGGAGGGCGAAGACGGAGCCCGCTCCGGCGCCGAAGACCGCGGCCCCGTCGATGTCGACCTGGACGGTCGAGTCGGCACCGATACGTCGCTCGACGCTGCTGCCGGGGACACCGGTGAAGGTGTAGTCGTCACGGAACGCGACCCCCTCGTCGGACGTGCCGGCGAACACGTTGCGCCCCAGGTAGGTGGTGTTCGACTGGCGCAGCAGCTCGGAGCGGAGCTCGTCGAGCTCGACCGCGATGGCTTCGCGCGCGTCGGGCGACGCCGTGTCGGAGGCTCCTTGCATCACGAGGTCGCGCACGCGCTGGACGACGTCCGTGACGGACCGCAGCGCCGAGTCGAGCGTCGAGAGCCAGCCGTCGCCGTTCTCGATGTTGCGCTGGTACTGCTTCTCGGTGGCGAGCTGGTTGCGCACGGACAGGGCGTCGGCCGCCGCAGAAGGGTCGCTCGACGCACGGACGAGCTTGCGTCCGGACGTGCCCTGCTCCTGGAGCTCGGCCATCCGGGCGAGGTTGGCCTGCATGCTTCGTGTGACGAACGAGGCCTGCATCTGGTTGGTGATGCGCACGGTTCTCCCCTAGGAGACGGGCGGGCCGGCGGGCCGGCGCGGCGGACGGTTCTGGTGGGTCACAGGCCGACGCGGCCCGTGCGGTTGATGAGCTGGTCGAGCATCTCGTCGACCGCGGTGAGGACGCGCGCGGCCCCCTGGTAGGCGTGCTGGTACTGGACGAGGTTCACGGTCTCCTCGTCGAGCGAGACGGCCGAGTTGGACAGCAGGTCGGAGAACGCCGCGGTGGACGCGATGGTCGCGAGCTTCGCGTCGTACGTCGCCGAGCTCGACTTCACGGCGATCGTCGCGACGTGCGCGGACCAGCCGGCATCGGGACCGTCGGACGCGACGCCGAGTCGTGCGATCTTGTCCGCGACGGACCCGTCGAGCGCGCCACCGCCGCCGCCAGCGGCGACCTGCGAGGGGTCGGTGACGGCGACCTTGATGCCTGACGCCGGGGGCTTGCCCGCGTCGAAGACGAAGAAGGGACCGCCCGGCGCGCCCGTCGTCGTCTGGGCCGTCGTGTGGAGCGCGTTGACCTGGGCGGCGATCGTCGAGGCGAGGGCGTCGTAGCCCGCCGCGGCCTGGGCGTACACGCCACCGGACGACGCGGGCGCCAGGGCGGACAGGTGCCCCGCGAGGTCCCCGCCCTCGAGGGCGACCTGCGCGCCGGCGCGGTGCGCCCACTCGAGGCGGACAGGGTCCGTGGTCACGCCGTCCATCGACTGCGACCCGGCCAGCTTGACCGGGTTGGTCGTGGTGCCGTCGACGAGCAGGTTGCCGCCCAGCAGGACGCTGACCGTGCCGTCCGGGTTCATGCTGGCCTGGGCGCCGGCGACCTGCGCGAGCGAGGCCGTCACCTGGTTCCGGTGGTCCACGAGCTCGTTGGTCGAGACACCCTGACCTGCGGCGTCGCGGATCTGTGCGTTGAGGGCCGCGACCTTGTCCGCCATCGCGTTGACCTCCGAGACGAGGGAGGTCGCGCTCGTGCGGGACTGCTGCCACTGCCCGGCGACCTCCGCGCGACCCGCGACGAGCCGGTCGACGATGCCCACCGCGCGCTCGATGACCACGCGCGCCTGGGCCTCCTTCCCGGGGGCGTTCGCGACGTCCTGCCAACCGCTCCAGAACGACTGCAGGGTCGCGGACATGCCCGTGTCCGAGGGCTCGCCGTGGATGTCCTCGACCGCGTTGAAGGCCGTGGCGCGCACCACGGAGTACCCCTCGTTCGACGCGGTCTGCCGCACGCGGGACTCGAGGAAGAGGTTCCCGAGCCGCGCGACGCCGTCGATGCTCACGCCCTGGCCGTTGCGCACGGGCTGGGCGAAGCGCGCCAGGCCCATCTCGGCCAGCGGGGAGACGGACGACTGCTGGATGCGCTGACGCGTGTAGCCGTTCGTGTTGAGGTTGGCCACGTTCTGACCGGTCACATCGATACCGGCCTGTGCGGCGTTCAGGCCCTGACGGGCGGTGTTGAGGATGGCGAACGAGCTCATGGGCGCGGTTCCTTACAGGATCGTGTCGAAGAGGCGGGCGACGGCGGACTGCGCCGTGGCGGCGCCGGTCGCGTCGTAGGTCCGCGCCTCACCGCCGAGCGTCGCGAGGGTCTCCTGCGTCGAACGTGAGGCGTGGTTGACGATCTGGGTGTTGGTGTCCCGGACGGTCTTGATGCGCACGGTCAGCTCGGTCAGGCCGGCGAGGTGCCCCTCGAAGATCTCGCGCCACGGTCCGGTGCTCTGCGCGGCCGCCGCGATCTCACGCAGCGTGGCGTCGGGGGACAACCCCCAGGACGAGGCGACCGTCTCGGAGGCGACGGTGCGCACGAGGGTCGCCTCGCGCACCTTCTCCATGACCGTCTCTACCTCACGGTTGGCGTGCGCGAGCCAGCGGGTGCGGCCGGCCGTGAGGAGCAGCTGCTCCTCCTCGAGCTTGAAGAGCAGCATCTCCAACAGCTCACGCTCTCGCCACAACAGGGTCGACAGCTCCTGAGGGCCCAATGCGGCTCTCCCTTACGTGCGGCGTGGTCGGTCGGGACGGCGGGCCGCGAGGCCCGCTCGGAGACCACTGTCGGTCGCTGCGGCGCGGATGTGGCGACTGATCGTCGACCGATCCGCATGGGAGTCCTTGACGCGGTCGCTACCGCGTACCTCGCAGCGTCCTCCCCGGTGCCCACCCGGGGCGGTGCGACGCAGGGTGCCCCAGCAGATGCCCAGCAGAAAGGTGCTTCGGCGTGAACCTCTCCGAGCGCAACGCTCTCGTCGTCGACAACCTTGCCCTCGTCGGCTTCCTCGTGTCCGACCTGTGCGCCCGAGCGGACCACCTCTCGCGGGAGGACCTCGCGTCGGTGGGGGCGATCGCGCTGACGACGGCCGCGACGGCGTACGACCCGGCCCGGGGGGTGCCCTTCGGTGCGTACGCCCGACGCCGCATCGTCGGCGCCCTGTCGGACGAGCTGCGGTCCCAGGACTGGGCGCCCCGGTCGGCGCGCAAGCGGATCAAGGAGCTCACCGCGGTCGAGGCCACGCTGACGGCGTCCCTGGGCCGGGAGCCGACCGACGCCCAGGTCGCCGAGGCGATGGGCGTCGTGGTCGCGGACGTCCGGGCGATCCGCGACGACGCCGGCCGCTCGATCGTCGCGGTCGACGACACGATGTACGAGCACGTGGTCCTCGACGCACCGAGCCCCGAGGAGCAGGTGCTCGCGACCGAGGAGCGGCACGTCGTGCGCGAGGCCGTCGCGGCCTTGCCCGAGCAGCTGCGGTACATCGTGGAGGAGGTCTACTTCGGCGGCCGTACCGTGGGCGCGCTCGCCGAGGAGCTCGGCATCGGGCACTCGACGGTCTCGCACGCGCGGATCGAGGCGGTCCGCCTGCTGCGGGAGGGGCTCGAGGCGCACTACTCGGACCGGGAGGCACGGGGCTCGACGGCGCCGCTGTCCGCACGCCGTCGCGAGTACCTGGCCGACGTGGGGGACAGGGTCGCCGGTGGCGCGACCCGCCGTGCCGCCTGGTCCACCCCCGCGGCCTCCTGACCCCGAGGTCGCGGCGACGACCTGCGGCGAGATCTCACCCGCTCGGTGCCAGACGACGGCGCGATCCGTGCCGACAGTCGTGGTCGACCGGCCCATGGATGGGCTGGGGGACCATCTTTCTCGCCCGTCTCACGGAGGACTCATCATGGGCTTCAGCGTCAACACGAACGTCTCTGCACTGAACACGTTCCGTA